>JAICIG010000229.1 GCA_025924495.1 Pirellulales bacterium | reverse complement strand
GAGATTGCACGGGGAGTCGTGTCGTCGCCCGATATCTATGAATTGACAGCGCTGAACCAACCGGAAGACGTCCCGGCCGCCGTGAAAATCCGCAAGACCGATTCCGAGGGGAGGTTCGAGTTCACCGGGCTGCCTCCTGAGTGTCTGTTCCGGTTTGATGTCAAACATCCAGACTACGCCAGAATGGATGTATGGGCGGCGACGACGTCGGATCAACTTCCTAAGTTAGCGGGGCGCATCCCAATTCTGACGGGCGCGTTGCAACTGACTTTTCAGGCCGTTCGGGATGCGAAAGTGCGCGTCGTCTTTGAGGATACAGAAGAGCCGGCCCCTGGCATTCATGTGGGCGCCTATCGCGACGGGCTCAGCGCCAGCCGAACTTCAAACGAGCAAGGAGAAGTCGCCTTCCGATTGCCGCCGGGAGACTATAACGTCGAACTTCTTCCCGCAACCGGGACGCCGTATCTCGTCACCAATCCCGACGAAAAGCTGACGATCGGCGCCGAGCCGGCAAGCGAACCGGCCATCTTCAAGCTGCGGCGGGCGTGCGTCGTGGATGTCGCCATTGTCGATGCCGATACCGGTTTGCCTATCTCCGACGTCGATTTGTGGATTGATGGTCGCAAGAATCCAGACGAATTCGGTACTGACATAGTTCGCAGCGATTTTCATTTCCGATCATGGCATCCGCCCGTGGCCGAGGTAGAGCGCCCCGTCAGCGACAAGGATGGAAAACTGCGGGCGCTCGTGGAACCGGGCCTGCGCCGACTCGGAGCCGTCTACAACAATCGCCCCGCCGGTTATACGCCTGACGACCGGGGCCAATTGCTTAACTGTGAGGCAGGTACGACACTGACGGTCGAATTCAAGCTGCACAAGGCCGCAGGCCAGAGGCCAGCGCAATAACTCATCGCGATGGTTGTTTGCGGTCGAGGGACGATTCGGAGAGCGGCGAAACGTCACGGCTACCTCGCGCGCGTCGGCCTTCCACCTCGACGGAAGTTGCCCATATAGCGTTTCCGCGCGCCGGTATAATCGAGCGACGCAGTTTCCTCGGAGCCAAAAGGAACGGCAGATCGGCGCCCCGCCACAGTTTGGCCATTGCGCCTCTTGCGCGCGGAGGTCGATGCCCGAGCACACTACTGATCGGGTCGCCGAATGGCCAGCCGGCGCCCGGTCATTTCGAGCGATGCGTCCAAGTGGAGTCGCTCAATGTTCAGGCCATTGAACGAGTTTGCCTGCTTTCGCGTCGTCGACGATCCGCTGGACTTCAGCCGGTGGAATCGCCCAGCCGGTGGCGTCAGTCGTTTGGCCTACAGTAACGCCGACAACTCGCCCCGAAGTATCCACGACCGGCCCGCCGCACTCGGCCGTACCGACCGGCGGAGAATACTCCAGCGCGACCGGAAAATCATCGCAACGCCACGTCCTGTTCCAAGCGCCAACCTTGACTGCCGGCAACAGGGGCAATTCGAATGAGAGTCCCTTCGCGTTCCGAACGACGACGACGGGCACGACATCGCCCGATTGCTTCCCTTCGACCGCCTTTGCCACGTCTTCGTCCGACGCGATGCGGCGCCCGGCAACCGAATGCAGACGGTCTCCCGGCAGGATGCCAACGGCCCTAGGCAAACCTCGGAGATAGTCGATGACGTATTCGCCGTTATTGGCAATGCGGTAAATGGGAGGCCGATCGGCTTTCATCCGGAGTGGGAGATCGTAGTTTGGTTCTTGAGGATCAGCAAGCTCACGAACCGCAACGCTCACGACGCCGACGCTCAATGGCCGACCGTCTGGACCGACAGGCAACACGATTCGACCGACGGGAGGCGAATCGCTTTCAAGCCAAGCGATGGGACGCACGGATGCACGAGGAACTTGCATCACGGCCAAATCGAAAGCCATGTCGATGCCGACGATGTTCAACTTCATGACGCGACCGTCAGGCAATCGGCATTGCGGCCTTGGCGGCAGCACGCTGGCTTTGGCGACGACCGTGCCATCTTCGTCGACTACTGTGCCGAGGGCGACGGGAACCGAACCGTTGAGAATCGTGGTTATGCTCTCGCGCAGCGGGGCCGTTACAGGCTCGAAGGTTGTCTTGAAATTCCGGCTTTGGGTCCATTCGTCGGGTCGCAAGCGCGCGGCGCTGCAAAGAGCGGCGCCTCTTTCTGGCGAGTGGCGATCAATGATTTCGCCCCGCTTCATCCGTTCCATAAGGGAGGCGATGCGGGGAGCGCCGATGGCCATCGTTTCAACCGACCAAGCATTGGCGTTGTACGCTTTTTCTCCGAATAGGCGGAGCACGACGTCCGGGGCGCAGGTGTTATACACAATGCCGACCAACATCCCGTCGAGGTCGAAAAACGGTCCGCCGGAGTCGCCACCGGTTATCCGGCAGTCGGTGACGAAACAATCATGCGTCGATAGAAGCACTCGTCCCAATCGCAATGGCGCGAGACGATCTTGGCGAAACCCGCTCGGATGTCCTAGCTTTACCACCCAATCGCCGGCGTCTACCGTTGAATCGGCATTGAATTCGACGAACGGATACGGGCCCGGGTCGCATAACTGCACGAGCGACAGGTCGTCGTCGATGCTCGCGCCGAGCAGCTTGGCTTTACGCTCCGTTCCGTCGGCGAAGACCACCCTCGCCTCTTCTCCCGGCTTGTCGTACTTGGTGAAATCGAGAACATCGCCTACACATGCATGCGACACATGGAATTGCGAAAGCACGAGCCCGTCAGCGCTGATCACGACCCCCGAGGCGCCCGGAAGATGCGGACCGGACCGGGGCAGTGTCGCAGCCGAAGGGCTGAGAACCCCGACGACGGCAGGCTGAGCCTTGGGTGCGAGTTCGATACACTTCGCCTCGATGGTATTGAAGTCGGGCGGCTCGGCAGGCGAAAAGTCTGCGGCATTCACTGTTGGCTCGACCGACTCCCAGAATTGAGTGGAATGAGCTCTATCGGCCTCTCCCGCCGGTACAATCGCCAACGATGTGGCCCACAGGTAGAATAAGGCCGCTACCGCGCAGATGGCCGCAAGTATCGCGCCGATCACTACCCGACGTGCACGCGGGCGATTGCTTCGCACTTCGAGAACCATCGCTACTTCCTTAGCCGCCAGCAAGGACTGGAAAGTGTCCCTGTACGCCGGCGCACCAATCATACCGCTGTGTGGCGAACCAGACGAGCAACAGCGGAGAATTCTCCCTTCTTCAAATAGCGCTGAGTAATTGATGATTGGCGAATCGAGCGATCACAACTTCCTTAGACCGCCCCCTACGAACTCAAAGCGCCAGCGACTGTGGCTCGCATACTAACCCGAAGCGCGAGCGAGAGGCGAATGCCGCGCGCTAGCGAGGGCGAACGAACTCGACGCGTCGCCTACGGGCGACCGCCATTTCCTCGCTGGCGCTTCGGGTTGGTGTGGATCCGCGAATGACCCGAGCCAGGCGGGTTTCGAGTCATGGGGAACAAGCTCTTTTCTCATCACGAATCCCCTGCTCCTAGTTCCTGGTCTTCGTGTTGTGCGTCGAACTCGCGCTCGCGGCGGTCGTTGAAGTCTTGCGCGGCGGAATAGGCCCAGATGCCGGAGGCGCCGCAGAGGATGAGGCCGATCCAGGGGGCGACCTTCTCACGCTTGGCGTCGGGCAAGGCGATCCAGATCGCCGCCGCGAGGGCCACGACGATGAGGAAGTTGAGCACGCCGAGCAGCGGTTTGCGCAGATAAATCAGCCCGGCGCCGGGCCAGAAGAAGTTGATGGCGAACGCCCATTCGGGCGGCCGGAACTCGGGGCCGTCGAGCCGTTCGTCGTCGCCGGATTCAATTTCGTCGGGAGGCGGATCGGATGGCGTCAAGGTCTTACCGCTCCGCCCAATCGAGCGCTCGACTAACGGCTTTGCGCCAGCGTGCATAGAGCAAGTCGCGCTCGGCGGCGGGCATGCGGGGCGTGAACTGGCGATCGAGGGCCCAGTTGCGCGAGACGTCGCCGGTGTCTTGCCAATAGCCGACGGCGAGCCCGGCGAGGTACGCGGAGCCGAGCGCCGTGGTTTCCGAAACGGCCGGTCGCTTGACGGTGACGCCGAGCAGGTCTGCCTGGAACTGCATCAAGGCATTGTTGACGCTGGCGCCGCCGTCGACTTTCAACTGCGATAGGGAAATACCTGCGTCGTCGTGCATGGCTTGCAGCAAATCCCGCGTTTGAAACGCCATCGACTCGACGGCCGCTCGGGCGAGGTGGCCGGCATTCGTGCCGCGTGTAATCCCGAGGATCGCACCGCGCGCGTAGGCATCCCAATACGGCGCCCCCATGCCGACGAACGCCGGCACCATCACCACGCCGCCGGAATCAGGTACGCTCGCGGCTAACTCCTCGACCTCGGCCGAGATGCGGATCAAGCCCAGTCCGTCACGCAGCCATTGCACGGCCGCGCCGGCGATGAAGACCGATCCTTCGAGGCAGTACGTGACTTTGCCGTCCAGGCCCCAACCGATCGTGGTCAAGAGATTGTGGTGCGATTCGATCGGCTTCTCGCCCGTATTCATCAGCAAGAAGCAACCGGTGCCGTAGGTATTTTTTGCGTCTCCTTCGGCGAAGCAGGCCTGCCCGAACGTGGCCGCCTGCTGATCGCCGACGGCCGAGGCGATGGGAACCGGCGCGCCGAACAGCTCCGCAGAGGTTTCTCCATAGACTTCGCTCGACAGTCGCACCTCGGGCAACATGCCTCGCGGAATCTTCAATAGCCTCAGCAACTCGTCGTCCCATTCGAGCGAATGGATATTGAACAGCATCGTGCGGCTGGCATTGCTGTAATCGGTCACATGCCGTCTGCCGCCTGTCAGGCGCCAGATAAGAAAGGAATCGACCGTGCCGAACAGAATCTCGCCCGCTTCGGCGCGGGCGCGCAGGCCTTCGACCGTGTCGAGCAAGTAGGCGATCTTGGTGGCCGAAAAGTAGGCGTCGATCACCAGCCCTGTCTTGCGGCGGAACGTATCGGCCAGGCCGTCGGCCTTCAATCGCTCGCACAACGGCGAGCTGATGCGGCTCTGCCAGACGATGGCGTTGGCGACCGGTTTGCCCGTGCGGCGATCCCAGAGAATGGTCGTCTCGCGCTGATTGGTGACGCCGACGGCGGCGAGATTGGTTGCTGCGGTGCGGGCCTTTTTCAGCGCTTGCTGCGCCACGGAGAGTTGCGACGACCAGATCGCTTCGGGATCGTGTTCGACATGGCCGGGCGCAGGCAGAAGCTGCTCGAATTCCTGCTGCGCGACTGCCACGATGCGGCCATCGTGGCCGAAGATGATGGCGCGGCTCGAAGTCGTCCCCTGATCGAGAGCCAGAATGTATTTGCTCATGATGCCAGTTGCTTGCCGAAGTGCTTGCGCAGCCGCTCGGCGGTCTGCTGCACCTCGGATTGCAGGTCCTCCGATCGAATCAGGTCCGCCTCGACGAGCAATTCCGCCAACGGACGCAAGCATTGCTCAGACAGTCGCCGATCGTACAGCAGCATCAATCGACGCTCAACCAGGTCGTCGAGCCGCCGCACCCATTCGTGCCGGACGACCCAGCGTGCGAAATCGAGCGGCAGATCGACGCCGGTTAGCAGTCGCTTGTTCTCTCCCAGGCACTCGGAAAGGATCGCTTCGGTCTGCGTGCCGCGCAACCGCCAAACCGCCTCGATCGCGCGAGGATCCAGGCCGAACTTGCCAGCCAGGCGATTGATTTCCGCTTCGAGAGCTTGTGGACTGCCGGGATAATTCGCTCCACCGGGAATCGGTCGCTCGCGGCTATTGGCGCTGGGGGGCAGGCTGAGGCGTTGGCGGATCGCCTGCGCCGATTCCTCAGCCAATGAGCGACACGTCGTCAACTTGCCGCCGATGACGGAGTACAAAGGGACATTTGGGTTGGCGTGCTCTTCGAGCCAGTGCCGGCGCGTCACCGCGGCCGGCGCCGATGGGCCGACGTAAGGCAGCGGCCGCACGCCGCAGTAATGCAGATCGATGTCGGCCGATGTCAGCTTCATGCCGGGAATCAGCGAGTTGACCGTGCCGAGCAGGTAATCGAGTTCGGCAGGCGTGGCCACGGCATTGGCCGGGTCGCCTTCGTAGGGCAGATCGGTCGTGCCGACGAGCGATGCCTTGCCGAAAGGAAGAATGAATACGGGCCGGCCGTCGGCGGCTTCGGCATACAGGCCGTGGTCGCCGAGCGCCTCGCGCAAGCCCGCATGGTTGGTGATGAAGTGGCTCCCCTTCGTGCCGCCCATCATGGTCGGCGCGGACACATGCAATTGCTGGAGCGTACGATCGACCCAGGCGCCGGTGGCGTTTACGATCGCCGCTGGTTCCACCGTTTTGATTGCCGCCGCTCCGGCGGCTTGCGGATAGATGCTGAGTTTGTTTCCGATCAGTTCGGCCCTGTGATAGGTGAAGACCTCGAAGGAAACCTCTTTCTTAGCCGCGGCCTGGCGAGCATCGTCGAGCAGCGCGACGACGAATCTTTCAGGAAACCGAATTTGCGCATCGTAGTAAGCGCAGAGCCACGGATACGTTTGCGCATCCAGCCGCACTTCATGCTGCCGGGCAGTGCGCAGCGTCTGGTGCTTCGGCAGTTGAGGGTCGCGCGCGTAAAGGTCGTAAAGCCGCAACCCTGCACGCACCAGCCAGACGCCGCGCGACCCGGCCGATTTGGCGGCGGCGCGCCCGCGACCCCAGCCGAGAAATCGACCGACGGAAGCCAGCAGACCGCCGAATCGATTCGAAACCGGAATGAACAGCTTGAGCGGACGGACGAACTGCGGCGCCAGACGCAGCAGACGCGTACGCTCTGCGAGCGACTCTTTCACCAGAGCGAATTCGCCATACTCAAGATAGCGCAGTCCGCCATGAATCAATCGCGACGAGTAGGCCGTAGCCCCAAACGCCAGATCGTGCGTGTCAACGACGATGACCGACAGGCCGCCTAGCGTGAGTTCGCGCGCCAGGGCCGCGCCGTTGATGCCGGCGCCGAGGATAACGACAGGTCCCTTTCCGTCGGACATGAGAAGTGCGAATGTTTGCGCAAGCGGTGCGCCTTCCGTCGATTGGTAACGTACCGCGTTTCGAGATTGTACCGACAGACCTGCCGGAGAGGTCCCCTGAATTCAACTGCGCGTCGATTACTTCGTGCCCGTCGTCCGTTCCAGGGCGACCACGTGAGCGCGGACGCCTTCCAGGTTGGGATTCAATCTTAGCGCACGCCGCAGGCTTTCCAAGGCCAATTGCGGTCTGCCGAGCTGCAGATAGCACTGCCCGATGCCCGCCGCGGCGCCGAAGTGATATGGATTGATGTCGAGCGCCTGATGGCAATCGGCGATCGACTCAGGAAACAGCCCGCAGCCGTAATAGGCAATCGCGCGTTGATTCCAAGCCTCCGCGAACCAGGGCGCTTCGGCCAACAGTTCGCCGGCTCGAGCGATGGCCGAAGGAAAGTGGCGGGCGGAATTGGCGCGGATGACGGCAGCCAATAAATCCTGCTGCTGCCGGGTCCCGAGCCGACACCAGATCGAGCGCAGCGCATTTTCGGCCAGCGTGCGCACGCCGCGATCTTCATCCTGCAGCGCTTCGCCGAGCGCCTGATTCGAGGCATAGTCGCTGATCAGGCCGAGTCCCAGCACGGCCCCCCGGCGCGACATTCGCGAACCGGCGCGGGCCAGCCGTTCCAACGTGCCGACCAGGTAAGTCGACGAGATCTGCATCATGAACGCCGCAGTGTCATGGCGCTCGAGGTACTCCTGGTACCAGGCCTCCAGCAATGGCGTACGAGGCGATGCGTCGCTCACAAACATGGCTCCAACAGAAACAGCGGCTGATGCGTCGCGAACCTTCGCGGGGCGGACGGCAAGCTCAAACGAACGGCAAAACGATTGCATGGCGAACCAGTTCCTATCAGGTGCGGACCGGCGGTCGCCGTAAGTTTCAGTGTAACCAGCCCGCGCCGATCAGCTAGCGAAAAAATCGGGGAAGGCGATCCGTTTTCCGCTTCAGTCAAAAGTCAATTTATCGCAAGATGAAGGCATGCGTCATTCACTTTGGAAGCGAGCGCTAATTGCCGGCCTGGTTGCTTGCGGGCTGACTGCGTCCGGTTTGCGCGTCGCCGAGTCTGAAGAATGGCTTACAGGCCCGGCGCTGCGGCAGCAGCTTGCGCAACCCGTCAAACTTGCCTGGACCGACGTTCCGTTTCGCAAGGGCCTGGCCGATTTGTCGCGCAGCCAAAGTGTAGCCATCTTGCTCGACCGGCGCATCGATCCTGGGACGCTGTTGAGCGAGAGTCTGCAGGATGTGCCGCTGGAAATTGCCTTGGAGCGCCTGGCGAGATCGCAGCAACTTGGCGTCTCGTGGTACGGGCCGCTCGTCTACTTGGGGCCGCCGACTGCCGCGCACCGATTGCGCACCCTGGCCGCGCTGCGCACCAGCGATGCGAAATCCTTGCCGACTAAACGTCGGTTGCCGTTCACCCGACAGCAGCCGTGGCGCTGGGAAGATTTCGTGACGCCGCGCGAGTTGATCCAGTCTTTGGCGGCGGAAGCGAAGATCGAGCTCTCCGGCACGGAGCAGATTCCGCACGATCTATGGGCGGCCGCCGACTTGCCGCCGCTGTCGTGGGTCGAGCGGCTGACGCTGATCGCCAATGAGTTCGATCTGACGTTTGAGTTTGATTCCGACGGCGAGCGCGTCACGCTGATTGAGACGCCGTCCCAGGTCGTCCTCGAACGCAGTTATGCGGCGGGAAAAGATCCGGAGCGGTTGCTGAAGAAGTGGGCTCAAGTTGTGCCGAACGCGCGGATGGAAGCGGCGGGCGAGAAGATCATCGTTCGCGGCACGGTCGAAGACCACGAAATGCTCAGCGGCAAGTCGCAGGCGGCGAAGCCGGCTGCGGGGGGGTCCGAGGTCTACACGCTCGCCGTACGAGACCAGCCGCTCGGTCCGGTGCTCAAGGAGCTAGGACAGCGGCTGGCATTGCAACTGCACATCGATGAGCCGGCGCTGAAAGCGGCCGACATTTCGCTCGACCGCCGCGTGTCTTTCAGCGTGGACAAGGTCTCGCTCGACGAACTGTTCCAAGCGGCGCTCGAGCCCGCGGGCTTGATGTTCCGCCGGCGGGACAAAACGCTCGATATCTATCCGGCGCCCAAGTAGCGAGTCCTACAACCCGAACTATTGCAACTTTTCGCGCAGGACGTCGGCGGTGAACGGCTTGACGAGATAGTCGGAGACGCCCGCCTCGATGGCCTGGACGACGCGCGTCTTTTCGGCCTCGGTGGTGACCATCATGATCTTCACCTGAGCATCCTGGGCGCGGATTTCCTTGACGACTTCCAGACCGGTCTTGCCCGGCATGTTCCAATCCGTGAGTACTAAGTCGAATTCGCCCGGCTTGAACTTGGCAACTGCCTCGGCGCCGTCGGCCGCCTCGGTGGGTTCGCCGGCCCCGACCGCAAGCAGCGAGCGGGTGATGATTTTACGCATGGTGCTTGAGTCGTCGGCTACCAGGACTCGCAGGCTCATCGTCACAATCTCCTAAGTTAGGCTGGGCAGCCTGTTCCGTATGTTTCGGCCAACCATCGGCAGCAATCGCATCGGCCTCTCGGGGCCGCCTCGCGAAAGCGCCGCTGCATGAGCCACGCTAACGAGGCTCCGAGGCGGCATACCCAATGCGGCGCCGCCTTGCCGCGGGAAAACATAGGTTTGCGCGGCGGGCTGTCAAACAGGCAAGGCTTTTGGCAGGCCGAATCGAGCAAGCGGCCGGTCTGTAGTGATTGTGGCGGCGGCGCGGGCCCGGGGCCAGCGGCGGCAAGGGGAAAGCGTTAGCCGCCGGATGATCGATTGCCGCACACGGAAGAGTCCGGCCAGCAACGGTCGTGGCGATAAGACGCAACGGCGCCGGTTCGCGGCCAGGCGCCTACTGCAAGATGCGAGTCAGCGTTTCGCGGATTTCGCTTTCGATTTTGCCTTTGAACATCATGGCGGCGAAAGGCAGATCGATATCCATCTTCACGTCCGATTCGGTCAGCGCGCCCGTGCCCGAGATTTTGAAGCCGAAGGTCGTGAAGCTGAATTTCATGGTGTCGCCCGACCACTCCTCCTTTAGATCGCCGACCTTGTCCTGGTGCTTTTCCTTCAGCCGCTCCATGAAGTGCTTGAGTCGTTCGGCAGCCACGTCTCGGCCTAAGACATGGGGAATGGTGATCGAAACCTTCGGCATGCGGTCGTCCTTGTTCTGTGTGTGTCAGCCGTCCGTAGTTAGTCGCGAGGCCGCTGCGTCAGCGATTGACGCCCAACTTGACCTTCAGTTCGGTCAGCAGCCGCACTGCATGGCCGATCTCGGCCTTTTGTCGTTCGGGCTCCTGGGGAATTTCGCGTTCGATCGTCAGCGGGCCCTCGTAGCCGATTTCGAGCAACGCGCGGAGATAGTTCTCCATGCCGACGTCCCCCTGGCCCAACGGCACTTCGGCGCCCCATTCTTTCCCCGGGTTCTTGGCCCATGTGCCATCCTTGCAGTGGATGCTGCGCACGTATTTGCCCACCTTTTTCAGTGCGGCAATCGGTTCGCCCGAACCGTAGAGAATCATATTGGCCGGGTCGAAATTGATGAACAGGTTGTCGCGGCCGACGTCGTGAATGAATTTCAAGAGCGTGTCAGCCGGCTCTTGTCCGGTTTCGAGATTCAGCGCCTGGCCGTTCTTTTTGCAGTGATCGCAGAGGTCGCGCGTGATGTCGAGAACCTCGGCATAGAGCGGATCGGAGACGTCGTGGGGAACGAAGCCCAGGTGCAGCGCCACCACCGGGCAGCCCAGCAGCCTGGCAAAGTCGGAGATTTCTTTCATCTCCTTTGTGCGCGCCGCGCGTGTTTCGGGCGGCACGAGGCCGACCGTCTTCACGACCGTGGGGATATCGGCGTAGCTTTCGCCCTCGAAGCCGCCGAACACGGCAGTCAGCGTGATGCCGGCCTCTTTCAGGCGGCCTAAAAACGCTTTGGCATGTTCCGGAGTGCGAGTCGCGGGCGCGGGCGCATGCAGTTGAATGGTGGGCACGCCCAACTCGCGGGCCACCTCAAGCTTGACCCCTAAGCCCGCATCAATGCTGGCAAAGACGCCGATCGGCCACTTTTCCACCGCAGTGCTCCTTGTTGATTTCCGGCAGGTTGGTCTTCGAGCAGGCTGATGTTCGACCAGATCGATCTGCGATCAACTGTTGATTCGCGGCGACCTGGATCTGCCCGGTCGGCAATAACCTACCAGAAACAAACCGCCATCGGCAAACCGTTCGCCGTCGCGGCAAGCGTAGATGAATGAACCATGAGGTCCAGCAATCCGGAGGCTGATGCCTCCGGCTCGCCTTTTGTCGCTCTACCTCTTCGGCTCAGACCGACATTTCGGGCTTTTCGCCTTCGGGCGTTTCGTCGCTGGCGATGTCAAACCACTCGGGCTTGAACTCGATCCGCTCGTGACGCTGGATCGCGAGGTTCGTCGTCAGGGCGATGACGGCATCGGCCAACGCCACCTCAGGATGGCACTTGGGCTTGTTCTGCTCGAAGTCGAAGTTGCGGATGCACCAGGCGAAGTGCTCCATTTCTTCCGTGTAGCCGCGGCTGATTGGGCCTGCTTCGATGGCCTTCTTGCCGACGGCGGCGGCCGGAGCAGCGCCGCTCTCGCTGGTATTCAGCACAGCGCCGCCCGCTTTGTTCGCCGCCACTTTCACGTGGGTCGAGGTCCCGGCGTTCGGGTAAACCATGACGTCTTTCTCGTTCTCCAGCACCAGCGTGCCGTCGGTTCCCATCACTACTTCGCCATAGCCGCCGAAGCCGTTGCCGTTGATCGACGAGTAGGTGACGACGATCTTCTTGTTCGGATCCTCGTCGTAGTTCGGCCCGGGGAATTCGTACATGCAATACACGTGATCGTCGCACTCGCGATCGAGCGGATAGACATGGCGACCGCCGACGGCCGAAACCGTGAGAGGCTTGGCCTTCTTGCCGTCTTTGCGCACGGCCGAGCAGAAGATGCCGGCCGCGTCGAGCTGATGGCTGCCCAATTCTGCCATCAACCCGCCGCCGGTGCGCTGCCACAATCGCCAGCGAATCAACTCTTCCAACGGCGAGCACTCATAGCTCAGCGAGCCCTGGGTGAGGGTCTTGCCCTGATAGCCGTACTTGGCGGCGTCCACTTTGTCCTTGTCCAGCAAGCGATATTCGAGATCGCGAATTTGCATGCTGACCGCTTCGATGCGGGCGTTGTCTTTCTTCTCGACGGCATCCGCCAGCTTCTTCTGCATGCTTTCGAGTTCTTTCACCAGCCCGTCGTTGGGCAGTTTGGCATACCAGCTATCTTTGGTGCGGTGCCACTGAGCGCGGATCGAGTGCAAGTCGCCCAGCAGGCCGCGCTTGATCATGTCGACGGCGTTGTCGTACAGAATGCTGTAGTGCCGCTGATGACCGGTGGCCAGATGCAGCTTCTTCTGATTGGCCACGCGCCCCATGCTCTTGGCGCGGCCGACGCTATAGCCCATCAGCTTTTCGGTCAGCACGTGCTTGCCGTGG
>JAICIG010000228.1 GCA_025924495.1 Pirellulales bacterium | reverse complement strand
GATCGGCAGCTCCTAGTTGGACGGCCGAACCTGGGGAATCGGGACCGCCTGTATAAGCGATTAGACGATATTCTGGATCGAAGGTGGTTAACCAACGACGGTCCGTACGTCCGCGAGTTCGAGCAGCGGATTGCCGAGATCAGCAACGTCGCCCACGCGGTGGCTGTCTGCAACGGCGCGACGGGATTGGAGATTGCCATCCGTGCGGCGGAGCTCAAGGGCGAGGTCATCGTCCCCTCGTTTACGTTCGTCGCCACGGCGCACGCCTTGCAATGGCTAGGCATCAAGCCGGTGTTCTGCGACATCGATCCCGCCACGCATAATCTTGCGCCAAATCAGATAGAGCGATTAATCACGCCGCGCACGACGGGCATCCTGGCCGTGCACCTCTGGGGCCGGCCATGTGCTATCGAGGAATTGACCGAACTGGCGCAACGGCGCGGCTTAAAACTGTTATTCGATGCCGCACATGCCTTCGGTTGCTCATTTCAAGGGCGGCCGGTCGGCGGGTTCGGACTGGCGGAAATCTTCAGTTTCCATGCCACCAAGTTCCTCAATTCTTTCGAGGGCGGGGCGATTGTCACGAACGACGCCAATTTCGCGCATCGGCTCAGGCGAATGCGCAATTTCGGCTTCGCCGGTTACGATCGCGTCGATGACTTGGGCATCAACGGCAAGATGAACGAATTCTCTGCAGCGGCCGGCTTGACGAATCTAGAGAGCATGTCGCAATTTGTTCGTGACAATCGCCGCAACTACGACTGCTACAGCGCCGAACTGCGAGACATTCCGGGTTTGTCGCTGCTTGCCTTTGACGCATCGCAACTCGCCAATTACCAATACGTCGTCGTGGAAGTCGAACCGCAAATATGTGCGATTCGCCGCAATCTGCTCGTCGAGGTCTTGTGGTCGGAAAATATTCTAGCTCGGCGATATTTTCACCCCGGTTGCCATCGCGCCGAGCCCTATCTGACCTTGGATCCCGAAGCATGCAAGAGGCTGCCTAACACGGAAGCCGTCGCGGAACGCGTAATGCTTTTGCCCACGGGCAGCGCCATCGAACCGGCGGACATTCGCAAAATCTGCAAGATTGTGCGTACAGCCGTCGCTCATGGGGAAGAAATCTCGCAGCGCACGGCGGGCCGCCCCCTGCGCTTTGTAACCGAAGACTGACTCGCCAAGAGCGTTGCCGGCAGATTCACGGTAACGAACACGGCTTGCCTCACGCAGCTTCGCGTTTGCTTGCCGAATGACGAGTTCAGTTAGCGGCAGGGGCGGGCCCCGTCGCAACGTCGGCAGCATTCCTCGATGGCGGCCAACATTGCGTCCATCTGCGTTTCGCGATCTTCGTGCTGCCGCATATAGGCCATGTTCTGTCGCGCGGTTTGTTCGCGAGCCTGCGGCGAATTCAAATCGTGGAGGATTGCGTCGGCAATCTGTTCGGCCGAATGAACATTCGGGAATTGCGCCGCAAAACCCTGCCGCTGCATAAAGCGGTATTCAGGATCATCGCCGATCACCGCGGACGCACCTGCCGCCGCAAGTTGTAAAACGCTGGCGGATCTCATATCGCCTCGCGGGCAAAGTGAAACGAAAACGTCGCTGATCGAGGCCAATTCGAAATATTCCTCCAGCGAGACTTGACGATCTAGCACGGTGAATCGGCGATCCATTTCCGCCGAGGAGATCGCCTGCCGGGCGCGCATGATCTCTTGCTCGACGAACGTCCCGCCCTGGATGATGAAATGCGCCGAATTGAATTGCCGCGCCACACGAAGAAAAGCGTCGAGGGCGGTATAGCAGGCGAAGTGTGTCTTGAATTTGCGGCAGTTCTGCACGATCAGCGCGTCGCTGGGAAGCCCCCACTTGGCACAGAGCCGGCGCCGCGTCTCCGGATCGGCGCGCTGCAGCTTTTCCCGTTCCACGCCCCACGAGATCGCCTGCACCCTGTCAGCCCGGACTCCGAAACGCTTGACCACGTACTGACCTGCGGTCATCGATGAAGGAACCACCAGGTCGGCCGATCGTAGGGCTTGGCGTACCACGCGGTGAGCGCCCGGCCAGCTTTCGGCGGTGTTAAAGATGTCGCTGCCCCAAGGAAAGAGGATACGCGGGACCCGCTTGCATAATGCGGTCGCCGTCCCATAAACGGCGGCATCGTGCCCGAACACGAAACGAGGTTCCAGGGCCAGGGCGGCCTGCGCCAGCAACGGCGCCGCCAGCCAGGCGTCTACGACACTCCATTCCCAAGTTTCCGGAGCGTCTTTGCCGGTCACGCGCCGAAACCTTTGCCGCCCCATGGCGACCAGTGCGCGCTCCAGTCTCAGCAGCCAAGGCCTCGCCATGCGGCGCGGCCACCGCTTTTCGACCTCGCGCCAGTCAAATGGGCCGATGACGGCAGTGCCGCCCTGCAGCCATTGTTGGCGGGGCGACATGGTGACGATATGCACCTCCCAACCGCGTTTGCGCCAAGCTTCGGCGAGGATGTGCGGAAAGACGCTATCGGCTGGGCCGAGCATCACGGCACGATTGTTGGGATGCCTGGCCGGAGCCGAGTCGGAAGGCATCGAGTTGTCTGCAACTGTCGGGGGTTTGGCCATAAAACAAGCGGCCGCCCTAAACTCTGGCGGCATGAGCGTAGCGAAGTCTTCAGGCGATGACCGTCAGTAGGCGCCAGCGGGCGTCGCGTGCCTTCGCCGGCCTCCACAACCGCCATGGCGGCGCAACCGCAGCGGGACTTCTCGTTGAGCGCAATGCAGATGCGGGAATCAACCGGTTTGTCATGAGCTGCCAGCCTTCTTCTCCAGGCGGTTTGTTGGCCGTTCTAATAGAGCGGGACAGTCAGTCTATACGAACGCCGGGCCGTGCGGACCGCGATTTCCAAGAATAGTCGATTGACGCCCCTTAAACTCGACTTAAGCTTCAGGCCGGCGCAACCCGTTTCGAACTGCTGCTTGAACCAATGTCTGGAATTCTCAACGTCTTGATGCCGGTGCATAACGCCGAGCGCTACGTGGCCGAAGCGGTCAATAGCATTCTGCGCCAGACGTACGCCGACTTCGAGTTCGTCATTATCGACGACGGCTCGACCGATCGATCGCACGAAATCCTCCTGTCGTTGGCGGAGCGCGACCCGCGCATTCGGCTCGTCAGCCGACCGAATACTGGCCTGCTGCGAGCGTTGAACGAGGGCCTTGCGCTATGCCGGCGGCAGTTGGTGGCCCGCATGGACGCCGATGACATCGCCTTGCCGGATCGCTTCGAGCGGCAAATCGATTATCTCGTGGCGCATCCTGACTGCGTGGCCGTAGGATGCAGCATGTTACGAATTGACGCCGATGGCGATTTGCTTTGTGAAGAGCCGATGCCTCAGACGCACGAGACGATCGAGGCGCGCTTGCTGCAAGGCTATGGGGCGTTGCCTCACCCGAGCGCCATGATCCGTCGGCAGCAACTGGCGGAGGTAGGCGGGTATCGAGAGGCCTACCTTGGCGCGGAAGACCACGACCTCTGGCTAAGGCTGGCGGAGCGAGGACGGCTGGCCAATCTTGCCGAACCGTTGATCAAAGTTCGAATTCATCCCGAGAACTTCCGTTTTGTGACCGAGACGTCCAGTCAAAAAGCACTGGCCGCGGCGGTGACCGATGCCTATCGCCGCCGAGGGCTGCCCTGCCCCGACGACCCGCTGTTCGGGCATCCGCCGCCTC
The DNA here is from genome assembly GCA_025924495.1 of Pirellulales bacterium. The sequence continues at coordinate 8,881 of JAICIG010000228.1, read as the reverse complement.
TGCTGGGCGTGGATCGAGCGCGGGCCTGGACGCGCAGCGCGATTTATGCCGGGCAGTATCGCACCGCCCGCAAGCACGCCTGCTCGATTTGGCGAAGGCGATTCTGGCAGGTCGACTCTTGGGTGTTGTTAGCGCATGCCCTGCTAGGGCCGCATGCGACGCCGGTCCGAAAGATTTATCGGCGATTGCGAGGCAGGCAGTCGTAACGCCTGTCGCCGCCAGCTGAAGCTCGGCCCCCGCGAAATGCGAGGAAACTCAGCCCAAAAGAAGCAGCGGGCTATTCTTCTTCTTGATGCCGAACGATATCCCCTTCGACCATGTAGATGACGTCCTCGGCGACGTTGGTGGCCATGTCGCCCAGGCGCTCGAGATGTTTGGCGATGGAATACAGCTTCATCAGGGTCTCGGTCTGTTCGGGCTTGCCGCGAATGGCGGCCCGGATCTTCTCATGGATGGCGCGGCGCATGTTGTCCAGTTCGTCGTCGTCCTGGCGCACCCGGTGCGCAAGGCTGGAATCGGCGCCGACCAAAGCGTCGAGGCTGCGTTTGACCATGTCTTGGGCCCGCACGGCCATCGCACGGAAATCGACCGGCACCTCGACACGGTCGACGCGAGCCAGGAACAATACGCGCTTGGCGATGTTTTTGGCCAGATCGCCCATCCGCTCCAGGTCGTTGTTGATCTTGAGCACTGCGACGACAAACCGCAAGTCGACAGCGACGGGCTGATAGAGCGCCAAGATCTTCAGGCAGTCTTCTTCGACGTCGACCTCCATGCGGTCGATCTCGGCGTCTTCTTCCAGCACCTTGCGGGCAATCGCCTCGTCCCGATTGACCAGAGCAGCGACGGCGTTGGCGATCGCGCCTTCCACCATCGACCCGACAAACAGAATTTTCTGCTTGAGCTGTTCGATCTGTCGCTGCAAATGTTTCGGCATGGTCGGTTCCGGCAAGGCGAGTCGTACGGTATCTGAAAATGACAGCACGTAGATTCTAGTCCGCCAAGGCGATCGATGACTAGGCGGATAGAACCGCCGCATTTTGCACCAGCGCATGCGCGGGATTTCGAGCAGGCCAATTTCCTAGGGAGCCGGCAGGTGGATCGTAAAGATGCTCCCGACTTCGGGAGTGCTTTCCACGGTGACCTGGCCGCGATGGGCTAGGACGATGTGCTTGACGATGGCCAACCCCAGCCCGGTGCCCCCCAGCTTGCGGCTGCGCGCTCGATCGACGCGATAAAAGCGCTCGAACAGACGGGAAAGATGCTCCTCGGCAATGCCGCACCCGCGGTCGCGAACGTCGATCAAAATCTCGCCTCCGCGAGCTGAGACGTTCAGTTCAACGCGGCTCTCCGCTTCGCTGTATTTGATGGCGTTATCCAACAGGTTGGTAACCGCCTGCTCCAACAACGGCGCGTTGATCTTGGCCTGCAGATTCGGCTCGCCGGAAAGCTGAATCGCAATCCCTCGCTCGGCCGCCTTGCCTTCGACGTTATGGATCGCCGCGGTCAACGTCTCCTGCAATGCCGCTGTCTGCAGCATGATATCGGCGGCCTCGCCTTCTTTCTCGATTCTCGACAGACTCAAGAGATCTTCGATGATCGCGTTCAAGCGATCCGCCTGGCGAGCGATGATCCGCAAAAAACGTTCAGCGTCGTCGGGATTGTGCATCGCTCCATCGAGCAGCGTCTCGACAAAACCCTTGATGGACGCAATGGGGGTCTTCAGTTCGTGCGAAACATTGGCGGCGAAGTCTCGCCGCATGTTCTCCAGCTGGCGCAGCCGCGAAACATCGTTGAGCACAATCACCGCGCCGATGCCGCGACCCGCAGGATCGCGCAACGCCGTGCCGTTGGCTTGCAGGACTCGGTCTCGCGCATTGCGGAGCACGACGTCGCCTTCAACCGGCTGCTTACAGACCAGGGCGCTGGCGACGAACCGACGTAAGTCGGCGTTGCGGACGACCTCCTGCAGACTCTTGCCTTGCATCTCCCGAGGATTCGTCCCCAGCAGCCGGCCCGCGGCCGAGTTCAAGCTAATGACGCGCTCTTCCGTATCGACTGCCAACACCCCTTCCACCATGCTGGTCAGCACGGCTTCTTGTTCGTTGTTGCGCCTAAGCAAAGCTCCGATGCGCTCGTCGAGTCGATGAGCCATGGAATTGAGCGCCTCGAACAGCTCTGCGAACTCCTGGCTATCGGCGGCGTGCAGCTTGTAGCCCAGTTCGCCCTCGCTGTATTTGCGGGCTGCGTCGCGCATGCGCGCTAGCGGCGCCACGACGGCTAACTCCACGACGCGGCTAATCACGGCCGCGGCAATGACGACCACGATGCCCCCTAGTATCAAGCGGGCTGGCATCGCATCGAGCGAGCGAAACAGCAATCCGAGAACCGCTAACAACCCAACGAGCAGGCAGAGGATCCGTGGATAAAGGAGCCAGAGCAGCCGCTGGCCGGGCATGTACGACTACTCCTTGAAGCGATAACCGACTCCGCGCACCGTCTCGATGTACTCACCGTAGCTGCCGAGCTTTTTGCGCAACCCGGCCACTTGAACGTCCACAGAACGCTCCGTGACTGGGTAATCGTCCCCCTTCACGGCGTCGACGATCTGCGTACGGGAAAAGGCCCAACCAGGACGCTGGGCGAGAAAATGCAAGAGACGGAATTCGGTCAGCGTCAGCACCAGCGGCGTACCGGCCGCCAACACTTCGTGCCGGCCAGGATGGATGACGAGTTCATGAGCCTGGATTGCCGCGTCGCGTTCCGGATGTTCCTGGGCCTTTCGCCGCAAAACGGCCTTGATCCTCGCGGTCACCACGCGCGGGCTGAAGGGCTTGGTGATGTAATCGTCGGCGCCCAATTCCAGACCGCTGACGACGTCCGCTTCCTCCCCCTTGGCCGTCAGCATGACAATCGGCACGTGCTTGGTGCGCGAATCGCTCTTGAGCAGCTTGCAGACCTCCAAGCCATCGACGCTGGGCAGCAATAAATCCAGCACGATCAGGTCGGGCGGGTTGCTGCGAGCTTCGCGCATCGCGTCTTCGCCCGATGAGGCGGTTGTTACTCGATAACCTTCCTTGGTGAGGTTATAGCTGATCAGCTCGAGCAGATCTTCCTCGTCATCCACGACGAGAATGCGTTGTTTGGCCATGGGACGCCTCGGTGCCAACTCCAATAAACTACGAGACGTCAGAGATAGCATCGAAATATTAGGGCCATGTTAAGGTTTGATGAGCTTCTATCAGCCCGCTCCATGCCCATTTTACCCCGACCGCGGGGATCAGACCACAGGTGATGCAGCGTTGTGGCGAAGGCCGCTACTCGGCGCCTCGCCGTGCGACTTGCAGCGTCAGGCTGAATCATTTCTCCGGTTGACCCAGCTTGCCAGCGCTCATTATAATCCGCTTCCGCTGATGATGTTACTTCTGAAGCGGCAATGACTTAACGGCGTCGGTTCTAGTTCCGTGCGGCGCCTCGCCGCCGCCGCTTCCACGCTTTCGAACGTAGGAAAGGACAGCCATGGCCACGGCCACTTCAAGCCAAGTTCACGAGGATATCACCCAATGCATCGGCAATACGCCGCTGGTGAAGTTCCGCCGCGTCAGCCAGGGCTGCGCGGCCACGGTGCTGGCCAAGCTGGAAAACATGAACCCGCTGTGGAGCGTTAAGGACCGAATCGCGGCGGCCATGATCAACGCCGCCGAACGCGACGGCAAAATCAAGCCGGATACCGTGATCATCGAGCCGACCAGCGGCAACACGGGGATCGGTCTGGCCTATGTCTGCGCCGCCCGCGGCTACAAATTGGCGGTGACCATGCCCGAAAGCATGAGCGTCGAACGCCGCCGCATGCTGAAGGCGCTTGGCGCCGAGTTGATCCTGACGCCGGCGGCCGAGGGCATGCCCGGCGCCGTTCGCAAGGCGGAAGAGATTCTGAGCCAGAACAAGAACTACTTCATGCCGCAGCAGTTCAACAATCCGGCGAATCCGGAAGTGCACCGAAAGACGACCGCCGAAGAAATCTGGCGAGATACCGGCGGAAAGATCGACATCTTCGTCGCAGGCGTGGGCACCGGCGGCACGATTACCGGCGTCGGCGAGGTGATCAAGAAGCGCAAACCTGACTTGCACGTCGTCGCGGTGGAACCGGTGAATAGCCCTGTGATCAGGCAGAAGAAGGCCGGGGAAGCGCTCAAACCCGGCAAGCATACGATTCAAGGGATCGGCGCGGGCTTCATCCCCCAGGTGCTCAACGTCGACATCATCGACGAGACCGTTCTGGTCACCGACGACGACGCGATGGAAACGGCCCGCAACATGGCCAAGCAGGAAGGCATGATGTGCGGCATCAGCTCCGGCGCAGCGGCCTGGGCGGCTTTGGACATCGCGCGGCGTAAAGAAAACGCCGGCAAGACCATCGTCGTGGTGCTTCCGGACATTGGCGAGCGCTACTTGTCGACGAAACTGTTCCCGGAATAGTCCCCGAAACAGCAGGCAAGCGCTGCCCCGGACTCATGCTCCTAAATTGACGCAGGCCGAAGGCGTTTTATTTTGCCTTCGGCCTGTTTGCATTTGACGAGCCCGGCGGATGGAAGGAGCGATTAGGGACGACTCGGCGAGCAGGCGAAAAGCGGTCGGCGACTGCTTTGATCAACGAATCAGGAAAACGCAGGCGCCAGCTTAGGAGCGCGGACCGGTGGCGGATTTCAATGACCGGTTCTGGGCGATGATCGGGGAAAGCCGAGCCGACGCGCACAGCCTTAGCGATCAAATGCAGGCGCTCTCCGATCTACTCGAGGGTCTGGAGCCAGATGCATTGATGGAATTCCAGCGCTGGCTCGAGGATCGCGTGAGCGACGCTTACCGCTGGGACTTGTGGGCCGTAGCATTTATCGTCAATGGCGGCTGCTCTGACGACGGCTTTTATTATTTCGAGGGCTGGCTCATTGCGCAGGGTCGCGAGTATTACGAATCCGCTCTTGCAGCCCCAGAGCGAGCTGCCGACCGGATCGAGCCCGGCGAGTACGCCGAGTGCGAGGAAATCTTCTTGATCGCTCCACGAATGTACCAGGCAAAGACGGGGCGCGACTACTTCGACGACTGCCCCGCCGAAGCACCGCGAACGATCCAAGGTACGCCGTGGGACGAGGACTCCGTTGAGGATTTGTTTCCTGACCTGGCGGAGAAGTTTTCTTAAGCGATCGGCATTCTTCGGCTTTTGGCCCATTTCGACGAATCCTGTGAGTTGAACTCTATGAGGAAGTCGATGTTCGACAGGCAGATCCGAGCGATTCTCAGCGAGCTCGGCGGGTGGCGCTACGCAACGTAAATCGGTTCGTTGACACTCTTTCTGGCGCCGCCTAGAATCGTGGGTTCGGTCCAATCGTTGGCTCTTGAGGCGGGCTCTTGGAGACGGTTATGGCAGCGAAAGCGAGCGGTCAGTTGGATAATGTGATGCAAGAGAATCGGAAGTTCGCGCCGCCGGCCGAATTCGCCGACCGGGCCAAGATTCCCTCGCTCGCCGCATACGAAAAGCTCTGGCAAGAAGCCGCCGCCGACATTGAAAGCTTCTGGGGCAAACTGGCCGCCGAACTGCACTGGTTCAAGCCCTACGACAAAGTGCTCGAGTGGAACGAGCCGTTCGCCCGCTGGTTTGTCGGCGGCCAGACGAATGCCTCGTACAACTGCCTCGATGCGCATCTAGGCACGCAGCGGAGCAACAAGGCGGCATTAATCTGGGAGGGAGAGCCCGGCGACACGCGCGTCCTCACCTATCAGATGCTGCACCATGAAGTCAGCCGCTTCGCCAATGCACTCAAAGGCCTCGGCATTCAAGCGGGTGATGTCGTCTCGATTTACATGCCCATGGTTCCGGAATTGGCGATCGCCATGCTGGCTTGCGCCCGAATCGGCGCGGTGCATTCCGTAATCTTCGGCGGGTTTTCCAGCGAAGCCATTGCCGACCGCAATAACGACGCCAGCGCCAAGCTGGTGATCACGGCGGACGGCGGCTGGCGGCGAGGCGCCAAATTGGCGCTGAAAGACAATGTTGACACGGCATTGGACAAATCGCCTACGGTCAAGCATTGCATCGTACTCAGGCGCACCGGGGACGAAGTCTCGATGCGTCATGGCCGAGATCACTGGTGGCACGACCTGGTGCAAGAAGCGTCGGCAAATTGTCCTGCCGAACCGCTCGACAGCGAACACCCATTGTTCATCCTCTACACCAGCGGTTCGACCGGCAAGCCGAAAGGCATCAAGCACACGACGGCTGGATACAATCTGTACACGAAGAAGACGACCGAATGGGTCTTCGACCTGCGCGAGGAGGACGTCTTCTGGTGTACGGCCGACTGCGGCTGGGTCACCGGGCACAGCTACGTGGTCTATGGCCCCTTGTCGGCCGGAGCTACGGTGATGATGTACGAAGGCGCCCCGAATTGGCCGCACGAAGATCGCTTCTGGAAGATCATCGAGAAATACGGCGTCACCATCTTCTATACCGCCCCGACCGCCATCCGGGCCTTCATCAAGTGGGGCGACCAGTGGGTGGATAAGCACGACCTGTCGAGCTTGCGGCTGTTGGGCACCGTCGGCGAAGGCATCAATCCGGAAGCCTGGATGTGGTATCACCGCAAGATCGGCCGCGAACGCTGCCCTATCGTCGATACTTGGTGGCAAACGGAAACGGGCGGCATCATGATGAGCCCGCTACCCGGCGCCATCGCCACCAAGCCCGGCAGTTGCACTAAGCCGCTGCCTGGCGTCGTGCCGGCGATCGTCGACGAGCACGGCAACCCGGTCGAGCAAGGCCGCGGAGGCTGGCTAGTGATGAAGAAACCGTGGCCAGGAATGCTCCGCGGCATTTGGGGCGATGATCAACGCTACCAGGAGCAGTACTGGAGCAAGGTGCCGCACTGCTATCTGGCCGGCGACAACGCGCGCTGCGACAAAGACGGCTACTACTGGATCATGGGACGCATCGACGACGTGTTGAATGTCTCGGGGCATCGCTTGAGCACGATCGAAATCGAAAGCGCTTTGGTCAGCCATCCGCTGGTCGCCGAAGCGGCGGCCGTCGGTCGCCCCGATGAACTGAAGGGAGAGGCCGTGGCCGTGTTTGTCACGCTCAAGTCGGGCGATGCCAACGAATCGCTGCGCAACGAGCTGCGGCAACACGTGCGCAAGGAGATCGGCGCGCTGGCGCAGCCTGACGACGTGCGGTTTACGAACGCTTTGCCCAAGACTCGCAGCGGCAAAATCATGCGGCGGCTGCTCCGCGATATCGCCGCCGGCAAAGAGTCGACCGGCGACACGACCACGCTGGAAGACTACACCGTGCTGGCCAAACTGCGCAGCGACGAGGAATAAGCAAAATCGTCGCGTCGATCAGCTCTGCACGCATTTCAGTGCAGGCGATGCGGAGTTAATTTGGTCCGCTCGAGAAACGCGGAAGACGTCTGCCCCGAATCGATATCACGCCGCCGCGAGCCGCGCGGCCGAGCGATGACAGCGCCGCCTAGAACGTGTTGAGCGCCCGGTTTGAAGAAGCCTGTCGGGAATAGACCGTGCGTATGACGCGTAATGACAGGCGGCTATTGAGCACGCGTTGCCAACACCGTCGCCTTGGCGACTTTTCCCGCTCGCACGATCGCGTCATTGGGTTCATCGTTGTGGGCATTCGCGGGAGCGGCGATCTTGACTTCGCTGGCGCCTTCCACCCTCAACCGATAAGCGACCGGTTCGAGATTATGGAATTCGAACTGGCCGGCATCGTCGGTTCTCACCTCGATCAGTCCGGGGTAACGGGGCTGGGGATCGGGCCCTGGCAGCAGCAAGATTTTAGCGTTTGCAATCGGCTGCGATGTCGTGGCGTCAAGCAGTATGCCCTGCAACTGCGTCCCGCCTTCGAGCCGCACGGCTAGCGGCTGCGTCGGATCGATCGGATCGACCCGCGCCCCGCAGAGATTAGCGCCTGGTCCGATCGCCAAGGAGTAGTGGCCTGACAAAGCCGGATCGAGATGCTCGAAGACAAACCGGCCGTCGGAGCCGGTCGCTTTGTTCCCGCGGCTCATGCTCTGGTTATGCGGCGACGTGTATTCCAAATGCAAAGGGATGCCCGCGGCGGGCTTGCCATCAGGTCCGAGTACCTTGACGGCGAACGACAGCCCTTTGATAAATCGCAATTCGACATTCTCCAAAGGAATCTGCTCATCGATGGTCATGATCGGGCTGAGAGCCCGCGCCTCGCTGTCGTGGTGGACCGCGAGCACGCGATACCTGCCTCCTAGAGGCAATTGCCCCAAGGCGAAGCGCCCATCGGCATTTCTGACGTCAACCGAGTCAAACAAGGGAGGCTCATGCTTCGGCGGTGTTTCAACCGTCAGCAGGTGGATGCTGCAGTGCGACGCAGGCTTGTCGTCCCAATTCAAAACCTGGCCGAAGATTCCGCCGGCTGGCAGCAATTCGAAGCCGATTTCGAGCGGTTCGTCCGCCCCCGTCACTTCGATATTGGAATCTTTTTCGATCCGATAGCCGACAATCTTCCTGGTATCGCAGAACATGGTCGTTCCGGTCGGCGCCTGGAATCGCAACTCGTCTCCCTTGAGCTCGAAAACTTGATCGCGAAACTCGCGGTTTGAGCGGCCGCCTTCGACCGGCGGCAATTGAAAGCCGATCCGCACTTGCCCGCGAGCACGCGGCGAACCGGGCGGCGCCTTAAACCGCAAGATCACCTCGCGCTGCGGCAGGTTTTCGAAAGAAACGACGGGGCGGGGCGGAGCGTTCAAATCGATCGTGTAATCATCGATCGGCCTGGTGACATCGAGCGAAACGGTCCGATCTGGCAACATCAGCGTTACCGGCCCCGGGAAGAGAT
>JAICIG010000227.1 GCA_025924495.1 Pirellulales bacterium | reverse complement strand
GAATCGCTCGAGATCCAAGGTCCGCTCGACGGTCCTCCGCCGGCGCTGCCCGAGTCGCACAAGAAAATCATCTTCGCCGAGCCGGGCAAGAACAATCACAAAGAGTGCGCCGAGAAGGTGCTGCGGGTATTTGCCAGTAAGGCTTACCGCCGCCGAGCGACGCCCGACGAAGTGGCGAGGCTGGTGAAGTTCGTCGAGCAAACGGAGAAAGACGGCGAGAGCTTTGAGCGCGGCATTCAATTGGCGATGGAAGCGGTGCTGGTCTCGCCCTACTTCCTGTTCCGCGTGGAGTTGGATCGCGAGCCGAACAATCCGAAGGCCATTCATCCGATCGACGAGTTCGAGCTGGCGACGCGGTTATCGTATTTCCTCTGGAGCAGCATGCCCGACGACGAGCTGTTCCGCATTGCGGCTCAAGGCAAACTGCGCGATAAGGGCGTGCTCGAAGCGCAGGTGCGGCGGATGCTTAAAGACGCGAAAGCTCGCGCGTTGGTCGACAATTTCGCCGGCCAGTGGCTGGAGATTCGCCGCCTGAAGACTATGACGCCCGACCCCAAGCGGTTTCCGACGTTCACCGAGGAACTGCGGCAGGCGATGTTGAAAGAAACGGAGCTGTTCTTCGCCTCGGTCATGGAAGAAGATCGCAGCGTGCTCGATTTTCTGGACGCCGACTACACGTTTCTGAATGAGCCGCTGGCCAAGCACTATGGCATCGGCGGCATCACGGGGACTGCATTCCGCCGCGTAAATCTGGAGAACCGCGACCGCGGCGGATTGGTCACGCAGGCCAGCGTATTGACCGTCACTTCGAACCCCACCCGCACTTCGCCCGTCAAACGCGGCAAGTGGATCCTGGAAGAGTTGTTCAACTCCTCTCCGCCGCCGCCACCGCCCGACGCGGGCGAGCTGAAGGAGGACGATAAGACGGTGCTCAGCGGCTCCTTGCGGCAGCGAATGGAACAGCATCGGGCGAATCCGAACTGCGCCTCATGCCATGCCCGCATGGATCCGCTGGGCTTCGGTCTGGAGAACTTCGACGCCATCGGCGCCTGGCGCGATCGAGACGGCGAGTTCGCCATCGATGCTTCCGGCACGTTGCCCGACGGCGCGTCGTTCAAGCGCCCCAACGAGCTGAAGGCAATTCTGCGGCAAAAGAAGGATGATTTTGTCCGCTGTCTGACCGAAAAGATGTTAACGTACGCCTTGGGCCGGGGGCTCGAGTATTATGACAAGTGCGCCGTCGACGAAATCGCCGCGTCGCTGGCGAAACAGGACTACAGATTCTCGGCATTGATTCTCGAAATTGTCGAGAGCGATCCCTTCCAACTGCGCAGAGGCAAAGGAACCGAATAATGCACAAGCCTTGGCAGATTTCCCGACGCGCCGCCTTAAAGGGTTTGGGCACGGCAGTGGCTTTGCCATTGTTAGACGCGATGTTGCCGTCGACGGCATTTACGGCATTCGGCCGGGCTTTGCAGGCGGCCGAGACGGCCAAGAAGACGCCGAACCGCATGGCCTTTTTGTATGTGCCCAACGGCATGCACATGCCCGACTGGACGCCGACGAAGGTCGGGCCCGATTTCGACCTGCCGCCAACGCTGAAGGTCTTGGAGAAGTTCAAGCAGGACTTCATGGTCCTCAGCGGGCTGGCGCAAGACGGCGCGCGCGCTCACGGCGATGGCGGCGGTGACCACGCGCGAGCCATGGCCAGCTTCCTCACTGGCTGCCATCCGCGGAAGACGCACGGCGCCGACATCAAGGTCGGCGTTTCGGCCGACCAGGTGGCCGCGCAAAAAATCGGCCAGCTCACGCGGTTCTCGTCGTTGGAGCTTGGCTGCGAGCCGGGCGCCCAGAACGGCAACTGCGACTCGGGCTATAGCTGTGCGTATTCGGCCAACAGCTCTTGGAAAACCGAATCAACGCCGGTCGCCAAAGAAGTCAATCCGCGGCTGGTGTTCGAACGGCTGTTTTCCGACGGACAGCAAGGCGAAAGCAAAGAAGCACGGGCCAAACGCAATCAGGCGCGCAAGAGCGTGCTGGACTTCGTGCTCGAAGACGCCACGCAGTTGAAAGGACGTCTCGGCGCCACCGACCAGCGCAAGCTCGATGAGTATCTCACCACCGTCCGCGAGCTCGAGCAGCGGATCAACCGCGTCGAACAGGCTTCGGGGCAAGGGCTGCCGAACTTTTCCAAGCCGTCCGGCGTGCCGGGCGACTACGGCGAGCATATCCGCTTGATGGCCGATCTGATGGTACTGGCATTCCAAAGCGACTTGACGCGAATCAGCACGTTCGTGTTGGCCAACGAGGGGAGCAATAAGAGCTACGCCTTCATCGGCGTGTCGGAAGGCCACCACGACCTCTCGCATCACGGCAACGACAAAGAAAAGCAGGCCAAGATCAGCAAGATCAACCTGTTCCACGCGGCGCAGCTCGCTTACTTCCTCGAAAAGCTGAAAGCGACGCGCGAAGGGGACGGCTCCCTACTGGATCATGCGATGGTCGCCTACGGCAGCGCTATCGGCGACGGCAACGCGCACAATCACGATAAGCTGCCGATTCTGCTGGCCGGCCGCGGCTGCGGCACATTGAACCCGGGCCGCCATATCGTCTACGACAAGGAAACGCCGCTGAACAATCTCTGGCTGTCGCTGCTCGACCGCATGGATTCGTCGATCGACAAGCTGGGCGACAGCACCGGACGTTTGAAAGAACTGTCGGCGTAGGTGTTGCGCTTGCTAGCAGCAATCTCGCGGCGGGCGGATGTGATTCCGGCCTTGATAGCACATCCGCCGGACTCCGATGCTGACGAACCCGGCGATGGCTAGCAAGAAGTAGAAGCCGACGAATAACAGCTTCGCCATGAGCGGCTCGCCGCTGATCGCCTCGCCATTGATCGACATGTAGAAAAAGAGGGGCGACGCCCATAGCAGCCAGCCGCCCGAAGCCAGGCAGCCGATCGCAAAGGCTCGCTTGGCGCCGCGACCATAGATGATGCCTGCGATCAGCGCTCCTGGCGTGATCATGGCCGTTCCGGCGAGCACAAAAATCGACAGGGCATCCGGCAGCGCGAACAGCACCATGCAGGCCAAGGCTACCAGAAACGTCAACAGAAACAGCGTCTTCAACCGAAATCGCACGGCGACGTTTCCCCGGGGTGTCGGGAGGCCTGCGTCAATCGCTGCGCAGTGTTGGCAGGCTAGGAGACCGTCGCTGAGCCTGTCAATCAGGTTTACGCGAAGAGCGGGGAATTGGTTTTCTCCATCCTGCGAGCGCTTTGTTTGGCGACGTTTGTAGCGGACGGTTATACTCGACCAGCGTAGCGCGGCCGGGTCATGGGGCCGCCTCATGCCGCGATTGAACCGTTCAATCTGCTTGCAATGATCGAGGGCAAACTCATGTCTCTGTCATTCCGCCGCATTTCTGCGGGTATTTCGGGAAGGCTGCTGCTGGCGATCCTGATTTGTCTGTTCGCGGCGCCTTTGGCCGCGCAGAGCAAGCGAGAAAAGGTGAAGGCGGCTGCGCCGACCGGGCCGACCGACTACCGCTCGCAGAACTTCTACATCCATACCGATCTGTCGGCCGACGACGCCAAGGATTTGCTCGAGCGGTTGGAGACGATGCTCTCGATTATCTCCTCGTATTGGGCTCGTCCCTGTTCGGGCGTGATCGAATGCTACGTGGTCGAGGATCTCAGCCGTTGGCCGCAAGGCGCCTTGCCCAAGGAAGGCTTGGGTCATATTCAAGCCGGCGCCGGCGTGACGATCACCGCGACGCTCTCTTCCAAAGCCGGCGATTTTCTGGCCAAGTCAATCGTCTATGCCGTGGCCGACCGCGGCACGCCGCAGCACGAGGCGGTGCATGCCTACTGTGGACAGACGTTCGGCACGACTGGCCCGGTCTGGTACAGCGAAGGCATGGCCGAAATGGGCCAGTACTGGCGCAAGGATGAAAAAAGCGCTCAGAGCGTTCACATTCACGACGTGGTGCTCGACTACTTGCGCGGCAGCGAGCCGAAGAGCCTGAATGAAATCGTCAACGGAGACGAATTCACCGGCGACTCGTGGCAAAACTATGCCTGGCGCTGGGCGCTATGCCATCTGCTGGCGAATAACACAAACTACGCACCGAAGTTCCGTCCGCTTGGCTTGGCCTTGCTCAAGAAACAAGAGACCAGCTTCGAGGTCGTCTACGGCGACATGGCCAAGGAGATCATGTTCGAGTACCGCTTCTTCCTCAAGCATCTCGAACAAGGCTATCGGGCGGACTTATGCAGTTGGGATTGGAAGCGAAAGTTCCGCGCTCCCAAAGGCAGCGCCACGGTGACCGCCAAGATCCGGGCCGACCGCGGCTGGCAGCCCTCAGGCGTGATTGTGACCGGCGGCGTCGACTATGAGTACAAGGCGGCCGGCACGTGGCAAACTACGGAAGATGGCGCCAATTTGACTGCGGATGGCGATGCCAGCGATGGCCCGGGACGCCTGCTGGGAGTTGTCATGGATACGACAAAGTATGAGCTAGGCGAACCGATCGAACTTGGCGCCGACGGCTCATTCACCGCGCCAACCGGCGGTCAACTCTACCTGCGCTGCCGCGACAAATGGGGCGAGCTGGCCGACAACAAAGGGACGCTGACCGTCAAGCTAAAAGCTCGCAGCAAGAAAAAAGACTGATTTTCGCGAGATAGGGCGAGCGGCGGGCGTCAGCCCGCTGATAATCATTGAGCCGCGTGGCAATTTTGGCTGCGCCCTATGGACGACATAAGATAGGTCCAACACGGACGCGACGCCGCGCGGCTCGCCTGAACCGTCGCACCTGCTCCGGCCAATTGAAGAACTATGGGGGCGCTGTTAGTTTAGGTGGTTTGCTTCATGCCGTAGTCTTCAGCCTTTTTCGACGTGATTCTCATGCCTACTGCTCCTACCGCATTTCCCACCCTCCGCACAGAAATCGCCGGCGTCAGCGTGGCCGAGCTGGCCCGCCAGTACGGCACGCCCAGCTACGTTTACGACGCTGGCAAGATTGTCGAACGGATTGAAGATTTGCGGCAGTTCGACGATATCCGTTATGCCCAGAAGGCGTGCTCGAATATCGCCATTCTCGATCTCGTCCGCCGCCACGGCGTGCTGGTCGATGCCGTGAGCGCCGGCGAAATTGCTCGAGCCTTGGCGGCCGGCTATTCGCCCGTCGGCGATCCGCCGCCGATCGTCTACACGGCCGATATCTTCGATCGTGAATCGCTGGAAGTCGTCATCGAGCGCGGCATTCATGTGAATTGCGGCTCGCCAGACATGATCGATCAATTCGGCGAGCGCGCTCCCGGACGAAGCATTACCCTGCGCATCAATCCTGGCTTTGGCCATGGCCACAGCCAGAAGACCAACACCGGCGGCGAGCAGTCGAAACACGGCATCTGGCACGAGCAGGTTCAAGACTGTCTGCGGCGAGCCGACCATCATGGACTGGGGATCAGCGGCTTACACTTGCATATCGGCTCGGGCACCGACCTCGACCACTTGTCGCAGGTTTGCGGCGCGATGGAGCGGCTGGCCGTTGAAGTGGGACGGTCCATTACGACCATTAGCGCCGGGGGCGGGTTGCCGGTGCCCTATAAGGCCGGCGACAGCTACGTCGATATCGACGTTTACTACAAGCTGTGGGACGCCAGCCGCAAACGCCTGGAAGATGCGTTTGGGCATAAGGTGCACCTGGAGATCGAGCCCGGTCGTTACCTGGTCGCCGAGAGCGGGTATCTGGTGACCGAAATTCGCGCGATTAAGCGGATGGGCGGCAATACGTTCTACCTGCTCGACGCCGGCTTTAATAACTTGGCACGGCCAATCTTGTATGGATCGCATCATCCAATGGCGATCGTTCCCGCTCGCGTCGATGCCAAACCGGCGCCTGGCGGCGATGCCCGACCGCTGAGAGATGTCGTCATCGGCGGCCCGCTCTGCGAGTCCGGCGATATTTTTACCCAAACGGAAGGGGGGTTCGTTTGCACTCGCAGCTTACCCGCCGCCGAAGTGGGCGAATTGCTGGTGATTGAAAATGCTGGCGCCTATGGCTTTGCCATGGGTTCCAATTACAACTCGAAGCCGCTGGCCGCCGAAGTGCTGGTGCAAGATCGCGCGGCGCATCTCGTCCGTCGCCGCCAAACGGCGGAGGACCTGCTGCGCGGCGAATCAATCCCAGCCTGATTCGGCCGCCAGACGTCAGGCACGAGGAAACGCGGGTTCGTCGGCGTTTTAAAGCCTAAATCCTGCGAATATCCCCACCTGATAACTGTTGCCCGCCGCTTCCCAATCTCGCCGCACTACATTTCGCTGAACCACGGTTGGCCGGCAACCGATTTCTTCCTATGATTGACTGTTGGTAATCGCTGAGTTTGCCGACTTTGACTTGGTTTCAGTTTGCTGAGGATCGAATCGATGGCCAAACAAGGGCCTCGGAAGAAGCTTCCCAAAGAACTTGCCGTCATCAATGCCGACAACTGCACGGGTTGCGAGGCATGTCTGGAAGTCTGTCCAGTCGACTGCATTATGAAGATCCAGCAGTACGACCAGTTCCAAAACCTGCAAAGCTGGTGCCAGATTGATCTTGAGCGCTGCGTGGGCTGCGAGGTTTGCGTCCACATTCCGCGTAAGAAGACCGATCCATACGATCTGACGGTTTGCCCCTGGAACGCCATTGAAATGGTGCCGACCGAGCAGGTGGCTCAAGTCGTGGCTCAGATCGGCGGTCCGCCGGAATACATTTACGACAACTGGGATCGGCTCGTCGGCACCGCCCAGCATTTGGCCGAGCTCAAGGCCGCCAATTAGCGCAATCTCGTAGAGTGGGCCTCGCCCACCAGTCTTCGTAGGCGGGCACTGCCCACTGCGAATTGGCGCGAGATTTCGATCCTCTCGTAGGGTGGGCCTCGTCCAGCGAGAAGCCAAGTTTGGCCTCAATTCTTGGTGGGCATGGCCCACCCTACGGCCGACATATTCAGGAGTTCGCCAGGCGACCTACTGGCCCACGACCTTCTCCGCGCATTCCTGCATATACTCGATGCTCTCGCGCGCGAGCCGCTCAATTCCGGGCGAGTAGTCGAACACTTCGACCGAAACCCAGCCTTGGTAATCGATCTCGCCCAGCGCTTCGAAGATCGGTACGAAATCCAACTCGCCGAATCCCGGGCCCAGCTTGTTGGCATCATTGGCATGGAAGTGGACTAGCCATGGAGCGCAGCGCCGAATGATTTCAGGGATCGGCGTGCTCTCGCTCGCCATGGCCTTGCAGTCCAAGTGCAGTCGGCAATGCGGCGAACCGACCATCTCGATTAGCTTTACGCCGTCGGCGGCGGTGAGCAGAAAGTTGCCGTCGGCTGGACCGAGCGGTTCGACGGCCAGCGTCACATCGAGATCTTCCAACACCGGCATCGCCGCTTGGAAAACCTCCGCGGCGTACTTCATGCCGTCATCGTAACTCACGCCGGGCTGCAAGTTGCGCTGCAGCGGCGAACCGAAGACCATGATCGAACCGCCCAGGTCGCGGCACAGTCGGGCCAGCTCTTCCACGTAGCTGGCGGTGGCGCGGCGAATGCTCGCATCGTGGCTGGTCAGATACAAACCTTGCGTCTTTGCCAACAACCAGTGCAACCCGATCATTTGCAACCCGGCGGATTCCGCTTGCCGGCGCACTTCGCTGCGCCGCTCGGCCGAGATCTGGCGGACGTCGGGGTTGATCGTGAACGGCGCAATCTCAATGCCGGTATAACCGCACTCGCGCGCGAAGGCGAAGGCCTTCTCGAACGGCCAGTCGAGAAACGTTTCATTGCAGATGGCGAATTTCATAGTCTGATCCTCAGGGCGCGGCTTGAATGCCAACCCGCGTGCTGTACGATTGACGCGCGAGCAGCCAACGCGATCGGCCGGGGCGATTGCGAACCGCTTGTGAGAAGCTACCCGAAGCGATCAGGCCGAACAAGCTCCCGGGCCATACAAGGAGGTTTCACAGTGACGCTTGCCGCCAACGCCCTTTATCACGGCGATTGCGTCGCCAGGCTGCAGGAACTGGATGAGGGCTCGGTCGATCTGGCGTTTGCTGATCCGCCTTTCAATATTGGCTATGAATACGACGTGTACCACGATCGCAAGCCCTATGAAGATTATTTAAGCTGGACTCGCCAATGGATGTCGGGCGTTTCTCGTTCGCTTTCGCCGACCGGCACTTTCTGGATCGCTATCGGCGATGAGTACGCGGCTGAGACCAAGCTGATTGCTCAGAATGATCTGCGGCTGACCTGTCGCAGTTGGGTCATTTGGTACTACACGTTCGGCGTCAATTGCACGCGCAAATTCAATCGCTCGCATGCGCATCTGTTCCAGTTCGTAAAGGATCCGGAGGCGTTCACTTTCAACCAGCAAGATCCGGCGGTGCGCGTCCCCTCGGCTCGGCAAATGGTATACGCCGACCTTCGCGCGAATCCGCGAGGCCGGTTGCCCGATGACACCTGGATCCTCCGGCCACAAGATTTACCGCAGGGTTTTCAGCCTGACGAAGACACGTGGTACTTCTCTCGCGTGGCCGGCACGTTCAAGGAACGCGCCGGTTACCACGGCTGCCAGATGCCCGAGCAGCTCTTGGGGCGAATCATCCGCGTCAGTTCGAACTCGGGCGACCTGGTGCTCGATCCGTTTGCCGGCAGCGGCACGACCTTGCGGGTGGCCAAAAAACTCGGCCGGCGCTGGATCGGCTTCGAGCTGTCGAAAGAGTACGCTAGGCAGGCGAAGGCGCGGATCGGCACGGTGCGCGAAGGCGAGCCGTTGGAAGGTCCCGCCGAGCCGCTCTCCAGTGCGCCCTCGACGCTCAACGGCAGGCGTCGCAAGCGCCAACGTCAAGATCGCTGAGCACGCGCGCAGCTCGGCCAGGTCATTCGTTCGAGTGCAGGTTAAGATCGGCATGCCGCTTCGCGCGACGTTCCAGCGCCGCCAGCGCCTGCTTTTCCAGTCGCAAATAGTCTTTCAGTTCATCGATCCATTGCATCAGTTTGATCAGCAACTGCAGCTCTACCTTGATCTTGTTGCCCGACTCGCTGGCGAAGGCGCGCCTCAGCGGCGTCTCCTCATACATCCCGACGACGACCGTCAGCGAATCGTGGATCAACCGCGGAGGCGCGGCTGAGTCTTGCTCGCCCGGCATGGTTGCCTGCAGCTGGTAGTCGAACAGCAAAACCTGCCGGCCGAGGCCTTGCAAATATCGTTCGCCGTCGTGCCACTGGCGCGTCGGGTCGCGCCGGCAGAGAGGCGCCGACCAGATGACGTGACATTCAATGTTGTCGTGATTGATGTCGCGCGAAAAATACTGGGGATAGTGTTCATCTGACGGCGAGTCCGGATGCCAGGCGTTTTCGTCCCAGTTCCAACTAATCGAAGGCACGTCATCAGCCCGCAAGGCTTGCAAGCAAAGCAGCAGATCTTCAACGTTATGTTCGGTCTCTTCGAGCCGGTCTCGAACCGAAAACGGCTCTCCGCCGCCAGCTAACATGGCCGGCGGTAGTTGATCCAAGGTAATTCGCCGATAAGGCATGGCAGGTGTTCAGGGTGTAAAGGTGGGCTCGCGATTCGCTGCGAACCAAGGCGGCTTGCGGTGCGGTCTGTCGTCGGCAAAAGTGGAGGTTCCGATTGATGAATTCGCCTTTGACCGGCGCTAATACCCGCGCATTCTAAGGTTGGCGACTTCACACAACAATGGCGCCGAACTTCCGAATAACACTCGGCGCTTTCGCTGCAAGCAATGGCAATGGATGCCAACCGGCACGGAAGACTGGACGGGAAAACCGATTGGAAGGTCCCGACGCCGATGCACGAATCTTCCCGGCCTTCCTACGCCCCGCGAGCCAGATTCGTGCGTCACCGGTGATCCTGTATTGCTGGCACGCCCACGACGACCATGGGTTCATATCGAATATAGCCGATGGCATGCGGGTTGCTGCCCTGCGCCTCGCGTCGGCATACCCGACCGATAACGCAGCGACGGCATCGGCGGCCCAGGACGCCGATAAAGCGCTGTACCTACGGAGTGAATCGGAGCGAATCATGACGAGTACTCGCCGCCACCGTTCCGGACTAATCGTGCGTTGCCTTTTTTCAGTGATGCTGGTTTCGGCTTCCGGTTGCAGCATTGAGCCGCAGGGCGAGGGGCCCGGCAGGCGGCATCAACGCCTGGCGCTTGCTCCCGAACAGGAGTTGGAGCTGGGGCGCATGGCTTACAAGAAACTGCTTAGTGCAGATCGAGTCCTGACCAGCGGGGAAGAAGTCGACCAGGTGCGGCGTGTCAGTCAACGGATCGCCAAGGCAATCGAGATCGAACCGCTGCAGCGAGAAATCAACCTACATGTGGCCGACTACCCCTTTGAATGGGAATACAGCGTGATCGAAGAGGACCAAGTCAACGCCTTTTGTCTGCCGGGCGGCAAAATCGGAGTGTTTACCGGGTTATTACGGGTTGTCGAAAACGACGATCAATTGGCCGCTGTGATCGCCCATGAAGTCTCGCACGCCTTGGCCCATCATACGAGCGAACGGATCGAGCGACAGGAGGAATTTGGCGACGGCATCTGGAGCCTGTCTTTCGATCGCGAGCAGGAATCGGAAGCCGATCATATCGGCGTGTTCCTGATGACCTTTGCCGGCTATGATCCCGAGCAGGCGATTGTCTTCTGGCGACGGATGCAGACCGCTCGCAGCCGCGGATTGCGCTTGCCGGAAATCTTGTCGGATCACCCCAGCGATCGACGCCGCATCGAGCAGCTTGAGGAATGGGTTCCCTTGGCCTTGGCGGCAAAGGAAGCTTACAACGCGGGACGTATCGCCCCTGCGCCCGGGAGTTCCCACTAAGCAAGTCTTCGTGGTTGTTCCGCTTGGCATGCAACATCGCGCAGGTCCCATGTTTGCTAGTCGAGGCGGCCCGCAGGCTGTGCAGCTCGACAGCGCACCGAGCCATCGCAGGATTCAATCCGTACGTTGCCCGCGCTGGGAGAAAACCGCTCGTGTTTACCTCCCGTCTGCCGTTTCAGGCAATCGATTTCGAACTGCACGACATCGCCGGCCCGAAGATCTTCCGTCGGCAAGTCCGCATAGTGGATGCCGATTCCGGTGTCGTGCGTCTCCTCCTGCCGCTGGCCGGCCGCTGTTGTGATGCCCCAACGGACGACGGCTGGATGTTCGCAGAGAATTCTCAGCCGCCTGCCAGGAGGCGTCGTTCTGCGGCGATGGCTCGGGCGCCACACGACAAATTGCGATTGGATCTTGGCAATCACGTATCGCTGCCAGGTCTGCGGCGGCAAGTCATACACTCGCCCTTCGGCCAGCGAACGGCGCAGCTTGATATATTCGGCGTGGGCCCAGGCCAGCGGCATCGCCGAACCGCTGGGCCGACCGAGGTAGAGCTCTCGCGAGGGGATGTCTCGGTTATCCCAGACTTGTTCGGGCAGCAGTTTGCCCTCGCCGACGAAACTCTCCATGGCGATGAGCAGCCGCTGAGCTTCATCCTGACGGCCCGCCAGCAGCTCGTAGTGCGCGCGTTCCCCCGTCAACAATGGCCACAGCCGCCCTTTACCGGGGCGACCGTCGAAGGGAGAGCCGTCTTCCTTTTCGCCGTAGGCGTCGTGCGAGTAGCGATGCCAACTCGGGCCGAACGGCGTCTCCGTTTTCAGTTCCGCATCGATGACCCGGACGGTGTCGACAATGCGAGGATCATCCGGCGCGATCAAGCCGAAACGGACATAAGCCAAGGCGTCGACGCTCACGATTTCTGCCGGCGAACGCTTGCCGGTCTTTACATTGCCGCTGGCGTACTTTATTGGATTGCCTTCGAGATCAGGCGGGGCGATGCGCAGATAATAACCCGGCACGCCGATCCGGCGAGCGAGCGCCGTATCGCTCACGTAGGTCCAGTAATCGATGTCGGAGTGCCAGGCGTCAGCCATTTCGAGCAAGAATCTGCCGAGCTCCCCTTCGCCTTCTTCAGCGGCAACTTCTGCGGCGACCGCCAACGACGCAATCGCGGCGGCCAAGGTAAACGGTGTGAAGCCTCGGCTGTCTTCCCAGCGGTCGGCCTGCGCCGTGGGACCCCGGCGCACCAGATAACTGGCTGCGGCTCGAATCATCGGCCAGAAGCGACGCCGATCGAAGGCGGCAAGCGTCCCCGCCCGACGAATCAAATCGAACAACAGAATCGGCAGCGATATCTCTCCCAGCTCAGGATTGCTCCAAAGCGGATTGCCGAATGCGTCCTGATTCTGCGGCCAGCTTCCATCGGGCTGTTGAGTACTTTGACAATATTCCAGCGCTCGCAAGGCGGCGCCGCCGTCGCCGGCCGCCAATAGTCCTCCCGCAATCATCGAAAGGTCGCGAGTCCAGATGACGTGATAGCCGACGGGGCCGAATTTGTCGTAACTGCTGTGAGCCTGACCCCAAGGGATGGTCAAGCTGGCGACGAACGCGCCAGGCGCGCATTTGTCTTCATGCGCGCGCAGGACCAGGGTGCTCGTGCGATACAGATCGCATGGACCCGCCCGAGGAGGCTCGGGCTGGTCAAGCCCAGCCTGCCATTGCCGCCAG
>JAICIG010000226.1 GCA_025924495.1 Pirellulales bacterium | reverse complement strand
GGCGTCTGGCCGAAGAAGTTTACCACTCCGGGCATGTACGCGGCGATCCGCGCCCACCAATAGATCAAGCCCATTGCGTAGGCGTGTCGAGGTCGCAGTCGTCCTTGATAGTAGTGCGACAGGAATTCGGCCTTGTAAGTCGCCATGTCTACATGCACTGGGCAATCTCCCTTGCACCCCTTGCATGCCAGGCACAGATCGAGGGCCTCGCGCACGCTCTCGTTCTTCCAGCCGCCGTCCAAGGGATCGCCTTCGAGCATCTCGAACAGCAGCCGCGCGCGGCCGCGCGTCGAGTGCATCTCTTCGTGGGTCACGCGGTAGCTGGGGCACATCGTCCCGCCTTCGGCCCGCCGGCATTCGCCGATGCCGGCGCAACGCAACGTTACTTGGCCCAAATTGTCGCGGTCTTCAGGGAAGTGAAAATGCGTATCCAGTTTCGGCGGATCGTAGTCGGCGCCGAGACGCAGGTTCTCGTCCATCCGATTGGGCCGTACCAGCTTGCCCGGATTCATCTTCCAGTCGGGATCCCAAATCGACTTGAATTCCTCGAAGGCCCCGATCAGCTCCTCGCCGAACATCTTGGGCAGCAATTCGGCCCTTTGCTGGCCGTCGCCGTGCTCGCCGGAAAGCGAGCCGCCGTAGCTGAGCACCAGATCGGCGGCCTCGTGCATGTACGACGTATAATTCCGAATGCCCTGCTGCGTCTTCAGATCGAAGTCGATGCTGATGTGGATACAGCCGTCGCCGAAGTGCCCATACAGGGAGCAGGCGTAGCCGTGCTTATCGAGCAGCTTGCGGAAATCTCGCAGATAGGGGCCGACCTTGTCGGGCGGAACCGCCGAATCTTCCCAGCCCGGCCAGGTCGAGCGCTGATTGGGCACGTGGGCCGTCGCCCCTAAGCCGTCCTCGCGGATCTTCCAAATCTTGCGCTCGTCGACGATGTCGTCGTAGAGCTTCATCGACGGTGCGTCCCCCTGTTTCTGCAGCGCCGCCATCAGCCCGCGAGCCTTGTCGTCCGACTCTTGCTTGGTATCGCCGCCGAACTCGACCAGCAGCCAACCGCCGCCCTGCGGCAACAGCGACAGATCGGCGACCTCCATGTTCTGAAGCTGCATGTCGCGGACGAGCCGGTCGTCGATGCCTTCCAGACCGACGGGGCCGTGGGCCAAGACTTCCGTCACGTGGTCGCCGGCGCAATACACGTCCGGGTAGCCAAGCACCAGCAGCGAGCGCACGGGCGGGCTGGGAACCAGCCGCAAGGTGGCCTCTAAGATCATGACGCAGGTGCCTTCCGACCCGACCAGCGCTTTGGCTACGTCGAACCCGTGCTCCGGCAGCAGGAACGGCAAATTATAGCCCGACACGCGACGCGGGATGTCCGGAAAGCGGAGGCGAATTTGGTCCGCGTACTTGTCGCGCAGGGCTTTGAGCCGGCGGTAAATATCGCCGCGCCGGCCGCCCGCGCGGATGATCTGTTCCAATTCTTGATCGCTGGTCTTTCCGACCTTCATCCGCGTGCCGTCATAGAGCAGGATATCCAGCTCTTCCGTATTGGCGTCGGTCTTGCCTGCCATGATCGAGTGCACGCCGCAGGAGTTGTTGCCGATCATCCCGCCCAGGGTGCAATGGTTATGCGTGGAGGGATCGGGGCCGTACGTGAGATGGTGCTTCTCGGCGGCGCCGCGCAGAAAATCGAGCACGCAGCCCGGCTGCACTCGCGCACGTCTGTTGTGCGGGTCGAGCTCAACGATGCCTCGCATGTACTTGGAAAAATCGAGAACTACCGCCACATTGCAGCATTGGCCGGCCAGGCTGGTGCCGCCGCCGCGGCCCAGCACGGGCGCGCCGTGACGGCGCGCAACCGCGACCGCCTCCACGACGTCGGCTTCGTCCCGCGGCACGACGACCCCGATCGGCGTCTGCCGATAGTTCGAGCCGTCCGTCGCATACAGCGCTCGGCTGCCGTCGTCGAACCGCACCTCGCCGCGAATTCTGTCCCTCAGATCGGCCTCCAGGGCCGTTGCGTCGAGGCGCGAAGTCTCGTTGCGTCCGGCGGAGCGGGTCGTCGGTCGGGCGCCTAGAATCGGTAGCATCGTCATGACTTTCTCTCTCCTTGCTAACCAGTGTTTTCGCCAAGCAGCGCTCGCGACGCCATCGCTTATTCAGATCTGCTAGCCCCCCTTGGCTCCTCCCTTGTAGTTCGTCGCGCTCTTCGTCCAGTCCGCCTCCTCGCGCAGCTGCTCGAGCGAGACGATCCGCGCATGGGCGCCGACAATGCCGTTTCGTGCAGCATGCGGTTGCCTTCGCCGCCAAGCGAGGTACAGCGAGGCCGCGCCGCCGATCGCCGCCAGGTAGAACCAACCGCGCCCCTTGTTCGCACGTCTTTCGTCACGGTCTGCAACCATCGTTCATTTCTCCAGTCGCAGGTCAGACTTTCGAGCCTGACTTCCGTTGGGCTGGAACGCCTGACCTGCGTATTTGCGAGCGGTTCTAAACGACTTCCCGGATCTTGTCTTTAACCACCGATTTGAGGATGCCCCACCCGTCGCGCTGGCCGCGTATAAGCGACTCCGCGAAGTGAAACGCCTGCTTCATGGTGGCGTTGCCTGGCATGGGAGGCTCGTTGGCGTCGACCACGCATTCAACGACCGCGGGCCCGGGATGCGCCAAGGCCTCGCGCAGCACCTGTTCGGCCTGCTCCGGATCGTCCAACGTGTAACCCGCGGCGCCACAAGCCTTGGCATACATCGCGAAGTCGATCGGCTGCAATTGAACGCCGAACTGGGGATTGCCCTCCATTACCATCTGTTCCCACTTAATTTGTCCTAGCACGTTGTTCTTGATGATGATCACCTTGACGGGCAGCTTGTACTTCACCAGCGTCGCGAGCTCCATCATCATCATGGTGAAGCCGCCGTCGCCGCACACGCAGACCACTTGGCGCCCGGGATACGCGACGGCAGCGGCGACACTGTAAGGCAGCGCATTGCCCATCGTGGCCAGCAGTCCCGAGGCCGAAAACTTCATTTCGTCGCGAATCTTGATGTAGCGCGCCGTCCAGGTCGTGACCGTGCCGCAGTCGCTGGTCACGATGGCGTCCTTTTCGAGCAGTTTATTGAGCTGATAAGTGACCACCTGCGGCTTCATCGGCTTGTCTTTCCGCGTGCCGCGCAGCTCCATGAGCTGGTTCCACTGCTTCATCCGCTCTTGGGCCTGCTCCAAAAAGCCGCGGTCATGTTTCGGATGAATCAGCGGCAATAATGCGTCCAGCACGCGCCGGCAATCGCCCACCAGACCCACGTCGGCCGGATAACGGGCGCCGATGCGCAAGCTTTGGACGTCGATCTGCACGCACTTTGCGCGGCCCGGCTTGGGGTAGAACTCCATGTACGGAAAACTGCTGCCGGCAACAATCAACGTGTCGCACTCGGTCATGGCGTCTTGCGAGGGCGCTGTGCCCAGGAGACCGATGCCGCCCGTGGTATAGGGACTATCGTCCGGAACGACTCCTTTGCCGAGCAGCGCTTTGATAATCGGCCCTCCGACCTTCTCCGCCAATTTCAACACCTCGTTGCGGGCATTCAGGCTGCCGCGGCCGGCCAGGATCACAACCTTAGAACCGGCGTTGATCAGATCGGCGGCCTGCAGCAAAAGCCGGTGTTCAGGCAGCGAAGAAGCTCCGGCGTATTGGTCGACGCTATGATTCGCGATGTTGGCTTCCGAGCGAGGAGCGTCCGAGACGGTCCATTCCTGAATGTCCTTGGGGATCGTGAAGTGCGCCACGCCGCGCTGTGACAGGGCGCTCTTGATGGCCTCGTCGACCACGTTGTGGACGTGGGCCGCTCCCATGATCCGCTCGCTATAAACCGACACGTCCATGAATAATTTGCACAGATCGACATCCTGCTGGTAATGCGTGTTGATCAGATCGTGAAACGTGTGTCCCGTGATCGCCAGCACCGATTGCCCGTCGCACTTGGCGTCGTAGAGGCCGTTCAGCAGATGCACTCCGCCGGGGCCCGAAGTCGCCAGGCAGACGCCCAACCGGCCCGTGTATTTGGCGTAGCCGCAGGCCGCGAACGCCGCCGCTTCCTCGTGGCGGACCTGGATGAATTGGATCTGCCCTTGATGAGTCCGCAACGACTCGAAAATGCCGTTAATGCCATCTCCCGGAAATCCGAAGATCGTGTCCACGCCCCAGTCGATTAATCGCTCGATCATCAGGTCGGCTACCGTTTTCGCCATCGCACATCCTCCTAGTCAGACCATCTGAATTGTGTTTCTGCTAAATCGCATATCGTTCGGCGTCAGCGCGTTTGAACTCCAACCCCATACCCGGTCGAGACAGATCGGGATGGAGCGCCCCGGCCACGGGCCGCAGCGCGCCGTCGAAGAACATCTGTTCGATCCGCACGTGATCGTGGA
This sequence comes from Pirellulales bacterium, assembly GCA_025924495.1. The sequence goes on along the minus strand of JAICIG010000226.1, from coordinate 8,308 downwards.
AGTATTCCAGCGGCCGAACGTTCGCAATGGCGCAGCAAGGGTGCATGTGCAGTGAAGGCGCGCAGTGCGCGGAAACCTCCAGTCCGAAGCCCGCGGCCACGGCCGCCGCTTGCAGGAAGCCGGTGATGCCGGCCGCGCGCGTGGCGTCGATTTGCAGTACGTCGACCGCGCCCGCTTCGAGCATTCGGCGGAAGTAGACTAAGTCGTAGCCATATTCGCCCGCGGCGATTTCCATGCCCGGGGGCGCCCGGTCGCGCAGCACGCGCAAGCCGGCCAAATCGTCGGAGGAGACCGGTTCCTCGAACCAGCAAACTTCCCGCTCGGCAAAACTTTCGGCCTGGGCTAAGGCCTGCTTGCGGCTGTAGGCGCCGTTGGCGTCGACGAACAGTTCCGCGTCTGGGCCGATCGCCTCGCGGGCCGCAGCCACGCGCTCGCGGTCGGCGCAGGCATCCCGGCCGATCTTCATTTTCACGCGCCGAATGCCTTGCCCCGCCCAGCCGCCGAGTTGCTCTTGCAGCCGCTCGAGCGAGTACGACGTAAATCCGCCGCTGCCATAGACCGATGCGGAATCTCCGACCGCGCCCAGCAACGAAACCAGCGGCAGACCTAACAGCTTGGCCTTCAGATCCCACAGCGCGCCGTCCACGGCCGCAATCGCCATCGACGCGATGCCCGCCCGGCCGAGATTGCGAATCGACTGCACCATCTGTTGCCAAGCCAGCGGGACGGCGAAAGCATCGAGACCCGCGACGACGTGGGCGAGTTGGTCGTGAATCAACCGGGCGGTCGCGGCGTCGGCGTAGGTGTAGCCCAACCCGCACTCCGCTCCGGCATGCGCCTCGACTACGACCAAGGTGGTCGAAGTCCACTCGTAGGTTCCGTCCGATTCGGGCGCATCGGTCGGGATGGTAAACGCCGAAACGTCAATCCGCTCAATCATCGCATGCGCGTCGGTGGGGCGGCGGGCCAATGTGCCGCTGGTCATGGCCATCAGGGAAGTCCTTTCTGAAAGTCAGCGAAATCGACGCGATCGCGTGACAGCATGAGGAGACCCTGTGCCGAGAACGCGAAAAAGAGGGCCCGCATCGGGCCAGAATCGCCGGCGAGGCGCAAAGAAGGCTTCCACAGCCAATGGAACCACGCGCCTTTTCCAAACCTGCGAAGGGATTGTAGGGCGTCAGCCCATTTGGTCAAGCGGAGCGGCACACGCGCTCGCTTGCGGTTCTCGTTGTAGCCACTTCGCCCTGGTATATCGCTTTCATGTCGACCACGAATTCGGTCGACTCGTGCCGTATTGACAATTTTGAAGCTGAGCGAGTTGCAACAACTTCTTCCAACGCCGTTGTCCACCCGGCTTCAATTTAGAACTACTCCGCCGCTGCGACGCGGTCCGATCTCCTGCTTTGGAGCGCGAACTGGGAGTGGCCGAAGAGATCGATCGCCGCTTGCAAGCGTTGAAGCTGCACTTTCCGTCAATAGTGACGTAGGTTGACAGCCTTAACCTGAGAGGCCTGACGTGTGTCCGGGAGGAATTGCCGCTGCCGCGATTTCGAAAGTCATCGCCAACGGCGGAGCGCCCAAGACGGAATGCGCGTAAAGTAGCTCGAAGCACTTCGAACGTTACAGCGACCAGATTGCGAGCGAGCTTCTCACATGAACGTATCGGCTCCAGCCGGTTACGCAAAGCCGACGGGGGGGTGCGTAAGCTTATCACCACGTCTTTCACACGCACTATCTTCACAGAGCATAGGGAAGGCAACACCTAGCGAGGGGGCCGTTCGCGTTTCTGCTCAACGATCGCACATCCAGCCGGCCGCTAGCTTGATCGCCGTTCGATCAGCGCGCAGAAATGATGGCCCCTACGCGATTCTCAGTCAGCACGCGGGCCGGCTCACGCGCGTGGATCAATCTCGGCACGGTCCTTGCAGTTTGTCGACGAGGCCAGCAACCCACACCAACAAAGCCATACCAAAAGACCTACTCATGCCTCACGAAGCCGTAGTCCGAGCCAAAGAACGCTTGCGAGGGGTGCCATATCCCGGATTGAAAAGCGTAAAACTCAACTTCGACGGTTCCGCGCTTGTCCTAAGTGGCAGGGTGCGAAGCTTCCACTTGAAACAACTAGCGCAGGAGGCAGTCAGAACTCCTGACGTAGCGGTCGTGAATAGAATCGAAGTATCGGATTCCCTTGCGCGGGCGGGATGACGCCACGGCCCGACGTTGAAGCGCCCGCGTAGGGTTACCGCTCCGCTCACGCGGGCGTTTCTATTGTGCTCAGCTCTGCCCGGAAAAGCCGCCGCCCCAGCCGAATGATGGCAAGGGCGGCGCGTGCGGCGGCACAGTGCGTATTGCCACCCCTCAGCGGACTTACTGGAGACAGAGGGGCGGTAATTAAAGCAACCGCTGATAGTATCGGTATTATTCGCCCTGAGCATTGCCCGAAAGAGGCGCGACTTCGCCAAATCCTGTGCGTGTCATGCCCAACGATTGTCCAGCCGAAAGATCAATGTCATGAAAGTCTTGATTGTTGAAAACGGGGAGCAAACATCTGACCTGGTGCGGCACTTGGGCCACTTGCCTCTGTCCGCCTCGTCGATCGCGACGGCGCTAAAGAAAGCGCATGCGATAAACCCGGACATGCTGCTTGTCGATCTGACTCAATTGAATGGAACTGAGTTGGCTAGACAACTCAGAGAACATGGCCACAAAACGCCGTTAGTTGGTCTCACAGGTTATATGGACGGTAGCCAGCGTCAGGCGGCCATTGATGCAGGCTTTGAGGAGTTTCTCGCCAGACCCTACCGGCCCAACGAATTGGCCGGTATCTTGCGGAGAATAGAAGCGAGGCTCAAATCAAGAACGATTGCTGAGCGGCAGCGCGTCGTGGCCCAGATGGAACGGGAAATGTCCGGCGGCTAGCTCGGCGCAGATTACTTCAATTTCGCGCAGCGTTTGCCTGATAGGTAGATGCACGTGTTTCATGCTTTCCGGCAGCGCGCGCCCGCTTCGTCGGTTCACTGCTTCCGCTCTCAAATCTGCCCAACCGTCCATTGGCGCCGCTAGCCTGGTCGTCGTGACGAACAGCCGACCGCTGGTGACGGATCTGCGGCGTACCAAGATCCGTGTCCACGAGTTCGCCGGCCGCGTCGTCGATGCCGCGCGGCGCCTGGTGCGCGACGTCCGCGTCGGAACAGCCCTCGGCTGCCGCGTGCAAGCGATAGCCGGCTCTGGCGAATGCCAAAGCCCGCTACCTGGCGCGTGTCGATGGCTGATTGAAATACCTGATTGCGCGGGAGTGGCACGGTCGCCAATTCCTCAAATGGCACTTTGCGCGGTCAGCTTCCGCGACCGCTCAAATCTCGGCGCCCAAATCATAATGCTGTAGATCCTCACGGACGCCTCCCATGCCGCCGCCCACATGACGATAGTCGTCGACGACTTCGATGGCGCGCAGAAACTTCACCATCTTGAAGCCCAGTTTCGTTTCGAACCGCGGCCGCAACGGCGCCCCGTGCTGAATCGGCAGCGGAACGCCGTTGAGTTCATAGGCAAGAATCGATTGCGGTTGCCGGCCGATGCGAATATCGACGCACTCATAGTAGGGCTTGCCGCTCTTTTCGTGGACGCCGAACGAATGAAACACGAGGTATCGCGCTTCGCGCAGCGGCTGGCATTTTCGCAGCACTTCTTCAATCCGCACTCCGCCCCAGCGGCCAATCGACGTCCAACCTTGAATGCAGTGGTGCAACGTCGTCTGCTCCTGCTTCGGCAAAGCCCGCAGGTCGTCTAACGATAGCCCGAGCGGCCGCTCGACCAACCCGCGCACTTCGAGCCGATACTCGACAAATTGATTGCTCAGCAAACGCTCGTAAGTGTCGTCTTCGCCTTTCGCTTGTGGATACGCGGAGATGGGCGGATAGCCGTTGGTGCGGAAGTAGGGGGACGTCTTATCCTCCGGGTACTCCTGCACCGAGTAGAGTCGGTGCAGCGCCAGCCGCCGGATCGGGCCGCTGATGGCCGACAGCGCCACGTGCGTCCCGTGCGGGAAATGGCGGGAAAGAAAGCTCGCCGCGACATGCAGCAAGACGAGGCCGACGATAATTGCCGAGCCCACTTCAATGCCCAATAACGAACCGTCGGTCCTGATGCGTCCGAGGGCCATCTTGTCCATTTCCTCGGCAAAGTCGTGCCAAAAGACCATCACGAGATGAATGACAATAAAGACCACGAACGATGCCAGTCCGAGAAAATGCAAGCTGCGGGCCGCCTGGCGGTTGCCGAACAAGCGTTCGAACCATGGGAATCTTCCCAGCAGCGAAGGTGACTGAGCCAAGCCTGTGACGATTTGAAACGGCGTCAGCAGAAAGATCACGCTGAAGTAGGCGAGTTGCTGCAGCGAATTGAACGGCAGCGAATCGTCGTAGTTGAACGGCGGATGCGGGTCGGGCGCTTTGAGTTGCACATAGGCCACGAGAGTTCGCCACGCGCAGGGAAAGACTTCCCACGAGGTGGGCACGAGCCGACGCCATTGATCCGACGAAAACAGCACGCCGAGATAACAAGCCCCGCAAATCAGCCACAACAGGGCGGAGCCGAAATGCCAATACCGCCCCAGGCCGAGCGACTCCCCGCCGGGTAGCGCGAGCCACCCCGGCCACTTCGACTCTTCATCGGTCGAGCACCACATTCGATCGCTGGGCATCTCTTTGCGAGTCAGCCTCAGCCACTCCGAGCCGGGCCAGGCGTGAATGTTCCAATACAGTTTTGGATGCGCGGCCAGGATTGCCAGCCCGCTACGCAGCAATAAAGTGACAAACAGCAGATTGAACCAGTGCGTGAGGCGGATGCCTAAAGGAAACCCCAGATCCATAACTCGCCGTCCTTATGAAACTCGGTAAGCCTTAAATGTTTTTTCGCCACGACAGGCAAGTCCACATTGAGACGAGATGTTTGGCGCTGCCATGCGTTGCGGAACCACGATGGCCGGACACTCACCCTCTTACGGCGCACTTTCGCCCCAATAGGCGCCAAGCCAGGCGGCCGAGCCCTCGCTCTGAAATGTGGCCTAGCAGATCCCGCCAGCCAACCATCCCGATGAAGTTACCGTCCCCATCTGCCACCAGCATGCCGGCGCGATGAAAGCGCTCGAAGATCACGTCGAGCCGATCACCGGCGGCAGCAGGCTTCGGTCCCGGATCCAGTACGTCGCCGACCATCAAAAGGTCCCAATCGCCAGGCCGGTCATAGAGCACGGCTATCACGCCATGATCGGTGAAAAAGCCGAGAGGCCGCCCTCGTTCGACGACCGGAACTGCGCCGTGTCGCTCTGCCGCAAGACTCTTAGTGCTTCGACGAGCGGCGTTGAAGCGTTGCATGTTGCCGCACTCGTGTTCATGATGTCCGCCACGCGCAACAGCGGGTTGATCAAATCGGCCTCGGAAACGAGCGGAACGGGCTCGGGACGCGGCAGCTGGCTGTGGCGGACAGTCCGCGAAGAAATGCGAGCATGCATGGTGGAGACCCCTTTTCTGCAAGCAGCGCGCTGGGAGTTGAATCGTGTATTGCACAACGATGCAAATCCCAGACCAGCCTTGCTTGCCGCGGACTGCCGCAAGCAGCCGAACTTAGTTGGCGAGAACTCTCCTGTGGTGGAGGCGTGCGCTATGGGACGAACGTCGCGGTTATCCGATCGCGACTGCGAGCACGGCGTGCATGCCCCCGCTGACAATCGTTGCAAACTGACTTGCGCTCGATCAGACTGTCTGCTGTCGCTGGTTAGATCCTGGCCAGCCGCGCGATTCGACGTCGGCACAGGCCCCACACACCCTGCCGAGGGCCATCAACCACGAACGTCCTCGCTGCCCCAAGCGGCTTGAGCTTCGCGGCTACGCCAAACGATACGCTGGCGTGGGCGAAAAGTGGTCCGGGATTGTTCTGACCAATGGCTGTGCCACTTCGCAAAATGTCTGCCGCTAGCACGGCTTAAATGGGCAGAGGAAGAGCAATCCATTCCCGAGCGTGGCCCCGCACACTGCTCCAACTCCGATCGTCAAGAGCTGCCGTTCCTCCGCCGTCCTTGCGCGCGGAGGTCCGGCGCACCCGCGTAGGAAACTGCACGAACGCCAATTGACAATTTATGTCGTGAAGGCGAAATCTCCAGGCCGCCGCTGGGCTTTTCGGTTGCTGGATGTTTCCGGCTCCGCCCGGCGGTTCTCGAGCGTCAAGAAAGCCTTGCGGGCAGATCGGTGCATCCATGACTCGTAGTATGCAAATGGAGCCGGCGCCGCGCGCAAATCGGCTGGACACCACGTCCGGAGCGGGCTGGCTTCGAACTCGGCGACCAGCCGCCTTCTCTCATCGACCCGAAGTTCGGCGCCCGATTGGAGCATCCGCCCAGCTGCGGGCAATCGGCGGCGCAGCAGGAATCACCGTAATCGAGGACGAAATCAGCTACGGCGCGGACGACACTGCGCCGGGCGTCACGGAAAGCGAAGCTAAGAGGGAAACGCCGCCCGCCAAAAAAGACCGCACGAGCCGGGGGAGCGAAATCGCAGCAGCCTGCGAACGAGCAAATCAGCGTCAGCGAGATTCGCAAAGCGGCTGAGTTCGTCAACTCGATTGGCGGATTGGACAGAGCTCTTGCGCTTGCTGCAAATCCTCAAGGTCGCCAAGGAAGTGCAGTAACTTTCGGTCGCCGGTCGCTCCCCAGCCGCCCTCCAAGAAGCGGCTTTTTTTATTATTGGCAGCCCTATGGGCGTTTCTTTCCGACGAGCGCGCTATTCGTCGCTCATTCGATGCCGCCATAATTCGCTCGTTGCCTGCGGTCTGATGTTTCGTGAACCGCCCGCGGAGAGAAAGACCCGCTGACATCGATACGCTCAAAGCGGCTGCACCGAACTCGCTCTCGGTCCTTTGCCCTTATCGCCGCCTGCTTCAATGGCGAACTCCACCTTCTGCCCTTCCGAGAGGTTGTCGAACTGGCGATCGGCGACGGCTGAATGGTGGAAGAAGACCTCCTTGCCGTCGTCAGCTGAGATGAAGCCAAAGCCCTTGTCGGTGACGATCTTTTTGATTTTTCCTGTCGGCATTTTTGCGGCGGCTCCTGATGGCATGAAAAAACCCGACGCAAGATGGGGGCAGGTCATCTCGCATCGGGCGTTGGTCGGGTTGCCCCGACCAATTGAATTTATCATCGTCCTAGCGGAATGCAAGAAAATTCGAAACCAGATGCCGTTTGGCATTGGTCAGTCAAACGTCAAACATTATCGGCATGTCAGCCGAGCTGCAAATCCGGGAAAACTGCGACGACGTATCGGACACGCATGTGTTCTGCTCGATCATTCGCCAGAAGCCAGCGATTGAACTGGGAGCCGCATGAAAGTAGCCAGTGCGACGACGGTGCATCGTCGGACGTCGTGCGGCCGATAAGCACCGATTATGAATCGCCGGCCTGTCACTCCTTAAGAGACTCGTTACACGCCCCAGCAGAAGCCCAATACGGAAGCCCGGCTCATGAGAGGAGCCCCAGTTTGTTCTTATTGCGATTCAACCAGACCAGCGATACGAGCATGAACGCCAATTCGCAGATTCCAACGACGAACAGGCCGAAGGCGATGATCTCCGCCGCCGTATTCTGCTCGGCAAACTGATCGGCTTCGCTCATGGAGGCGATCGTGATAAGAAGGACCCATGCGATCAAACTTACGGCGCCCGCGGCGAGCGCCAGCCAGATCGCCGTCGTCACGAGCCGAATCCCTGACCGTTTCAGGTCGCGCAAACGCAAGCCGCCGATCGCCAGAGTTATCGCTACAGCAAGGCTAATTACACCGCAGATCGCCTGGAGCAGGATCTCCAACCACAGGAACTCCGAATTCTCATGGAAAGTGAGGCCCGTCACGCAGCATGACATGTTCTGGATGAGCCACAGCACCGGAGAGACGGCAATGCAATAGCTGCAGATCCAGTTGGCCATCGGCGGCAATCGCTGGTTTGTCAGCACGCCGCTGTCAGCCGCCCTGAGTGAATGGGCGCCGGAAGGCAAGGCGGGCGGCCCGGTATACGAGGGCGGAGCGATGCCTGACAAGCCGGCCGCGAGCTGCGGCCAGGCTGCGATTGGCCGCCACTCCTGCGCCCCGTCTGGGCAGGCGAGCAAGTCGGCGCCAATCTGCCCAGCCTGTAAGCAGGCGATCAGGTAGGCCCGACTGTGAGGGCCGTCGGTCCGGTTATCGACTAACAGCCACCAGCGAGGTCCGTCTGTCGAAAGGGTTTGTGGATGATTCGGCATTCAGCGGTTTGCGGAGGAGACCTT
>JAICIG010000225.1 GCA_025924495.1 Pirellulales bacterium | reverse complement strand
CGGTGCAGGCCCTTGTGAGGCCCCGAGCTGCGGCACGCCGGCGCCTTGCGGCCGCCGACATCTGTGCCATCGCCGCCGCCGCGCCTGCGGCATGGGTTGTGGAATGGGCGGCATGACCGCCGGCTGCTGCGGCGACGGCTACGGCATGGGTGATGGATCGACCATGGGCTATGGCTACCAAGACGGCATGGCTCCTGGCGCTTACGACAATAGCCAGCCGGTCGGCCCCGCGCCGGACGCTCCGGTTCCGGCCCCCGAAACAATTGATCAGCCGATGCCTGAAGGGGTATCCAACAGCTCGACCTAGACGGCCCTGCTTACCTACAGCGCACGCTTGAAGTTGTCGCCGGCGAGTCTCTCTGGGGAGTGAGGCTGGCCGCGACGAGAAAGCAACACGGTCGGCTTCCAAACGGAGGTCGGCCGTGTTTTTTTGCGCGCGAGCCTACTGTCGGCGGGCCGTGCAAAATCGGCTGAAGCGGCGCAGGGCGCGGCGCCGATACCAACGGTATCAGCTTGCCGGGAAGGACGAGACTAGACGTCGTCTCGTTTCAGGATAGAGGTCATGGCAGATCGACGGATCGAATTGCCATGACCTTTTTTTTGGCTTTTCCCCGCCGACGCGGTTTTCTTCCGCGTCGCTCCGCTTTGAGCGGTAATCCTGGCGGCGATGGCAGTTAAGTTCGCCAGCGAGTTCTTTATTCGGCCGAGTTTTTCAAGCAAGGCCGGTTTCGAGCGGGTATCATGACGGCGCGAGGCTGGTCGTACGGCCGCATTGATTCAGCAGATCTTCCCAGGAGCACAACCATGGACCATTCGGAACTCAGCCGACGCGATTTCCAACGCCTTTCGCTGGCGGCGCTGGGCGGCATGCTGGCCGGCGCCGGCGCCGCACAAGCCGCCGACGAGAAGGACAAGAAAGACGACAAAAAGAAGAACCCGCTGTTGAGCGATCCGCATGTCTGCCGCGGCCTGAACACTTGCAAAGGCAAAGGCGCCGACAAGAAAAATGATTGCGCCGGCCAGGGAACGTGCGCCACGGCCAAAGCGCACACCTGCGGCGGCGAGAACGCTTGCCGAGGCCAAGGCGGTTGCGGAGCTCATCCTGGCGAGAACGAATGCAAAGGCATGGGCTCGTGCTCGGTGCCCTTGCACAGCGGCAAGACGTGGGAAAAGACCCGCAAGCGGTTCGAAGAACTAATGAAGAAAGAAGGCAAGAAGGTCGGACCCGCGCCCAAGGAAAAGAAGTCCTGAGATCGCGTGCTCGCGGCCTGCGTAGGTTATGCTTTAGCATAATGGACATCTTCTTCAAGTTATGCTGAAGCATAACCTACGGGCTACGGGTGGCAGGCCGCGCGCACTTCTGCTTTCGACGGCTTTGGAGCCGCTGATGACCGCCGCTCGCTTGGGACATGCAAATTTGGGGCTGGGCGTCGGGCTGCGCACGGTCCACTTCTCGCATATTCTCGAACACCAGCCCGAGGTCGACTGGTTCGAGATTATCTCGGAGAACTTCATGGACTCGCGCGGGCGGCCGCGCTACGTGCTGGACGAGATCGCCGAGCGTTATTCGATCGTGATGCACGGCGTGTCGCTATCGATCGGCAGCACCGATCCTTTGAACTTCGACTATCTTGCGCGGCTGAAGCGGCTGGCCGACGAGATCAAGCCGCGGTGGGTTTCCGACCATCTCTGTTGGACCGGCGTGCTTGGTCTGAACGCTCATGACTTGCTGCCCGTGCCTCTCAATGAGGAAACGCTCGCGCACGTCATCCAGCGGATTCGCACCGTGCAGGATTACCTGGAGCGGCCGCTGGTCCTGGAGAACCCGAGCAGCTACGTGACCTTCGCCAGTTCCACGATGAGCGAATGGGAATTTCTTTCACGTATGGCTGAGGCGGCCGACTGCGGCTTGCTGCTCGATGTGAACAATGTCTACGTTTCCAGCGTCAACCACGATTTCGATCCGCTGGAATACATTGAGGGCGTGCCGCACGAGCGGGTTGTGCAATGCCATCTCGCCGGACATACCGATTGCCAGACGCACCTGATCGACACGCACGACAACCACGTGATTGATGCTGTCTGGCAGCTTTATCGCCGCGCGCACGCGCTGACCGGCGGCATATCGACGCTGTTAGAATGGGACGCTCGCATTCCGGATTTTCCCGTGGTGCATGCCGAAGTGTTGAAGGCCCGGCAATACATGTCGCCGGAGGCGAGCATAACGTTGCCCGAGCGGCGGCCGCTTGCGGCGGCCGTCAGCGATGAACATACCGCTGAGATCGGGACCGTTCCCCATCCGCTGCACCTGGTCGGACGCGAGGTGCAATGATGCCGGAAAAACCGGACTCGCTTGAGCGCATACAGCGCTGGATGCAAGCGGTGATTATGCATCCCGATGGCGTCCTGCGCGGCGCGGCTGCGCCCGAAGCGCGGCAACATCTCGAAATTGCTGCGGATCAGATCGAACGAGTCATTGCTCCCTCGCGGCAGTTGACCGGCGAAGAGCGGCTGGCCATTTACGGCCGAGCCTACTTTGCGCGGCTGCTGGAATGCCTGCGGTCGGTATTTCCCTGTGTCGCCAAAACGATCGGCGAAGAAGCGTTCGACGAATTGGCCTTGGGTTATCTGCAGGAATATCCTTCGCGCAGCTACACGCTGGACAGGCTGGGCGCCGAATTCCCGCAATACCTCGAAGACACCCGTCCCGATCGCGACGAGCAGGGTCAGCCGACCGAAACTTGGCCCGATCTCTTGATCGAATTAGCCGGGCTGGAATGGGCCGTAGGCGAAGTATTCGACGGTCCGGGCGTCGAGGGCCAATCGCTCGTATCCGCCGACGACTTGCGGGCGGTCGCTCCCGAAGAGTGGCCCGCGGCGAGACTGATTGCGGCGCCTTGCCTGCGATTGCTTTCGCTACGCTTTCCAATCAACGACTATTACACGGCGCTGCGCGAAGATGCGGAGCCGGAGCTTCCGAAACCGGCCGAAACGTTTCTCGCTCTCTCGCGCCGAGAGTTCATTGTGCGGCGGCATCCGCTCTCGCGGCCACAGTTCGAGTTGCTGAATGCGATTGTGGTTGGCGACACGATTGGCTGCACAATCGAGCGAGCGGCTCAAGCAGCGGCAGACGGTCTCGACGACTTCGCGGCCGATTTGCAAAGCTGGTTCCGCGAATGGACGGCCGCAGGGTTCTTTCTTGCAGTGAAGATCGACGACTGATCGTTGAACTGCAGAGGTGAAAACCACAGAGACGCGGAGTTCACAGAGAGGAAAAAAGACAGCAAGCGGCGCCTGGCGAGGTCATGTTCCACTGCCGGAGGCCTGTTCTTATCTCTTCTGTCTTCTCTGTGATCTCCGTGCCTCTGTGGTTCAACTCCCTGGGTTCTATGTAGCCTAGTGGGCTACGGCGACGGCTGGCTTTTCCATGCGGCGTTCGGCGCGCGAGGTGTCGACGGCCAGGTTCATCGTCACGCTCCAGCGGCCGTCGGAGCCGGCTTGCACGATCCAATGCGGCATGACGACGACCGACTGATGCACCAGTTCAAAGCCCCCTTCCGACTGGCTGACCGTTTCCACCGGGAACGTCCAGAGCGAGCCCAGGCACGAACTGCGCAAGACCAACTCGATGCCCAGCCACTCATCGACCAGGCCGATGGCGCCGACGTCGGTCAGATCGAACTGTCGGCCGAGATGGCCGAGACGGCGCTGATTGCCGTCGTGGAAGTAACGGTCGTCGCAATTGCCCGGCAGGCCGGAGAAATTAAACTCGACGGCGAAATGGAACGGCTGACCCGGCGGCAAGCCTTCCAGCAAGTAAGCGACTTCGAGGGCCGAGCTGCCTGCCGTGAGCGTCACGCCTTTGGTGATTTTCAGCGGATGTCCGAAGACGTTGCCGTGCCGCGATAGCTGCACTTGAATACGCTGTGGATTGCGACGCACCCGGGCTTCGTAGGTGCCGAGGGCGAAATCGCCGCGTTCCAAGGCATGGCCGCCGGCCACGGCGTTCAAGGTCGTTTCATTGTCGTAGAAGTGATCGATCAGACTCTTCCGCGGAGCGGCGTCGTATTGCAGTCGCTGGTCAAGCCCCGGCTGTTTGAAGACGACGCGGTCGTGGATGCTGGCGACGTTGCCGTTGGCGCCTGAGGCGCCGGCCAGCACTTTGCGATGGTAGGCTTCCGGCCGGCGCGTGAGCGTGGCCAGTAAGTTGTGACAAATGCTGCGCACGTCGAGTTCGTACATCTGTCCGCCCTGGTGCGGAGAGATCAATGCGGCCAGCTTGTCGTTGGCCAGAAAGACTTCCTGCCTCGCGTCGAGATTGAAATCGCCGGGCGTTGCTTCGACCCACGGTTCAACGCGATCGGCGGCGCGGTCCAGCAGATTGTCGGCCGCGATCAGGTGTTGATAAACGGCGTTGCGTAAGTGGGGCAAATAAATGCCGCCGAAGGCGCCGTGCCAATAACTGCAGTTGCACTGGCCGCGGTACAGTTCGCTGCGCGCCGCCTCGACCAGTTCGCGGTCGTAGTGAGCGTTCAGCGCATTGTCGAGCTTTTGGCTGACCATCAGCATCCGCGTGTACATCTCGTCGGCCTCCGGATACTTCACCTTGAAGTTCCGCCAGAAGCCGCCTTTGAGAAACTGCGACAAACTCGACCAGCGCGGGTCGTGCTCCAGGTCGTGCTTCAGCCGCTCGTATTCGACGAGTTGTTCGACTGGCAGCGACCACTCGGTCATTTCGCGATAGCTGCTATCGGGCAGATATATCTTGCCTGCCGGCGGCACGTTGTCGACCGCTTCGCCCAAGGTAGTGACCTTAATCCAGCTTTCGTTGGCAACCAACAAGTCGAAGAACCGCGTCAACCAGCCATTGATGTAGACATGGCGGTGCGTCTCAGGCCACGTGCCGAACTTCTCGCCGTCGTCGCCGAACACCACGACCGCGCCGGGCCGCCGTGAGGCGATCAACCGCAAGTAGTCGATCGTTTCCTGCGGTTCAGCGAAGGGAATCGTGTATCGCAGCCGCTCGCTGCCCGGGAACACGGCCAGCAACTGACCGTCGTCTTCGGTGGCGTAGTAGCCATCGAGCTGCGAGGGCGTTAGCCCGGCGTTCTTGAAGTGGTAGTCGTCCAGAATGGTGTATTGAATGCCGGCGGTCGCCAGGTCGCTGGTAAAGCATTGCTCCCAGACTCGCTCAGGAATCCACATGCCACGCACCTTGGTGTCGAGCCGCTGCTCGAGCCAGTTCGTGTAGGCGCGGATCTGGCCGATGCGATCGCGGCGGGGGATCATGGCCAGAATCGGCTCGTAGAAGGCGCCGCCGATGATTTCCACTTTGCCCGCGGCGACTAACTCAGCCAATCGGTCCAAGTACTCAGGGTGTGCGGCGGCTAGCCATTCCATCAGCGAGCCGCTCGTATGCAGAGCGATTTTGAGCGTCGGATAGCGCTCGAACACGTCGAGAAATGGCCGGTAGCTCTCCTGGTAGGCCTGCTCCATCACGCCTGTGAAATTGCCAATTGGCTGGTGATTGTGCAGCGCCAGGACGAATCGAATCATTTGCGACATGGAAAGTACAGCCGGGAGTTCGAGGAAGCTTAGGTTAAAGGCGCGGCCCGCATAAAATAGCCGCCCGTGATTCTCAGGCGCTTGTCATGCTAGCACGGCAACGCAGCAAGAGCCGCCTTCATCACTATCGGTATCGTCCGTGCAGATTCGCTGCTTTACTCAATCGGAAAGTTTATTTAATCGGCATACTTCGCGGCTCGTGCGATTCAATTTCAATGTCGCGAAGGAACGCGGCCGCTTCTTCAGGCGGAACCGGGTTGATATAGAAACCGCTCCCCCATTCGAAGCCGGCAGTCTTCGTCAGGCGCGGAATAATCTCGATGTGCCAGTGATAGTGGCCCAACTCCTGGCTGTCAAAGGGGCCGGTATGGACAATGTAGTTGTAGCTGGGTCGGTCGAGCGCCGTTTCGATGTTGGCGATGACTTGCCGCATCACGCGCGACAGCTCTTCGATGCCGTTCTTCTGAATGTTTTCATAGTGGCTCGAGTGAATCTTCGGCAGCACCCAGGTTTCGAATGGGAAGCGGCTGGCGAAGGGGCAGAAGGCGACGAAGCCCGGCGTGTCGAGCACGATCCGCTTTTCGGTCGCCAGCTCCTGCTGGATCATGTCGCAAAACACGCAGCGGCCGCGGTACTTGTAGAATTCCAACGAGCCGGTCATTTCTTCGCGCACGTTGATCGGCACGATCGGCGTGACGATCAACTGGCTGTGCGTGTGCTCCAGCGAAGCGCCGGCCGCGGCCCCCACGTTCTTGAAGAGCATGCCATAGACTAGCCGCGGATCCTTCTTCAGATCGACCATGCGATCGCGGTAAACCCAGAACACCTCGCGCAGGTGTTCTTCCGACAAATCGGCGGTGCTGAGCAAGTGCTTGGGCGATTCGATAATCACTTCGTGGGCGCCGACGCCGCGCATCATGTCGTAGATGCCTTCGCCGCGCTTGTTGAGCTCTCCCTCGATCTCCAAGGCGGGAAACTTGTTCGGCACCACGCGCACGCGCCAGCCCGGGCCGTTGGTCGGCGAGCCGGCCGGCCGATAGGCGATGATCTCGCCCGGCGTGTGCTCCTCGTTCCCTTCACAAAAAGGGCAGAACGAACCCGCTCCTGCCACGCGCGGCGTGCTTTCGAAGTCGTGCGGGCGTTTCGCTCGGCTCTTGGCGACGATTACCCAGCGGCCGACGATCGGGTCTTTGCGCAAATCAGGCATATTCGACAATCTTAGTGAGTAAAAGCGTTTCGCGTGAAGCTCGGTTTCGAGGAATTGCCCGGGGTTTATGCCTGCCACATCATCAGTTCGAATTCGGGCGAAGGGACGGCAGTCTCAATGGCCCCCTCGTTGGGCGCCCGGTCAACCGATTCCTCCTGCTTGAACAGTTCCACATAAAACTGCACCGGGTCATCGGTTGTCGCCGCCAGGCTGCGTAATGGAATGGCGACCTCCAGAATGTTGTCGCCGGCCGCTAGCACTCCCGATTCGCTGACCGGTACGTCGTTGTGATAGAGCTGCAAGATCGGTTCCTGCCAGTTGGGGTGCGAGATCAGCAACTCGAAACCTTGCGGCTGGAAGAAGGCGATGCGGACCGTTTCGATGTCGGCCAGCCGTTCGCGAACCGTTCCGCCGCGTGCATCGAGCCGCAACAACAGCCGCTCGGCGTCGAAGCCGAAATAAACGTCGGCCAGCCGGCTCTCTTGCACCATGGTCATCGTGCCGCGAGCGCCGCTGGGCGCGTACCGGCCCGCGTTGATCCATTCGAAGTACGTGCGCCGACCATCGATTTTCACATTTAGCAGACTGGTCGGCATGGAATGCAGTTGCGGATGCCGGTGCCCTTGGCTGATCGGCCGCGCCAATTCGGACGGCGCCGGATCGCCGAGCAATGCGTAGACGTTCTGTAGATGCTTGCGGAACAGCCGATCGAACAGCGCGTCCTGGGCGCTTGAATGCGAGTCGCCAAACCACCAGAACCAGTCGCTCCCTTCCGCGATCTGCAATTCGGTCCAGGCCGACTTCAATTGCTCCGTCGAGTGTTGGCGCGCTTTCGTTGCCGCCATTAAATGTTCGCGAGTCTGGAACAATAAATCCCAGGCGCGATTGCACTCAGGATGCCCGATCCAGATGCCGAAGTTGTGCTGAATCCAACTGCCGGCGAACAAGTGCCCCAGCTTGTCGCTCGCAGGGTGCCGCTCGAGATAATCGCAGACACGAACCGGTTTGATCTTGGGATGCGCCGCCACGCGCCGATACAGGGCGCGCAAGAAATCGACGCCGCCGTTGGGATAGTATTCCCAGCAGTTCTCGCCATCCAGAATGATGCTGACCAGCGACGGGCGATGCCCCGCGTTGCCGGCGGTGGCGCGGCCGATCGCCTCTAGCTTGCCGATAAAATCGTCGACCGCGTGCTGGGCCTGATAGCGCTGATAATGAAAGCCGATCTGATCGCTCATCGCGTGATCGCGAAAGATGATCTGCAGCGATTGCCCTTTATCCTCGACTCGCCAAGGCCGATACAGCATCTCGGGATTGCGCAGAAATCCTTGTCCGTCGCGCGAGACCCAGCCCTCGGTCGAGCACGATAGGATCTCCTCGTCGGTGGCGATCCATTGAATACCGGCGGACGCAATGGCGGGAACGACCGCCTGGCACACCGAACCTTCCGAGGGCCACATCCCGCGCGGCTTGCTGCCGAAAACTTCCTCGTGATAGGCGGCCGCCATGCGAATTTGTTCGACGGCGTCCTCCGCGTACGGTTCGAGATGTTTGGGCAGTTCGACGTTCGGCATGGCCTGCCGCGCCAGGCGCTTGTCCCACAGCAGCGGCAGAATCGGGTGGTAAAATGGCGTCGTCGTCAGCTCCAACTGGCCGCGCTCGGCCAATTCCACATGCAGCGGCACGATTTCGCGCAGCAACTCGAGCTGCTTCTCCAGCAGCCACAGTTTTTCCTGTTCGGTCCAGTGGCCGCCCTTTTTGCGGAACTCCGCCAGGTCCTTGTCGCGCTCGAAGGCCAGCGGATGCATCCAGGTCAGGTTCGACCAGCACTGCAGATCGATGATGTCTTTTTTGGCGAATCGCTTGACGGCGCGCGGCGCCGGGTCGACCGACAAACCGCGCTTCAAGTACAACTCGAGATAACGCGGGTAGGGGCGGATCATGTGGTCCGGGTGGACCATGAAGAAGTTGTCGAGCAGATAGTGCAGGTCGTGTTCCGACATGCCGTCGGCCGGCGCTCGCGAGACTCGCAAGTGCGTGTCTTCCTGGCCTCGTTCCGTGTAGCCGGCCAGTTGCCAGAGCAAGCTGGGAACAAGATTGACCGTCGCGTGGAACTCGGGGACTTCCTTGAGCAGCATCGCCATCCCCCAGTAATCCTTGGTGCCGTGCAACCGCACCCAAGGCATGGGGTTTTCGCCCCCCACATCGTCCGGATAATAAGGCTGATGCTGGTGCCAGAAAAAGGCGAGCGAAATATCGTGCATCGAGAGTCCCTCCTGTGGACTAATGTATGGCGCCGGTCAAGCGGGGCCATGCCTCAGCGGCGGCTCGGCGGTCGCAATCCGGGCCTCATTTTTCCAATGAAAAGCCGTGGGTTATGCTTCAGCATAACGGAACGTAGATCGCTGTTGTGCTATTAACGGCGAGAATCTTGTCACCACAACAAGAACTTTGCTGCTCTAATTTGGGTGCCTTGCTTTCCCGCGTGCGTCAGCGAGCGGGTAAGCATGCTTGGCTTGGAAACTGCAACATGCCTACGTCGGCGAAGCGCCGACGAAGGCATGGCACCCAAGATGTGTTGTCAAAGCAGCTCTTCCCTATCGCTCGATTTGGCTGCGGCTTCGCCGCGATATGCTAAAGCATAACCTACGGCTACCGCTGGCGATCGAAACGCCGATCAGCCCGCGGCGCCGGCTGCCGAAATCGGCCCAGCCTGAACTCGGCCGGAAATCTTCTGGTACAGCTCGACATATTGCCGCGCGCTGCGCGACCAGGACCAATCCTGGCGCATGCCGGTGGCGATCAGCTGCGACCAGATGGTTGGTTGATTGTAAGCCTCGACGGCGCGGCGCAGCGTTTCCGAGAGCGCCAGCACTTCGTATTCTCGAAAAGTGAAACCCGTGGCCGTGCCATCTGCCAGCGTCTCGCGGGTGGCGTCCACAATGGTATCCGCCAGGCCGCCGGTGGCGCGCACCACAGGCGCCGTTCCGTATTTCAAACTGTAAAGCTGGTTCAAGCCGCAGGGCTCGTAGCGGCTCGGCATCAGGAACATGTCGGCCCCCGCCTCGATGCGATGAGCCAGCGGATCGGAGAACTTCAGCCTCGCGGCGACCTTCTGCGGATAGCGGTCGGCCAACGTCGACAAAAGCTGTTGATACTTCGGATCGCCGGAACCGAGAATTACCCATTGCGCGTCGCTTGTGCGCACCCAGTCCTGAATCACTCCGGCGACGAGATCGAGTCCCTTCTGATCGACCAACCGGCTGATCAGGCCGATCAGCGGCGCTCGCGGCAGCAGCGGCAGGCCCAACTCGGTTTGCAATGCCGCCTTGCACGCGGCTTTGCCTTCGGCTGGGCGATTCGCGTCGTAGTTCATCGCCAGGTGCGGATCGATCGCTGGATCCCAAGCGGAGTAGTCGACGCCATTAATGATGCCCGACAGCACGTCATGACGCTGCTGCAGCACGCCTTCTAAACCGCAACCCAAGGGGGCACTCTGGATTTCTTCGGCATACCGCGGACTGACGGTGTTAATGGCGTCGGAGAATACCAGCCCAGTCTTCATCAGATTGAGCTTGCCGTAAAACTCCATCTGGTGCCAGTTGAAGTATTTCCAATCGAGCCCGGTGAGCAGCATGTCCCAATGCCAAAATGTGCCCTGATAGGCGAGATTGTGGATGGTGAACAGCGAGGCGATCCGCTCGTAACCGGGCACGGCGCGATATTCGGTTTTGAGATAGGCCGGCAGCAATCCGGTCTGCCAATCGTTGGCATGCAGTACGTCGACGTCGAGGCGCAACGCGCGAATGCTTTCCATGACAGCGCGGCAAAAGAACACAAACCGCTCGCAGTTGTCGACATAGTCGTTGCCGTCGACGCCATAGAGTTCATCGCGGTTGTAGTAATCGTCTTGCTGAACGAGATAAACCGGCACATCGCTGTTCGGCAAGCGGCTCTTCAGCAGCAGCCCTTCGACGGTCTTGCTGCCAATTTGCACCGAAACATCGAGCCCGGTCGATTCGATCGGTTGACCGCAATTCAGTGCGCGCCGATAGGCGGGCATAATCACCACGGGCGAGTGCCCCAATCTGGCGAGCTCCTGGGGCAAAGATGCCGAGACGTCAGCCAGACCGCCGGTCTTGGCAAACGGAACCGCTTCGCTTGTGGCCAGCAGGATATTCATAGTGCGGTCTAAATCCGAAGTGACATCGGCCAGCCGTAAGTCGCCAGCAGGACGCGGCCAAGGCAGGTTTACGGCCCCCGTCAGCGGGGCGTGATTGGGCGGTTTGCGACTGAAAGTAACAGAAAACGGCCCATAATAAAACCATCGGAAGCCTGTTGTACGCAATCGGCACATTGCCCCTCGCTTTCCCATTTGGAATTCAGGATGCGCGATTTTGCCCGCTGCCGCGGCTGGGGCGGGCTTGTGGATTCTCCGGCCTGTGGGCGAAGTAAGTGCTTTTCGGGGCGTAGTTTGCCGACGGCGCCTTCATAACGTATGCATTGGTATGCGTTGGCCGTGCGCCGAATGCTCCGCGCGCGTTTGACGACTCCCCCGACGGCGCCGATTCCGGTCGCTCTTTGCAGTCTGTTTTTGCGGTCGCCGCGGGGCGAGATCAGTCGTCGGTCTCCGTTGGTGCGTTCAGTTCCACGCGGCGCGCGAAAGGGGTCCGCTCGCAATGCTGATAATCAGGTGCGACAGCCATGATTGACCGCGGGCAGACCAACCATTCCAATTCCGAGCGCCCTGTAACCGCCGTTGGAGCCGACGTCTCTGCCAGTGGCCCGCTGGATGAAGCAATATTGGCGGAGATTACGTCCGAACCGGAAATTCGCGGCGACGATCGCCGGGCCGCGATGCGGCGAGGCTTTCCGCACAAGCAATTCGTGGCGCCTTATCATGGCGGTTGCTTGCCGAGCCGAGTTTCGTTTCGAGAGGTGATGTGCCGCGACATCTCGGCGACGGGATTCTCGTTTCTCTCCTCGCAGATTCCCGATTTCGAATCGTTG
This sequence comes from Pirellulales bacterium, assembly GCA_025924495.1. Next base: position 986 of record JAICIG010000225.1, on the reverse strand, counting down.
GTGGTTGCGCTCGGCGTGGCGCCCAATCTGACGTACATGACTGCTCGCGTCGTCAATCGCGTTCAAATCGCCGATCATCCCGTGCCGCTGTATCGGGTCGGCTGTCGATTCTCCGGACGCTTGTCCTAGGGGCAGGATGACGGCAGAAGCACGGAGCATGAAGCCGTGCGGCCAAGCGGCGATTCATTCAACTGACAGGTCGCTCTGCATCATCTGATGAGGCAACTTCCTTAGCATCCAGACGATGCCCATGGTGTAAATGGCACAGGCAATCAGCAGTGGGTAGAGCAGCCAGGGACAGGCGGTCAGGACCTCGTCGGCCAAATAGGCTTGAGCCCAGCACAGCGGCGCCATTCCGAGAAGCGTGCCCAGCATGACTTTCCAGACCGGCACGCTCGTGGCGCCTGCAGCGTAGGATACCAGGTCGGAGGAGGTCAGCGGATTGACGCGCAACAGGAACACGATCCAGACTCCGCTACGAACGAGCCGCGTTTCATAGTTCCGCAGCGAGTCTCGCTCGAGCAGTCGCTCGAAGTAGGGCCGGCCCAAACTACGCATGACTTGGCAGGCGATGCCCGCTCCAATGGTGTTGCCCGCCGTCGACAGCAAGCCGCCCCAAAAGCCGCCAAAAATGGCGCCGCCTGGCGCGTACAACATCAGGCCCGGCAGCGGCGCGAGCACCACCTCGCCCGTGACCATGCCGACGTAAGCCAACGGCGCCGCAGGCCCGAGCGAGGCAAAGAACTGTTGCAGCCGCTCCACCTTCTCTGCGGCCGAGAGATCGTGGCGAAACACGGTATGCACGACGCCGCCGCTGGCATAAGACCAGGTCGTCGCGAACACGAGGAGGGCGAGCACGCCAGCCGCCGCTAAGCGAGCGGCGATAGTTCGGTTCAATGCATGCATGACGGAAGCCGTCCTTGCTGATGAGTTTCAATATTCACGACTGGCGACACTGCAATCGCTATCCATGCATTGCCGATGGG
>JAICIG010000224.1 GCA_025924495.1 Pirellulales bacterium | reverse complement strand
TTTCAGTCCGCGGGCCGAACAAGCGGCTGCGGCGAACACTAGCCCGAATTATTCATCGGCCCATACTAACCCGAAGCGCGAGCGAGGGCGACCGGCCTCGAAGGGTCGCCTGCTGGCGACCGCCATCCCTCGCTGGCGCTTCGGGTTAGTGTGGCGCTCTATTGCCGAACGGCCAAGACCAGAAAGCAAACAGCGGGCGTCTGAAAGCAGACGCCCGCTGTGCAAAATTCAAACGGCAATCGAGTGGGAAGGACTACTTCGCCTTCTCGACTTCGAAGCCCTTCTCGAAGGCGGCGTCGCTGAAGACCAGGTTGATCTGCTCATCCCCCTTGGCCTTGGCGACCTTGCCTTTGCAATTGTTGCAGCAGAAGCAGACCTTTACGCCGGCCACTTCGATCGCGGTGTCCGGATTCAGGTCCTGACCCGAAAGCGGGCACTTTACTTCTTTGGCCTGCTTCGTGGCGACCAACTGCATGTTCGCCTTGGCGGCGTACTTTTCCTTATTGGCCGCGAAGGCCTTGGGGCAATTCTGACAGCAGAAAAAGACCTTGCCGCCCTTGTAATCGACTTCAGTGCCGGCCTTGGCGGGCTTGTTGCCGGCCACTGGGCACTTGGCGTCCTTCAGGCTGATCTCTTCTGCCGCATACAAGCCGCCCGCAAACATCGCGCACACGACCAGTGCAATCAACGAACGACGCTTCATGAGAATCTCCTTGGTTAAAATGGCCGGACAACCGTTGTATTCAGTACAAATTGCCCCCATAAGGTACCTAGTATCGACCTCGTTGTCACGCATCAATAGAAGTTTTTGCGTTTTTAACATCCGGCAGCGGCAACGAAGGCGGCCGTCGCGTCTGTCCACGCCGATGAAATTGCTTAAACCATTGCTCTGCCGTCAATTAGGGCATCCAGTTCGTGTTTTAATTTGGGCAAAATCGCATCGTAGGGATAAGCTCCCAGCTCTTCGCCGCCTCGTTTAAGGTTGACGAAATTCGGACCGCACCACAGCCCCAGATCGGCATCGTCTGTCTCGCCAGGACCATTTACGCGGCATCCCATCACGGCGATGGTGATGGAATAGTCCTTGGCGTACGCGGTCATTTCCTTCACTTGTTGGGCCAGCTCGATGAAGGCCTCGTTCTCGACTCGCGAGCAACTGGGGCAACTAATAATGTTCAACGTCTGCAGGCCATAGTCGACCACACTGCGGACTCGGCCCGCAGCGATATCGGCCAGAATCTGTCGCCCTGCAGCAATCTCCTCGGGTTTACGAGCATTGGGCACCGTCAGCGAGACGCGGATCGTGTCGCCGATGCCGCGGCTGATCAGTTGCTCAAACGCAATTCGGGTCTTGATGATCCCGTCGGGCGGCATGCCGGCCTCGGTCACCCCCAGGTGAATTGGCACATCGGGACGCTCGGCGGCGAAGCGGCGATTGACCTCGATGACCTTCTTCGGGTCGGAATCTTTGAGCGACACACAGAACCGCGTGAAACCGATCGAATCGAGCAGCTCGCAGTGCTCCAGCGCGCTCTCGATCATCGGCGTAATCGAGTCTTCGGCGTCGTATTTGTCGAGCTTGGCAGGATCGACCGAACCGCAATTGACGCCGACGCGCATGGCGCAGTCATTCTCGCCCGCCACGTCCGCCAGGAATTTGACCTTATCCTGCCAAGGCTTTTCGCGCTCGTGATGATAAAGATGTCCCGGGTTGTATCGGACCTTATCGACGTGCGGCGCCACTTGCACGGCCAGCCGATAGTTTTCTTGCAGGTCGACCGACAGATTGGCCTTGGTGCGGCGGCGGATTTCCGCCAGCGCTTCTGCGTCACGCGTGTTATCGACGGCGATCCGCACGATATCGGCCCCCGCCTCGACCAGCGCGTTGACCTGGGCTACCGTGGCCTCGATATCCTGCGTATGGGTGGCGGTCATGCTCTGCACCGCCACCGGCCGGCGATCTCCGATTGTCACCGAGCCGATCCGAACTGGCCGGGTAGGATTGCGCGTAAGCTCCACGAGGTCGAAACTCCTGGGAAATTCGGAAGTCGGAATGCGGAAGTCGGAATTATCTGACTCAAGTCGTCCCATTCTATCGCGCGAGGCGGCCGATTTCCTAGGTCGCCTTGGGACAGGTGCGAATCGTAGCGTCGTGCGAATGCTGCCGATGCGTTAACCGCATTTTGTCACCTGGCGTTCACCGATTGGATGGGCCTACGTTTCCAATCCATCCCGCCTGGCGATCGCCCAGACGGCCAATTTGCCCAAGGCGGCCGCGCCAACTTGGCCAACTTTGTCATTCGTTGCTGATTTTGCTCGCCAAAGCTGAGATCTGAAGGGCAACGTCTGGCTAATCGGCCGCCAACATGGCCAATGCTCCCAAGGCGGCCATTCGAACGTGAGCGCCTTGGGCGAATCACCCGTTCCTCGATCACGGACTGCCGAATCCTGTTTATATGCCGGCTAGATGATGCCCGGCATCTTGCCATCGCCTCATCCGCCAAGATGGTCAAGTTTTCCAACATGCCCAAGCGAACTTGGCCATCTTCACGTCGCAGGGTTGCTTTCCCGATTCGCGGCGCTAGAACGCCGGGCCCTTGGACAAGATTGGCGCCATTTCGGCGCAAAAATCTTACCTATGATACGGACCGACTGGCTTGGCGCCGCAGGTCGGTATTTGATCGTCAAGGAACCACCGCTGGCGGTAAGGCGCAGGCATTGATGGTTCATGCTAGCGATGCCCCGCATTGAGTGACTGCCTTCACGGTCGCTCTGCGCGAAGCGACTGCCGCCAGGATGATTGCTGCTTAGCCGACACGCTTGGCCAGGATCTGTCCAGAAGCCGCCGGGAGTCCGGCAATCTGACGGTGGATTTGCATGCCAAGAGCGCCATGCATGTTCCAGCGCATTGCTTCTGGCAAAGGAATGACAATTGCGTTCGAGTGCGTCATCGCGGTCAGCGGATCTGCACATGGCGCGGCAGCGGAGTTGCGCGACTGCGCCCATCGCTTGTCCAGCCCGAGCGGCTCGTGCATGCGTTCCATTCGAATCGCCGTCTAACAGAAGGGGACCTCCTATGGCGAACACGACATCCGATCTCTTGATTGAGCGGCTGCTTCATTGGGGCGTCTCGGTGATTTTTGGTTTCCCCGGTGACGGCAACAACGGCATTATGGAGGCGCTCCGCAAGCGGCAGGACAAGATTCGCTTCATTCAAGTGCGGCACGAAGAAGGGGCGGCCTTCATGGCGTGCGCGTATGCCAAATTCACGGGCAAGATCGGCGTTTGCCTGTCGACCTCCGGCCCTGGGGCGGTTCACCTGCTCAATGGCCTTTACGACGCCAAGCTCGACCTGCAGCCGGTCTTGGCTATCACCGGCCAGACGTACCACGACCTGATCGGCACGGGCTTTCAGCAGGAAATGGATATCCTGGCATTGTACTCAGATGTGGCGGTTTTCAGCGAGCAGGTGCTGGGGCCCGAGCATGCTCAGTTGCTCGTCGATTCCGCTTGCCGCTCCGCCTTATCGCGGCGAGGCGTCGCGCACATCGTCTGCCCCGTCGACGTGCAAGATTGGCCCGCCAAGAACTCTCATTATTCGGTGATGAACGTCAAGGGAAAGGCCCATACGGCGACAGCCTGGACGCCTGACCTGGTCGTGCCGCGCAAGAAAGAGCTGGAAGCGGCGGCCGAGATCCTCAATGCCGGCAAACGAATCGCAATCCTCGCCGGTCAAGGGGCGTTGGGGGCCGGAACCGAGATCGAACAGGTCGCCGATGTACTTGGGGCGCCTGTCGTCAAGGCTCTCTTGGGTAAAGCGCTGATCCCCGACGACTCTCCCTTCACCACAGGCGGTCTCGGGCTGGTGGGCACGCTAGCCAGCGAAAAGGCGATGGAAGAGTGCGATACGTTGTTCATGATTGGTTCGAATTTCCCCTATGTGAAATTCCTGCCGAAGCCCGGCCAGGCCCGCGCCGTGCAGATCGATCGCTACTCGGAGCGAATCGGCATGCGCTACCCGATCGACGTGGGCCTGACTGGCGACGCGAAGGCCACGCTGCAGGAATTGATGCCCATGCTGGTTCCGAATGCGGATCGCTCTTTCTTGGAGGCGGCGCAGAAGAGATACAAAGAATGGCTGGAACTGATGGACCAGCGCGAATCGCGAGACGACGTGCCGTTGAAGCCACAACGCGTCGTGCGAGCCGTCAGCGATCTGTTGGCCGACGACGCCATTGTGACAACGGACTGCGGCACGATCACGACCTGGACGGCCCGCCATATTCGCACCCGCCGCAATCAGATGTATTCGCTCTCCGGAACTCTGGCCACGATGGCGCCTGGCTTGCCCTACGCCAATGCGGCGCAAATCGCTTATCCAGGCCGGCAGGTCGTCGCCGTTGTCGGCGACGGCGGTTTCACCATGCTCATGCAGGAGCTGCTGACGTCGGTCAAGTACGAGTTGCCGATCAAGGTCGTGGTGATCAAGAACAATGTGCTCGGCCAGATCATGTGGGAGCAGATGGTGTTCCTCGGCAATCCGGAGTTCGGCATTCAGTTGCAACCCTTCGATTTTGTCCGCTTTGCGGAGGCCGCGGGCGCCAAAGGATACCGCGTCGAACGACCGGATGAAATTCGTTCGACGCTCGAACTGGCCTTCAAAACTCCCGGGCCCGTCGTCATCGAAGCGGTCACCGACCCATTCGAGCCGCCGTTGCCTGCACAAGCCACGCCGCAGCAAGCGTTGCACATGGCCGAAGCGCTAGCTCGCGGCGAGCCGAACGCGACACGGCTGGGATTGACGATCGTTCGCGACAAGGTTCGCGACTTTACCGGCACGTAAGTCGGAGCGACCTGAGACCGCGGGCCGCGCGTTTGGCAACGTGAACCGCTTTTGGCAGTCCGGCGTTGGAGGTGCAGCAATGAGCTCTATTACTCAGGCGCCAGCCGCTGCCGGCGCCCGACCGGCAAGACGCGAAGTTGATGTCGATGCTGTCGCCCTCGAGGCGGAACTGCGACGCGAGCTGCGCGGCGAAGTTCGCTTTGATTCTGGCAGCCGCGCGCTGTATACGACCGATTCGGCCATCTTCCGCCGCGTGCCAATTGGCGTGGTCCTGCCTATCGATGCGGACGACGTGGCCGCGGCATTGGCGGTTTGTCGCAGGCATGGCGCGCCTATCTTGCCGCGAGGCGGCGGCACGAGCATCAGCGGCAACAGTTGCAATGCGGCGGTGGTACTCGATTTGTCGAAGCACATGAACCGCATCCTCGAGCTCGACCCGGAGCATCAAGTGGCGCGGGTTCAGCCGGGCGTAATTTGCGATAGCTTGCGCCAGGCGGCCGAAGAATACCATTTGACGTTCGCGCCCGATCCATCGACTCACAACCGCTGCAATCTGGGCGGCATGATCGGCAATAATTCGTGCGGCATCCATTCGATGATGGGCGGCCGCACCGTCGACAACATCCACGAATTAAAGGTCATCACCTATGATGGCCTGCGCATGCGCGTTGGCCCAACAAGCGACGAGGAACTGAATACAATTGTTGCAGCCGCCGGGCGACGCGGGGAAATCTACGCGCGACTGCGCATGTTGCGAAATCGATATGCCGAACTGGTTCGCGAGCGATATCCGCAAATTCCGCGGCAATGCTCCGGCTATAACCTCGACCAATTGCTTCCCGAGAAAGGCTTCCATGTCGCACGTTCCTTAGTCGGCTCGGAGGGAACGTGCGTCGTCGCGGTCGAAGCCGTCTGCCGGCTCATGCACAGCCCGCCTGAACGAGTGCTGGTGGTGGCTGGTTTTCCAGACATCGCTACTGCCGGCGATAACGTTCCCTTGATCCGCGAGCACGAGCCGATCGGCTTGGAAGGCATCGACGATTACCTCGTCGATGCCTTGAAAGCCAAGGCGCACCGGCTGAAAGAACTGCCACTGCTGCCCGAGGGGCGAAGCTGGCTTTATATCGAGCTTGGCGCCGACACGCGCGAGGATGTGCTCGTCCAGGCGGAGCGGTTAATCGAGCGGCTGCGGCGGCAGCCGGGCGTCGTCTCTGCCGAATTATTTGCGGACCAGCAGCAGGCCCATCGGCTATGGTCGATTCGGCATGAGGGACTAAGCTTGAGCCGCGTGCCTGGGGCGGGCGATCTCTGGCCCGGCTGGGAAGATGGCGCCGTGCACCCGGACAAAATCGGCGACTACTTGCGCGAGCTGCGGCAGTTGATCGATTCGTTTGGATACGTCGGCCCGCTGTTCGCCCATCTTGGCCAGGGTTGTATTCACACGCGTACGAATTTCGATCTCACGTCGGCCGCTGGCATCGCCAAATACCGCGAGTTCATGGAGGCGGCGGCCGATTTGGTCGTGCGCTACGGCGGTTCGCTATCGGGCGAGCATGGCGACGGTCGGTTTCGCTCGGAACTGCTGCCCAGAATGTTTGGCGACGAACTTGTCGAAGCGTTTCGCGAGTTCAAAGCGATCTGGGATCCCGACGGCAAGATGAACCCGGGCATCAAAACCGATCCTGATCGGCTGGACGAACACTTGCGGCTTGGCGCCGACTATCAACCTCCCCAGTTGAAAACCCATTTTCAGTTCGTCGACGATCAGCGCAGCTTCGCCGCGGCCACGGTGCGCTGCATCGGGCTGGGCGAATGCCGCCGCGAGCACATCGGCGTCATGTGCCCCAGCTATCAGGCGACGCGCGAGGAAATGCATTCGACGCGCGGACGGGCCAGGCTGCTGTTCGAGATGTTGCACGGCGATCCGGTGAAGGGGGGCTGGCAAGACGAGCACGTGCGCGAGGCCCTCGATCTGTGCCTGGCGTGCAAAGGATGCAAGAGCGACTGCCCTGCCAATGTCGACATGGCGACGTACAAGGCCGAGTTCCTCTCGCATTACTACGAGGGGCGATTGCGCCCGCGGGCCGCTTACGCAATGGGGTTGATCGGCTGGTGGGCGCGGCTCGGCTCGCGCATGCCCAATCTTGTGAACGCGATGCTGCAGGCGCCGGGGATTGGTTATTTGATGAAGCGTTTGGCAGGCGTCGCGCCGCAGCGCGAAGCGCCTCGCTTCGCGCAAGAAACCTTCAAACAATGGTTCTTTAAGCGAGCGGTGCGCAATCCCGCCGCACCGCCCGTGATCTTGTGGCCCGATACGTTTACCAATCACTTTCATCCCGAAATAGCCAAGGCGGCCGTCGAAGTGCTCGAACATGCCGGCCGCCGAGTCATCGTCCCGGAGCAGGCGCTATGCTGTGGACGGCCCCTTTACGACTTCGGCATGCTGACCTTGGCCAAGAGTCTTTTAAGGAAGATTCTCGACTCGCTGCGCGACGAGATTCGCGCCGGGACGCCTCTGGTGGGCTTGGAGCCAAGCTGCGCCGCCGTGTTCCGCGACGAATTGGTGAATCTACTTCCCGATGACTTCGACGCTCAGCGGCTGAGCAAGCAGACGTTCACGCTGGGCGGCTTCCTGGCTCAACTGCCCGACTATCAGCCGCCACGGCTCGCGCGCAAGGCGGTCGTGCACGGTCATTGCCATCACAAATCCATTCTCAAGCTCGACGGCGAAGCAGCGATTCTCGAGCGGATGGGGCTCGACGTTAAAATGCTCGATTCCGGCTGTTGCGGCATGGCGGGCTCGTTCGGCTTCGAAGAGAGCCACTACGATATCTCGATGCAGATCGGCGAACAGCGATTGCTGCCCGCCGTGCGCAAGGCGAAGACCGATACCTTACTGATCGCCGACGGTTTCAGTTGCCGGCATCAGATCTGCGAAGGCTCCAACCGGCAGGCGCTCCACCTGGCCCAAGTCTTGCAAATGGGCTTGCACGAAGGTCCCCGCGGACCTGTGGGCGGATACCCTGAGGTTCGCTACCCCACCGCCCGCAACAATGAGCATGATCGCCGTCGCGCGGCGTGGAAGGGCGCTGCGGCGCTGGCGGGCTGCGCGCTATTGGCCGCAGGAGCAACGTATTTACTCTCGCGGCGTCGGTCGGGATAAGGCGTTTGCATAGGCCAAAAAACGGCGAGCCAAACACGGTTTGCGTCGCGCCGCTCTCCGCAGTGTCGAGGCGCCGGCGGAGATTCCAGACTCGCGGCCGTTCTTAGGATTTCGCGTTTCTCAAGCGAATCCGACTCCCGACGGAAGCAGGCCTCTAAGCAAGATGGATGCAGGCGTGTCTGTTGGCATGCAGCCGCAGCCCAACAACAATGCGACGAGCCCCTTCTCTGGCCGCCGAAAAATCTCAAAATGCTGACAGAAATCGATTCGTGTCGCGAGTAATGCCATGAAAGGGTAATTCATGCCGGGGTTTCCTACGACTCGACTCACGCTGCTTGCGCGGCTCAACGACCCGGCCAATCAAGCAGCTTGGGATGAATTTGTGTCGATTTACGAGCCCGCGATTTACCGATTCGCTCGCCAGCGCGGGCTGCAGCAAGCCGACGCGCAAGACCTTGCTCAAAACGTCCTGTCGGCAGTGGCCGAACGGATTGCCGACTGGCAGCCCGATCCGGACCGAGCGCGGTTTCGCACCTGGCTATCGCGAATCGCGTCGAATCAGGCAATCACCATGTTCCGCCGCCGCATGCCAGACTCAGCTCGCGGCGGTACGACGGCCCTCGCCGTCCTGAACAGCCAGGAAGACCCGTCGACTGACCTCGAGATGAATTACCGGCGGGAGCGTTTTCGCGCCTTGGCCCGGAGGGTCCGGGCGGAATTCGAAGAGACGACCTGGCAAGCGTTCTGGCTGACGGCCGTGGACGGGATTTCCGTCGATGAAGCCGCCCGCTCGCTTGGCCGAAGCGTTGGTTCGATCTACACGGCGCGCAGTCGCATCATGCGCCGCTTGCAGGCGTTGGCCAGGAATGAGGCGGATGGGCTCCTGGACGATGCGATCGACCGAGGGCGCTGCCATGCATAGGTCCAAGAACAACGAGACCGAATGCCTTTCCGAGTCGGTGCTGAGCGGCATCGCCTCGAATCAACTAAGTGAAGCCGAACTCGAAGCGTATGAATCTCACTTGAGTACTTGCCAAGCCTGTCGCGAGCAACTGGAAATGCTGTCGGCAGGAACACATGCGTGGCGAGCGGCGCGATCCTTCCTCCGCGACGACGAGTTCGACGAGCTGCGCTTTAGCTGCCGCGAAACAAGCGATGAGTTGTCCGATGACTTCGCCAAGCTGCTGAAATTCCTTGGTCCTACGGACGATCCCCACATCCTGGGACGCCTGGGAAATTACGAAGTCGCCGGCATCATCGGCGCCGGCGGGATGGGAATCGTACTGAAGGCGCTCGAACGGGCTCTGGGCAGGTTCGTGGCGCTAAAAGTGCTCACGCCGCGCCTCTGGAAAGATCGCCAAGCGCGCGAGAGATTTGCACGCGAGGCGCGAGCCGCCGCTTCCATCGTTCACGAAAATGTGATCGAGATTTACGCCGTCGGCGAGGTAGACGGCATTCCATTTTTCAGCATGCCCTATCTGCGCGGCGACAATTTGCAGGCGCGAATCGATCGCCAGGGCCCGCTCAAGGTGGAAGAACTCCTGAGAGTGGCAATGCAGGTCGCAGCAGGGCTGGCCGCCGCTCATGCTCAGGGGCTGGTCCACCGCGACATCAAACCGGCCAATATCCTGCTTGGCGCCGGCGCCGAACGGGTCAGGATTACCGATTTTGGCATTGCGCATCTCGGCGACGACCCGCGTCTGACGCAGAGCGGCCTGGTCGCCGGCACGCCGCAGTACATGTCGCCAGAACAGGTTCGCGGCGAAGAGGTTGACGGCCGCAGCGACCTGTTCAGCCTGGGAAGCGTGATCTACGCCATGGCGGCGGGCCGGCCGCCGTTTGTCGCTGATTCGCACTACCAACTGCTGCATAAGGTAGTCAACGCCGATTCGCCGCCTGTGGAACAGGTCAATCCCTCGGTTCCCAAGTGGCTGGCGGCCATCGTCGCCAAACTACATGCGCCCGCGCCCGCCGACCGTTACCAATCGGCCAAAGAATTGGCCGCTGACCTGGAGCAATGTTTGGCTTCCTGGCAGCAGCCGACAACCGCGCTGCGGCCGCGTACGGTCACGCAATTGGAAGCCAAGTATCGCCGACGACGTCGCTTGAATGTTCGACCACTCTTCCTAGGAGGCCTGCTTATGTTTGGCATCGCAATTGTCGTTCTGGCCGTACTGATCAATGGCTTCTGGAGTCCTGCGGCATCTGCGGCTGCGGATTCGATCCGCGTGCAAGGACGAGTCGTGGATGAAGATGGCGGGGCGGTTCCAGACACGACGATTCTCGCCGTCCAAAAAACCTGGCCCAACAATCGCTATCAGCAAGAGATGCTGAAAACCACCACGGATAAAGAGGGGCGGTTCTCTTTTGAGAATTTTGCGGAGCCCGGCAAGCAATACGCGTTTCTAGTGGCCGTAGTTTCAGACCAATGGCTGATGACCAGCGAGTATCGCCTCGTAAAAGACGGAAAGCAGCAGGACCCGCTTACGTTGAAGACGGAGAAATCAGAACCTGTCACCTTCAGATTTACCGCGAAGGGGAAACCCGTCTCCCAGCTCCGCGCGCTGCCGACTCGGCGCGCACTTGCCGACGGCACGGAATACCTGAGCTATCCGCAGCATATATGGGAGTCGGGCGTGGAATCGAACGACCGCGGAGAGGTGCGCCTCGGTTCCTGGAAGGCCGGAGAGAAAGGCGCAATCGCCTATCTCGTTGGAGACGATGTCGATACCTTTGAGTTTACCGTGCCCGCCAACCGAGTCATCTCCGTTGCGCTCAAGGCTGTTCCGCCGAAGCCTGTCTCGGGACCGCCGGTCTACGTTGCAGGCAAAGTTGTCGACCAGTCCGGCAAGGCGGCGCCTGACATCAAGGTCCTGGCGATCCAGAAAACGTGGCCCAACAACCGCTACCAGCAGCGCGCCTTGTCTGCAACGACTGACCAAGACGGGAAATTCCGCTTCAACGATTTCGCGCCGGCTGGAAGTCAGTACGCGTTTTTGTTGACCGTCGTGGCCGACGGCTACGCCATGACCAGCGAATATCAGGTGGTTGAAGACGGCTCGCAGAAGGACCCGGTCACGCTCAAGCTAGAACCAGCCGAACCGGTGACACTGTTGCTGACCGATGCCGATGGAAAGCCGCTCGAGGGCGTTACCATCAGTCCGGAGTCGCGGGTCGTAAACGCATCGACCGAATTCCTGAATTATTCCATGCACATGAAGAACTCTTCGAAGCGCTCGGACGCCAAAGGCGAGGTCTCGTTCTGCGCCTGGAAGGCGGGCGAAGCGGGCTCCGTCCATTACGAGTACCAGCAGAAATATGGCGAGCTGAGGTTCAAAGTCGACCAGAACCGTAGAGCAGTGCTCACCATGCCGCGGGAGTAATCACACATACTCCGGCAAAAACCGCTTCCAATTCTCATAGATAATGTTCTCGATGACTTCTGCGGAGACGCGAGGGAACCTGGTCCCTTCCAAAATGTCGTTGACCTTGCGCTGGCCGGCGATGACTTGGGCGAGCGTGGCGGAGGGGAAGTCGGAGCCAAGGATCAGCTTGTGCTCCACGCCGTATTCGATGGCAGTCATCAAGGCCTGATAGTGCCGCAACGGACGGTAGTGCAGCGCCGACACGTTGGCGTAAAGGTTAGGATGCTTCCGAATCAGCACCACACATTCATCTTCCCACGGATGCCCCATGTGCGCGATCACGATCCGCAAGTCGGGGCACGCGATGGCAATGTCCTCGAGCTGAATCGGATTGGCATATTTCAGCGGTCCGGGGCGTACGAACGACGTCCCCTGATGGATATTCACCGGGATGCCAAGCGACTCGGCCTTCTTAAATAGCGGAAGATGCTTGGGATCTTGTGGATCCCAATTCTGGTAGATCGGAGAGACTTTCAGCCCGCGAAAGCCGCGATTGGCGACGTAATATTCCAATTGCTCGACGCAGGCCGGGTCGTTTGGATCGACCGAGCACCAGCCGATGAAGCGTTCGGAATGCTTGGCGACGAAATCGGCGATTAATTCTTGATCAGCACGAATGCCGCAGAACGGCGCTTGAATGCCGAACACAATCACTTTGTCGGCTTCGACGCAGGCGGCCAGCAATTGCTCGGGACGCGAGTCGAAGGCGTTTTCGTATTTGACCTGGCTGCCGGCGAAGTAGACGTCGGGCGAGAGTTTCATTTTGGCACGCTTCGCCTCCCACGCTGTTTCGACAAACTCTTGGGAGAGATGGTCGGGATACCACATCAAATTCGTGTGCGTATCGAAGAGCATCGAGCGACTCCGCGGCATCGATCTTCTGGTTCAGCTTGGCGTTTGCACGTAACTTTTTTCGACCTTTGCCCCGACGGTCCCGCTGCCGTAATAGCCGACGGAAATCTGGCCCACGTGGGTCAGCAGATCATAAGCGCGCCAGCGGTTCCAGCCATACTCGGCTTCCATCCACAGGATCAGCCGAGCATATGCTTCGGCGATAGCCCGCTCCAGCGAGCCGTGCGTCGCCACGGCCATGAGAAAATCGGCCGATTCAACTCGCACGCCGATAAGCGGCGACTCGCGTGCGATGTCGACCGTAATGACTGTTTGCGCGGCCATTTCCAAACCCGTGGCCGACAGTTCGCCATGGCCCATCGCCGCGTGCGCGTCGCCTAGATAGAGATAGCCGCCGGGAACCGAGACCGGCAAATTGATAGTGCTGCCCGGAGCGACTTCCACCAGATCGAGGTTGCCGCCGTGCGGCCCGGCAGGAGAGGTGGAGGG
>JAICIG010000223.1 GCA_025924495.1 Pirellulales bacterium | reverse complement strand
TTGCCGCGACAGCGGTATTACCCCGGCAAAGCCCGAACGGCTTCAAAATCTTGCCCTTGTTCCTCAGCGATCAAAAAAATCCGACACCGGCGGCGAAATTCCGAGGTAGACCATCCAGGGTAAATTCGTCCCCTCCAGCCGGCTCTTGGCAAGTTCGGCAAGATTTCGCCCCTTGAGGACGAAAAATCGTTTGGACGGTTGCAGCGTTCCGGATGCGGAATCAGCCGATTATTTTAAACCATTGACCATTTTGTAACAGCTTGACGGCGTGTCTCAGCTTTCGATGCAATTTGTCCAGCCTGCCATTGTCGCGGAAATTGTCGACGCTCAGATTGTCGATGCTCAGGCAGCGGCGCCGCCGGCGGCTTCCGATCATGCCCCGGCACTGGTTTTGGCGGAGCCGTCCATCCTTGACGAACGCCGCTGGCCGCGTCGGATCTGGGATGGCATTCGCTCCGCGGCGGAATGGCTGTTCGGCGCGACAGCATTGATTTTCGGACTGTCGTTTCTAGCGACATATCCGCTGCTGCAAATGCTCAGCTTGGGATACCTGCTCGAAGCGAGCGGTCGCGTGGCGCGCAGCGGCCGTTTGCGCGACGGGTTCGTGGGGGTGCGCAAGGCCGCGCGGTTGGGCAGCGTGCTCTGCGGCGTTTGGCTGATGCTGCTGCCGCTGCGATTCACGTCGATGATGGCCGCCAGCGCACGGCTGATCGAGCCCGGCAGCCGAGCCGATCGCGGCTGGTCGCTGGCATTGACGGCGCTGACGGTGCTGGTCGTGCTGCACATCATCGGCGCTTGCTGGCGCGGGGGAAAACTGCGTCATTTTCTCTGGCCTCGGCCAATCAGGTTGCTCAAGGAACTGCGCCGCCCAGGCGCTTACTCACGAGCGCGCGACGCCGTTTACGATTTCTTAGTCAGTCTTCGCCTGCCGTATTATTTCTGGCTCGGTCTGCGAGGTTTCGCCGGCGGACTGATTTGGCTGTTCCTGCCGATCTCGATGTTGGCGGCGGGCCAGCGGTTTCCAGCCATCGGCTTTCTCGGCGCCTTGACTCTCATCGTCGTGCTCCTTTATCTGCCCTTTTTGCAGACCCGGTTTGCCGCCGCGAACCGGTTTGGCGCAATGTTCGAGGTCCAACCCGTCCGCCAATGGTTCCGCCGCGCACCGATCGCATTCTTGTTGGCGCTGTTGATTACGCTGTTGTTCGCCCTGCCGCTGTATCTGCTGAAGATCGAAATCATTCCCCGCGAGGCGGCCTGGCTGCCGAGCCTGGTGTTCGTCGTATTCATCTATCCCACTCGGTTGCTGACCGGCTGGACTTGCGGTTATGCGTCTCATCGTGAGCGAAACCGCAATTGGTTCTTGCGGCAGTTCGCCAGGTTTGGCATGTTGCCCGTCGCGGCGATTTACGTATTGATCATCTTCTTCACGCAATTCACCAGTTGGCACGGCGCCGCCAGTTTGTTCGAACAGCACGCCTTTCTGGTCCCCGTGCCCTTTCTCGGGCTTTAAAAGAAAAGCGGCCTGAGGAATGCGGAATGGAGATGGGTAGCTAGGAATCTGGTCGCAGGGCTACTCCCTCGGCTTCCGAATTCCGCGTTCGCCACGGCTTCCTGGCCCCCCTGTCTGCGTTCGGCTAAAATGGCGCCTTAAGGGCCGTGAAAGTCCTCCAACCTCGCATCTCTGGTGCTTCGTGCCACGACGCAACGTTTATCTGCTGGCATCTATTATCGTGGTGTCATTGGTCTGCTATCAGAAGGCGGACAGCTCCTACCGCAGCCGATATGGCCGCATGACCGACACGATCGTACGAGTCATGGAGCAAATTGACCGCAACTATATTGAGGAGGTCAATGATCGGCAGTTGTTTGAGGGAGCGCTCAACGGCATTGTCAGCCAGTTAAACGACCCCTATTCGGTTTACGAACCGCCGCAGCAGGCGACCGAATTTCGCCAGCACTTGGATCAGAAATTCGGCGGCATCGGCATCCAAGTGGCCATGGATGACAAAACGAAGCGGCTGACCGTCTTGAGCCCGATGGTCGGCACCCCCGCCTTCGAGGCAGGCATTTTAGCCGGCGATAGCATTCTGAAAATCGACGGCGAAAGCACCGAAGGAATCAATACGGACGAAGCTCTGCAATTATTGCGGGGGGAACCAGGAGAGCCTGTGCGGCTAACCGTGTTGCATGAAGGCGAGCAAGAGCCAATCGACGTCGAACTGAAACGGGCCGTGATCAACGTACCGAGCGTACTAGGCGATACGCACGACGCCGCAGGTCATTGGCAGTATGTGCTGCAATCGAACCCTCAAATCGGTTACTTGCGAGTTACGACCTTTGGCGATCAGACCGTCAACGAACTCGAACAGGCGCTCCAACAGTTGGAGAAGCTCGACATTAAAGCTTTGATCCTCGACTTGCGCGGCAATGCAGGTGGCTTCTTGAAAACGGCAGTTTCCACCTGTGACTTCTTCATTTCCTAAGGGGAAATCGTCTCGACGCGCGGCCGCGATAAACAGCGGATCGTCGATGACTATCGCGCCACCGGCAAAGCCCGCTATACAAAGTGGCCCATGGCGGTGTTGGTCAATCACTTAACGGCCAGCGCGAGCGAAATTGTGTCCGCCTGCTTGCAAGATCACCATCGAGCAATCGTGGTCGGCGATCGCACTTGGGGCAAGGGGACCGTTCAGAACGTCATTCCCCTGGAAAGCGGCAAGAGCGCTTTAAAGCTGACGGTGGCGACTTATTGGCGTCCGAGCGAAAAAAACATCCATCGCGGGCGCGACGCCAAAGAAACCGATGATTGGGGCGTGCGCCCCGATGCCGACTTCGAGGTGAAACTGTCGGAAGATCAGTTGAGGCGGCTCGTCGAAGAACGGCACGAGCGCGACATCATCCGCCCCCGACACACGAATAATGCGGCTGGCGATGACGAGACTGAAGCTGCTTCCCCATTCGACCCCCAGCTTGACCGCGCGGTCGAATATCTCAAAACGAAGTTCGGAGACGCTCAAGTCGCCGCCGGCCCGGCAACCTAGGACATCAGCGCAGTTTTGCCTAAGCCGCTTGCGGCTTGCTGCGCGAAATCGCTCAGAGACTGAACGATTTTGCAAATCAGGTCTTTCGGCGACCATCAACTTCTTGCTTGCAAAGTTCCGCCGCTCGACTCTGCGACTGTGATAACCCATTGTCACAGCGAGACATGGACGCGACTCGGGGGAGCCTCGCTGTGCTTTGTGCACCATTTGGCCTTGTAATTGCTCCTGCCCTGTGCCATGACATCGGTTGCCGCAATGAGCGACAACTCAAGGACGATGCCTGAAACACAGAATATCTGGCAGCTCTAAGCGAACCTTCCAGCGTTGGGAGATGTCGCAGTGGAAGGAAAGGTGAGAAGAATGGCTTCGAGAAAAGCACGCTGCACTGTGGTGGAGATTCCCGCTTCGAGCCAAGGGGGGCCGGACGACGCTCCCCCGCGCGATCTACTGCCCTGGGCCGACCCCTATATCCTCCGCTTGCTGAATTTGCACCGACTGCAAGCGGCCCTGGACGACTCGCTTTCATTTGTGGAACACGAGGCGGCCGGCCGACCGCTCGGCGCTCGGCGGTTGCCTTGCGAAGCCGCCACGGGGCCATCAGGCCCAATCGCGCCAAGATTCGACCTGGATCATCCGTTCAGCGATTGATCGTCGCTTCAGGCTTCGGATTTAGGGTTTCATCGTCTTAGTCGGCGCCACCGGCGTGGTTGGCGCAGGCCATCCGTGCCGTTGGCGCATTTGGTAACGATTCGACGTTTTTTTGCCGCCTAAGCCCCTCTGCCGCCCGCCTGCCGCGGAATCGTGGGTTAGGTTTAAAGGGGCGCAATATCAATCTCGCCCAGGCGGCAATGGGCCATTGCCGAGCTGGCGCCGCTCGAGCGCTCGCCCTCACGAAGATCTGGCGAACCGAAACGAGCCACGCCGCCCAACTCACAGACCGCGGGCGTGCATGCGAATGCTTTGGATGGATAATCATGGCGGACGCGCCCGACACGCTTGAACAGCTTCTCCAGCAATCTTGCCAGCTTTACAGCTTGCCGGGGGTGGCGATTCAAGTGCTGGAGCTAACTAACAATCCCCAGGTCGATGCGGCGCAGCTGAAAGCCTGCATTGAGCGCGATCCCGCCTTGACCGCCAAGGTGTTGAGAGTCGTCAATAGCTCGCTGTTCGGATTGAGCCGACGCGTCTCGGACCTGAACCAGGCAATCGCTCTATTGGGCGCTAAGCCGCTTAAATTGCTCGTGCTGGGTTTTAGCCTGCCCGATCCGCTCTTCACGGACCTCGCGGGAGACGTCCTCAACCAATACTGGAAGCATACGCTGACGCGCGCCGTGGCCGCCCGCGAGATCAGCGAGCGAATCTGGAAACTGCCCGGCGACGAGGTGTTCATCGCCGCGCTGCTGAAAGATCTCGGTCGTCTGGTGCTGGTTCAGGGGCTCGGGCGTCCCTATATCGAGTTTCTCCGCAAGGCCTCGGGCGGCAGCGGCGCCCTGCGAGCCCTCGAACGGCGCAGCATGGGCTTCGATCATGTCCAGCTCACCGCGGGCGTGTTGACTCAATGGGGCTTGCCCGCGCAGCTGATCGAAGCCGTTTCCAGCCCTGACACGCTGGCGGAGGTTGAAGTTCTTCCGCCTAACTCCAAAGCAATTCCGCAGATTCTGTATTTGGCCGAACTGCTGGCACAGCTACTGGCCGATGAGCAGACGGACGTCTTGCCGGAGATCCTGGCGATCGGCCAACGGCATCACAAGCTTTCTGAATCGCAGCTTTCGGCGTTAGCCGCAGGATTGGAAGAAACGGTAGGCCAACTGGCCGACGTGCTGTCGCTTGAGTTGCCCGGCGGATTGATTTACTCGGAAATCCTCGCCAGAGCTTACCAGCGGCTGTCGCTCGCGGCCGCCGATGCGGCGGGCGACATGCTGTCCGCGCGCAGCGAGACTCTGGCCGCACGGCTGGAAAGCTTGATGCTGAGCGAAGAGGTCAAGAGCCTTTCGGCCGCCGCCCACGGGTTTTCTGCAAATCGACGCCGGTTGGCGGAGGTGGCCAGCGCGGCCTCGCTCGCCCCTGCCGAAGCGATGGAAGCCGCAGACCGTTCAGTCCTGAATTCGGCCGCGCCACAGCGCCGTCCTGCTGAACCTGCTCGTGCCAAATCGGCCGTCGCCGATCGGGAAAGTTCTGTCGAGATCGATCCAGGCCTGTTAGGGCGCCTGGCTGCAGCCGCCACGATCTGCCGACGCGAGCGTTGCGACTTGAGTCTCTTATTGATTGAACTGGATCGGTACGGAGAATTAGTGTTCGAACTCGGCATGACAGGCGCGAACGATGCGTGGCAACATCTGGAACAGGCCTGTCGATCCTTGGATCATCCGGGGGCCAGCTGGATGCAGCTCCGCGAGGGCCGGCTGGCCTTGATTCTGCCCGATTGCGACCGCCGAGCTGCCGTTGAATTAGGCAATGAGTTATTGCGTCAGATGCGGGACTGCGCCGATCATCTTTCCGAATTCGCGGCCACCATTAGCGTCGCCGCATGCACGGTAAGCCAGCCGGCCAGGAACTTCGCGCCGCAGGGGTTGGCACAGCGCGCCGAGCGATGTCTTTACGCCGCCCAAGTCGCTGGCGGCAACTGCCTTAAGAGCATCGAAATCTATTACTAGCATCGGCGCAGTGTCAGCAATTGGACGGCGGCGTAGGACGGGCTCTGCTGAAAAATGCGTGACAAGTTCGGGGTGAACTCCGCAGCCCGAACCGATTTTGGTATTCTGGCAGTGATGACCCCCGACGATTCTGCCGCAGCCGACCCGGCCCCCCAACTTTCCAGCGAGACGCCTACTGCCAACGCTGAAGGCTCCCCGGTGCAGCCGGCGCCGCAAGACGCGGCAACGCCTTCGCCGCTCGACAACCTGACGGTTACCACCGAGCCAGCCGCGCCATCAACGGAGGCCAACCGGCTATCTGCCGGTGACAGTTTTTCCACGCCGATTCCCGTCACGGGCGGCTACCGAAGCAAGGGGACGCCGTCCGTTCATTCGTCGGGGAAACTGCGTCTCTCTCTGATATTGTTCGGCCTGACATGCCTGACCACCTTTTGGGCGGGCGCAAGTGGCAATGATTTTCTGGCGTTGCTGACCGACCCGTTCGAAGTCGTGCATACGGCGTTGGAAAATGCAGGTCACGGTTTGCTCTACATGGGCGCGGTAATGGCCATTTTGCTGGCTCATGAAATGGGCCATTTCCTGCAGGCCGTGCGTTACGGCGTACCGACGAGCTGGCCTCTCTTCATTCCGATGCCTTTGACGCCGCTGGGTACGATGGGCGCGGTGATCGTATTGCGAGGGTCGCAAGCCAACCGCCGCGAACTGTTCGATATCGGCCTGACCGGTCCCTGGGCCGGACTCGTGTTGGCGTTGCCGATGGCGTTGATTGGCATCCGCTGCGCCGAAGTGCTGCCACGTGGCGGCGACGGCATGGGCGGCTATTTTGGCGACCCCCTCATCTTCAAGCTGTTGGCGGCCTGGCTGAGACCCGACGTCGCCTCCAGCTCACAACTGGTGGGCCATTCCAACCCTTTGGTCATGGCCAGTTGGGTTGGCATGCTCGTCACCGGCTTGAACATGCTGCCGATCGGTCAGCTCGATGGCGGGCACGTCTCTTACGCCTTGCTCGGTTCGCGATCTCGCTGGATAGCCCGCTCTATGGTGGCCGCGGCGCTGGCATTCATCATTTATGCTGAACAGTACGGCTGGAGTCTGATGCTGGCGCTAGTTATCTTTCTCGGTACGAGCCACCCGCCGACCGCCGATGACGAAGCGCCGTTGGGGTCCTTGCGTTCGGCGATTGGCTGGTTTTCGCTGGCGATTCCGATTTTTTGCCTGACGCCCTTTCCCTACGTGCCGGGATAATGCGGTTGTGATTGACCGCAACACCCTGACGCCTTAGCCCGCCGCATTGCGCTTCCGTGTATCAGGAGGGCGGCGGCGGAAGGCCGCGCTTTGAATACCGTAGGGCCAAGCCCGCCAGGATGAATAGTGCGCCGGCCATGGTCCACCAATCCGTGCGTTCTCCGTAGGCAAGAAACACCCATAGCGGCGACATGACTGGCTCCAGTAGCCCGATGCTGGCCGCCTCGTGGCTCGTGATCTCGCGCACGCCGCGCGCGTAGAGCAGATACGGCAAACCTGTTTGAAATAGTCCCAGGCCTACCAACGCCAGCCATTGCGGACCACTTGGCCAGGGACCGACGGCGATAAAATAAGGCGCTAGCGCCAACGCGGCCACGCCGTGGATTACGGCGACCAGCCAGGCGCCATTGAGCAGGCGCAACTGCCTCAAGCAGACGATCACGCCCGCGTAAAGCAAGCCGGACGCCAAACCGAGCATCACGCCCAGCTGCTGCACAGCACTATTTGTCCCATGCAGCTCAAACCACAAGATGACGGCAATTCCAAGGAGGCCGCAGGCGATTGGAATTACGTCGCGGCGCTCAAAGCCGTCTCGCCAGACGAAGACGCTCGATAAAGCAACCCACAACGGCGCCGTGTTTTCCAGCCAAATGGCGTTGGCGGCGGTCGTGTAAGTCATGGACTGCAATAAGCAAACGCTCATCGCCGTAAAGCAGGCCGCAAGGGGCGCAAGTTTCCAGTTCCATCGCGGACGGCGCACGGCCGGCAGCAGCAAGAGCGCGGCAAAAAGCGCTCGCCAGAACGAGAACAGCATGCCGCGCGAGCTCGCGGGCCAGTCGCTGAATAACCCAGCTTTAACGAACAGTCCGCTGGTGCTCCAGAGCAAGGTCGCGAGCAAGATGCAGAGTCGACCGATGACAGGATGAGAGGCAGAGACGGGGCATGCGGCGGTCGTATCGCTCATTGAGCTGACCTGAACCTTGCGTCGACAGAAGAGCGCGGGGGCCGGCTCGGCTATGACTACTTTGCAGGCTCCTTCGCTTCGCTGCCAGTCTCGGCGGGAGTGGTTTGCGCCGCCCCATCGGCATCGCTTTCCGAGCCGGCCGGCTGGCTCTCGGCCGATTCACTCGCCGCAGGCGGGGCCGATTGATCGCTCGGATAACTCGGCTCGGCAGGCGAGCGCACCATCAGATAGATAATCATTCCTAAGATGCCGACGACGACCACCACCGCGGCAATGATCGCCCACTTCAGCGCCGCCTGATTGAGTTCCTCTTCCTTGCGACGCCGCAGGTCAGCCTGCTCTTGCTTAAATTCGATGCTGTCTTCGTAGCGCAGGTGAAATTGGGTGTTGCAGATTGGACAGAGCACATCTTGATTCACCATGTCCATCGGCGTTTGCAACTCGTGCCCTTGCGGGCAAGGGATGCGCACGATCCGCGGCTCTTTCTTTTCAGGCTCGGCCGGTTTAGCTGGCTCGGCCGGAGCCGCGGGAGGCGTGGCGGCTTCTGAGGGTGCGGCCGAGGGCCCGACATGAATTTGCGGCGCCGCTTCCGCTGTCGGACCAGGGCCGACATCTGGAGCAGCGGCCCCAGGAGGAGCGCCAGGAAAGCCGCTCGGCGCCGCCCCAGGAAAGTTCATTTCTGGCGACTGGTGAGGTCCCGGCGCCCAGCCTGGCTGAGCCCCGGCTGGCGCCATGCCCGGAAAACCTTGTGGCGGAAACCCCGGCTGAGGAGCCCCTGGCGGCGGCTGTCCGTACCCAGGCGGCGGTGCGTAGCCCGGCGGTGCATATCCAGGTTGGC
The DNA here is from genome assembly GCA_025924495.1 of Pirellulales bacterium. Next base: position 4,071 of record JAICIG010000223.1, on the reverse strand, counting down.
CGTACCCAGCCTGCCCATAACCAGGCTGGCCGTACGGTTGCGGCTGGACATATCCTTGCTGCGGCGCATAACCGGGCGGCCAACCGCCGGGCGCGGGGCCGGTCTGCACTACCGGAATAACAAAAATCGCTCCGCACATCGGACATTGGCTCTGCTGCCCCATTTGGGACTCGTGTCCTTCGAGCAGATGTCCTTGCGGGCAGTAAAACTGGAATGCCATCCAATTAGCTTATCCCGCAGCCGAATCCGCACAAGCGAGCCGATAACAGTAATCAAACAGCAGCCGCCAGTCGCGCTGCTGAATTTGCCGACAAAGCAGTGCAGAAGGGTTCTGCCCTGCGGCAACTGCCTGGCAGAGGTCGATAAACCGGAACTGGTCCCAGCCGGATTGCTCCGCCAGAAATCGCGTCACTGGATTGGGCGGCGACGCCTCGACCAGTTCACATGCGGCTGCGGCCAGCATCGGGTCAATCGGATGGCGGCCGACACGCCGAAACCAATACTTCGCATTGGCGAAATCGGGCTCGCGACGGTGCATGATGCCATGCCAATAGCTGCCGGTCGCGGTCTCGATTTCCTGACTAATCGCGTGCGATTCGTCCAGGAAGTCGTAGTACAGCCACAGGCCCGCCAGGCACGCCCGGGCCATATCGTGGTCTCCCACGCCGTGAGGCGCCAGCAATTCTTCGACCGAGAGGGATTGGAGTTGGGCGCGAACCGCACGGTTGGGCGTGCCAGGACCGAGTTCACTAAGCCGCTCGTCAGCTAGCAGGGCTGCCGCCCGCGGTCCATAAGCCCGAGGATTGAATGAGGTCATAAGAGTTCGCCTTACGGTCCCTACCAACGCTTGCAGCCTGGTGTTAGATTAGCATGTTTCGGGCGGGGCTAAACCCTGGCGCCCGTTGTTGTTTCAAGTCACGTTTCATCGAGCATGTGAGCGATGAGCAGCGATCCCTCCGCGTCGTCCCCTCAAACCGAATCCCAAACGTCTCAGGACCCGGCTCCCGAGACGACGCCGCAGGCTCCGTCTGCACCGCCTCGGGTGAAGATCGGTTCGCAGCGCCCGAATAGCCCCAAAGTCCGCGCCAAGGCGCAGCACGGCGACGTCGAGGCGCCGCGGCAAGCGCCGAAGACTCCGGTGCCCAGCGTGCGACAAAAGCTGCCCGTTGAGTTGGAACTGGAAGTCGAGATGGCGCTCGGCGGCATGTCGCTCTCGGATGTGCTCGAGCCGGCATCCGCCGATTCTCAGAAAGAACTGGAGCCCGATGCACGCGTGCAAGGCCGCGTGGCTTCGGTGCATCGCGATAACGTCTTCATCGACGTCGGTCGCCGCAACCAGGGCGTACTCTCGCTGCGACAATTTCCCACGGTTCCCGAGCCCGGGGCTGTGGTGGACGTGGTCGTCAGCCGCTTCGACCCGGAAGAAGGCCTGTATCAACTGTCGTTGCCCGGCGGCGCCGTGGAAATTGCCGACTGGTCGCAGTTGGCCGAAGGCGTTGTCGTTGAAGCGCGCATCACCGGCCATAACAAAGGCGGCCTTGAATGCGAAGTCAACCATATTCGCGGTTTCATCCCGGCGGGCCAGATTTCGTTGTACCGGATTGAGGATTTCGCTCCGCTGGTCGGCGAGAGCATGATTTGTCTGGTGACCGAGGCCAATCCTGAGCGGCGCAACCTGGTACTCAGCCGTCGCGCGGTGCTGGAACGAGAGAAGGCCGAAGCCAAGACGAAATTAATGGAAGAACTCGCCGAAGGCCAGGTGCGCGAAGGGACGGTTCGCAGCTTGCAGGACTATGGCGCCTTCGTCGATCTCGGCGGCGTCGACGGCTTGCTCCACGTCAGCCAGCTTTCTTGGCAACGCGTGAAGCATCCTAGCGAGGTGCTCACGGTTGGCCAGCCAATCAAGGTCAAAGTCAAAAAGATCGACGCCGAGACAGGCAAGATCAGTCTTGCTTTCCGCGACCTGACTGAGAATCCCTGGGCGACGGTCGCGCAGAAGTACCCGGTCACCAGCACTCACCAGGGCAAGGTGACCAAGATCATGGACTTCGGAGCATTCGTCGAGCTGGAGCCGGGCATCGAGGGGCTGGTGCACATCTCCGAGCTGTCGCATGGCCGCGTATGGCGCGCCAGTGACGTGGTGTCGATTGACCAGGAAGTCGAAGTGAAGGTGCTGTCGATCGATACCGAACAGCAGCGGATTAGTCTGTCGATGAAAGCCCTGCTGGCCAAGCCACAGCCCGCCAAGAAGGCGGAACCGGAAGCCCCGGAGGCCGAAGAGCCGCCGGCGCCATTGCCGCAATTTAAAGGGCAGCTCAAAGGGGGCACGGGTCGAGCGAGTGGCGGCGAGCAATTCGGCCTGAAGTGGTAGTTGGCCGGCGAAGCGCGCCGACGTCTCCGCCCAGGCGCCGGCCCTAGCGCGGCTGCATGCTCAGACTGAGCCAACCATTTTCCAGGCCTACATTAACGGCCACCGGCGGCTCGGGGCGGTTCGCATTCGCAACACTTGCTGGGGCCTTCGCCTGGGAAGCAAGCGGCCGCCATTCGCGGCCGGTAAGCTCGCGCCAGAGCTGGTCGGGGCTCCGACTCTGCGCCGCTTGCAAGGCGTTCAGCGCTAGCGGCAAATCGATCAGCGCCGTGGGCAGCCAGAGCTTCGCCAGCGTGTCGGCCTTCGGCTCAGGAGGCAGCGGCCCCTGCTCCTTGCCGCATGAGCTGGCGATGCAGAGATAATCTCGCGAAGTGTGAAAGTGGAACCGGCGACGCTGAGGATGATTGCCGGAACCGCCGCGCAAGAATTCGTTCGCCAAAGCTGTTTCTACTGCGGCTTCGAGCCGCGACATTTCTTCATCGAAGAGCCGCGAGATGCTCGCTTCATGGTGCTCAGCAGAGATTCTCTCCGCTTCGTCGTGCGTCTGTTCGCTGCGGCGCCACGCGATTCGCGTGGCAACGCGGCCGCGCAAACCAGGCAAATCGCTGGTGATGTCCGTAACCGTCGAAGTCGTCTCGGCTTTGCATTGGACAGGCAAAGCAATCAGCCCTTCGTCGGTCAGGTGGAAGCGTTTCGAGGCGGTAAATCGGGTGACTCCTTGGCAATGCAGACGCACGGGTCCCGCTTTGCCGATGGTCTGCGATTTCACGACCCCGGCCAGAACAACTTCGAATACCGCGCGCTCGTCGTCCGGCGCCAACTGCACGCGCATCGTGCTCGTCGACTTGGCGCGCCCCGCGAACTCCACGCCTAATATGGCGTCCTCGATGGGAAACTCGCGATCCAGCGATTGTTGAGTCAATCGGTCAAGCAGGCGAGCCGAAACATGCACCCGCATGTGATCGAGCAGCGAGGAGAACAACTGTTTTTGCTGCTCGTCGCCCATCGGCGTCGAGACCGCGCTCGTCAGAGTTTTCGGCAGCCACGTAAACAGCGAAGATCCGCCCGCCAGGGATTGTCCTGCTGCTTTGGCTGCCGATTCCGGCGATTTCGCCGCTGAGTCGCGCTCGCCGCCAATTGCGAAACCGCCCCCTAGAGAGGCCAAAATGCAGCCAGTCAAAACCGGCAGCGTGCGAAGGCAGAAATGCATGGGAGCCGCCCTGCGAACCGAGCCGACGAACGAAGAACCATGTTCGTCGTGCTCTTCTGCAATCCTAGTGTCAGAATTGCGAGAACGCAACTAATCGGCGCTTGGCGAACATTTCATGCAGGCAATTCTTTCGACCGAGCGTTTCCGCGCGCCTACGAGAAGCGCCTCGCGCCAAGCCGGCGAAGCTCGGTAAGGCGGTGTTACCACCCTGATTCGGCGGCTTGCAGGGTGCCAAGAACTGCATTTTGCCAGCGAGCGCAACGAATGTACTGTTGATTCAACAGTGCGATAATTTCGTCATGGTCGATTGGCTTGAGCAAGTAGTCGCTGGCGCCAAATTCGATGGCTTCGGAAAGTTTGTCCCACGTGGAATGGGCCGTGACAAAGATCACCTGCGTCCAGGCATTCCGAGATTTCGCATAGCGGAGCATTTCCAGACCGCTTACGCCTGGCATTTCCAGATCCGAAATCAATAAATCGCAACAGTTCTCAT
>JAICIG010000222.1 GCA_025924495.1 Pirellulales bacterium | reverse complement strand
GCCGAGTGAATCTCAGACTGCCTCGCATTTCCCGCGAGAGCGCTTCCTCGTGTGCTCTTGCCGGCTTACGGCTCTCTACCGGCGGGCGGAATGCTTCGCAGCGCCAGCCCCAGCATGACCCACGACCAGCCGTTAAAGATCAAATCGATGCCAACGAACGTGCCGATCACCCATAGCTCCGCTTCGGGCATGTCGCGCCAAATCAGTATGCCCAGGACGAAGGCAATCAGTCCGCTGAACGCCGTCCAGCCCCACCCGGAAAAGCGTCCGCTCAAGGCGAAGATGATGCGCAGCAAGCCTCCCGCCACGAAAAACACTGCCAGCATCAAGGTGTAGCCGGCGGCGCCAATGTCGGGACGTTCGATCACCACAAAGCCGACGAACAGGTACAACAACCCGAGCAGCAAATGAACGAAGAACCCTTCCCAGCCACGCGCCCAAATGGCACTGCCGATTTCGACGGCGGCGGCGAACAATAACAAGAATCCCAAAACGATCATCGTGGTCATGGTCGCCACGATCGGGAAACTGATGGCGACCACGCCTGCCACGATCAAGAGGACCCCCAAGGCGACCAACCAGCCCCAGTTGCTGCGCAGCCGCTGTGTCTCCTGCTGCAGATGAGAAAGAAAGAAGGGAAATCCCGTGGCGGGGGCAGCCATAGTGAGGCTCCTTATGCTGGATTCGTCCTCGTAAGGTTCAGCTAACGTCAATGTCGGCGCTAGCGGCCAAACCCAATGCCGCGGCGCCGTATGCACAGGAAAGTCGGTTCCGCGCTGCTAGCATCTTAAGCTTTGCCATGTCCAATGGGCAGAGTGGGGTTGTCCGCGCGCAAGGTCGGCGGTTACGATCGCGCGGGTCGGCCGTTGGCCCCGGGGCCGCCGAGACCCGCCAATCAGGCATGCTGCACGGAGGAAGTTGATGTTCTTAAGGATTTGTCCGGCCGTGATCTTGTGGACAACGCTGCCTGTTGCGATCTGCACGGCGCAAACGCGCGAAGCGGCCATCATCGAATCCGCGACGGCAGTCCTGGGCGAGGTCATGACCATCCCGGCGAGAGGAATTCCTGAATCGTTGCTGGCGGATGCTTATGGCGTGGCCATTGTTCCCGATGTCATCAAGATCGGCTTTGTCGGCGGAGTCCAGCGAGGCCGCGGCGTCGTGCTCATCCGCCAGGAAAATAATGCTTGGAGTTTGCCAAAATTCATTACGTTGACCGGCGGCAGCATCGGTTGGCAAGCCGGCGCTCAGGCGACCGACGTGATCCTGGTCTTTAGAACGAAGAAAAGCGTCGATGGCCTTTTGAACGGCAAGTTTACGCTCGGCGCCGATGCCGCAGTTGCCGCGGGTCCGGTCGGACGGCGCGCCGAAGCATCCACCGACGCTAAACTGAAGGCGGAGATCCTCTCCTACTCGCGCAGCCGCGGTCTGTTTGCCGGCGTTTCGCTCGGCGGCAGCGTGTTGAACGTTGATCCAGCGAATAACGCGGCCTATTACCGCACGTCGGTGACCGGCGAGCCGGGCGTGATTCCAGAGCCCGCGATTTCCTTGGCGAACTTGCTGGGAAAAATGACCGCGACGCCTGCGGCCATCGGTCTGCCGGAACAGGGTCTGCCGACGCCCGGCCCCCAAGACGATCTGGAAGTTGCAAGGCAAGCGGCCGTCCGCGCCGTCGATCGCCTCTACGCACGGCTCGATCAACGATGGACTGCTTACTTCGGCTTGCCCGCCAGTTTTGGAGACGCTCGACAGCCCGCCGACGTGGCGGCATTGAAGGCGGCGCTCAAACGCTTTGATACGATCGCCGACGACCCACAGTATCAGACCCTTTGGCAGCAACCCGAATTCAAGGCGACACATCATTTTGTGCAAGAGTATGTCAGCTTGCTAGAGGCTGCGCCATCCCCCAAGCTGGCGCTGCCGCCGCCCCCGAGCGGAACGCTGGAGGCCGAAGCGCCGCGGCGCTGAGTCCTCACCAGAATCCGCGCAACCGCCATAGCGTTATCCGGAGTTCATTAGGGCGAACCAAAAGTCAGCCCTGAAGATAACCGTAAGGTTGCTATCAAGGCGGCTACGCTCACCGTTAGCATGCTCCGATCGGAGCAAGCCCGCTGGCGGCGTTCTCAGAGGTAATCGATGGGCTTGCCGCTCTCGGCCGCTTGCAAGATTTCTCGCGGCAATCCCGGGACGAGTCGCAGCAGGCTGACGTCAAACAGAGTGTGCATCACCGTCGCCAGCAGGTGCTCGGGACGATAGGGTTCCGTCAAAGGCCGAGCCGCCTGACTGTCGGTCTGGCCAATGACTTGTCCCATCTTTAACCCGCCGCCGAAGAGCAGCAGCGGCGTGAGCTCGCCATAATGATCTCGCCCGCCGTTGCCATTCAGTCGTGGCGTGCGACCCATTTCTCCGGTCACGACCAAGAGGATTTTGTCTTCCAGGCCTCGCTCTCGCACGTCTTCGATGAAGGCGCTGACCGCATGGTCAACCTGCCGGCCCATCATGTAGATGCCCGCCATGTGTTTCGGACTGTTGCCATTGGCATGGTAATCCCAGCCGCAATCCGACACGGTGACGAATCCGCAGCCCGCTTCGCACAACCGTCGAGCCAATAACATCTGGCGGCCGAGTTGATTGGATGCCCGCCGCATGTCGTACCAGCGCGTCAGCTCTTCGCTACGGAACAAGCCGCTCGTATCGTAGCGGGCGATCGTCGTGGGGTCTTCCTGCGCGACATCGAACGCCTCGGCCACGCCGCGGGTAATGACCTCGAACGCTTGGCGTTGATAAAAGGAAACGCTTTCGGCGGCCTGCGATGCATCCGACTTGCGCAGAGCCTGATCGAGATGCCTCAGCAACACGCGCCGGTCCTCCAACCGCGCTGCAGGCAACCTTAACTCCATGTCCTGCTTCAAGTCGCCGCCCCCGCTCGGATTGAACGCCGCGTAAGTCGCGCCCAAGGCGCCGGGTTGAGTCAGCGTTGGCAATGCGGAGGTTTCGAAATTGCTTTCGGACTTCAAACCCTCCTGCACCGCCTCGGGCAACACGAGCACATTCGTCGGCAACCCGGATACTGGATGATTAGGACCGCGCACGCGCGCGTAGATGGCGCTCATCGAGGCGCCTTTGGCGTCGCCGCCGGAAACGGTGCGCCCGTAGGAGTGCTCGGTATTGCCGGAGCCATAAGACCGGACCAAAGTGAATCGATCCGCGAGCGACGCTAATTTCGGGAATGTGCCGCCGAAGGTGATGCCGGGAATGCGAGTCTGCACTTCGCCAGTAACGCTGCGAATCTCCTGCGGGGCGGTCATCTTCGGGTCGAAGAACTCGATGTGCGGGGCGCCGCCCTGCAAGAACAGCAGGACGACGGATTTGCCCGTCAACGCGTTCGCACTTGCACCCGCGCGGGCGCGGCTCTCGAGCATTCCGGCCAACGACAAACCGCCCAGGCCGAGCGTCCCGACGCGTAGGAAATCGCGGCGCGAGAACCCCTGGCAGTGGTGCTGCGCTCGGGTATCTCCGATAGAAAGCATGAGATTTCTCCTGGCCGCGTGATACGTTGCAGGGGAACGTCATCTTCCACTCGTGGCGCCTGGCGGGTGACATCAACCTGCCTCAGCGTCGGCAACTCCAGGATACCCGGCAAGGCGACTTGCGCCATCACAGATGTTAGGCTGCCGCCACGAAGTTACGCGTTCTGCCGAGCTCTGGGTTCGGCCATTCTCCGTCAGACTATTACCGCTATTACCGCGCCCGGCGCACTTTGCTCGCCGCTCTCGTGCGAGGTACGATCGTGTTCTCTTCCGGCGTCGGCCCGATTGCTGGCGGCTAGGAGATTTGAGGCGAGAAGGCTCTATGTTGCGTGGCATGCTGGCTGTTGTTTTATTGATTGTGGCGTCAGCCACGTGCGGAGCCGAAGACTGGCCTCGCTGGCGCGGTCCGGAGGGCAATGCCGTCTCGAGCGAATCGCCGCTGCCGGTCGACTGGGGACCGACGACCAACATCGGCTGGAAGGCAGCGATTCCAGGAGCGGGCTTTTCTTCGCCGATCGTCGCCGGCGACTGCCTGTTCGTAACCTCCAGCCTGGAAAACGGCGCGCGGCGGTTGACGCACTGCCTCGATCGCCGCGACGGCCGGCTGCTCTGGACGCGCGAGATCGAAGACGACGACCCGGAGGTCGCATCTTCGATGACCGGCCATGCCGCCGCGACTCCAGCGGCAGCGGATGGCAAGGTCGTCGCCATGTTCGGCCGCGCGGGGCTCGTTTGCTACGACAACGCGGGGCAACGGCTCTGGCACGTCAAGTTGGGCCAGTTCGAATCGGAACTTGGACTGGCCAGTTCGCCGATCATTGACGGCGATCGCGTCTTCGCTGTCTGCGATCACGATGGCGACCGATTCAGTTCGTTTGATTCCTTTCTGTTGGCGGTCAAGCTCTCCGACGGCAGCGAATGCTGGAAAACTGCGCGACGAGATTTGTACCGCTCGTGGAGCACTCCGGTGCTGGCGTCGTTCGACGATTCGCGGCAGCTCATTGTGAACGGCCAAGATGAACTGCGGGCCTACGATCCTGCCTCAGGAAAGTTGCTCTGGAAATTCCCCGGCATGACTGGCTGGGTCGCGCCCAGCCCGGTGGTTGGCAGCAGCGTGATCTTCGCCGCATCGGGCAAGAACGGACCGGTGGTCGCGGTCAAGCCGATTCGCGACGACAAAGGCTGGTCCGTCCGCAGCGTCTGGCAGGTCGAGTCAGGCGGCCCGTACGTCTGCTCGCCAATCCTTTATCAAGATCGTCTCTACGTGCATAACGAGGCCGGTGTTTTGACCTGCTATCAGGCGGCCGATGGAAAAGTCGCCTACCGCCGCCGATTGGAGGGTAAATTCACAGCTTCCAGCGTCGCGGGAGACGGCAAGGTTTTTGTTACCAACGAGGAGGGGACGACCTACGTCGTGCGAGCCGGCGCCGAATTCGGGCTGCTGGCAACCAACCGCCTGGCCGAATACACGCTCGCCTCTCCGGCAATTTCCGGCGGTCGACTCTTCCTGCGCACCGAACAACACTTATACTGTATCGCGCCGGGAACCGAGCGGTCACGGTAATGCCGCGTCTGACTGAACGAACTCATTCGAGAAAGGACGCAATATGTTGCATGCGATGCGTAACTTTGGCGCCGCCTTCGCCATCCTGCTGGCGGCGGCAACCGCCCTACACGCCGACAGTCTTTCCCAAGGGCTCGACAAGCAAGGCGCGCCCGACTTGAAGTCGGCAGGGCCGTTGGCCTTTGGCCCCGACGGCGTGTTGTTCGTCGGCGATCCGCAGGGGGCCGCCATCTTTGCCATCGATACGGGCGACCGCTCAGAAAAATCCTCGCGAGGTCCGCTCAACGTCGAACAGGTCGACGAGAAAATCGCCTCGCTGCTGGGAACGACGCCGGACAAGATCTTGATCAATGATCTGGCCGTCAATCCGGCGTCGGGCACGGCTTACTTCTCCGTTTCGCGCGGTCGCGGTCCCGACGCCGCGCCGGCCATCGTTCGCATCGACACGACCGGAAAACTGTCTGATTTATCGCTCGAGAAGGTCAAGTACGGCAAGGCCGAGTTGCCCAATGCTCCCAGCGCCGACGCCAAAGACCGCCGCGGAAATAGCCAGCGACAAGAATCGATTACAGATCTGGCCTATGTCGACGGCCGCGTCTTCGTCGCCGGCTTGTCGAACGAGGAGTTCTCCTCGAACCTGCGCTCGATTCCTTTCCCCTTCTCCAAGACCGATGCGGGCGCCAGTATCGAAATCTACCATGGAGCGCACGGCAAGTTCGAAACGCAATCCCCGGTGCGAACCTTTGCTTCCTACAACATCGCCGGCCAAGACTACTTGCTGGCCGCCTACACTTGCACGCCACTGGTGAAGATTCCTGTCTCGGCTCTGACACCCGGCCAGAAGGTCAAGGGCACGACGATTGCCGAGCTCGGCAACCGCAATCGGCCGCTCGACATGGTCGTTTACAAGAAGGATGGCTCCGACTGGCTACTGATGGCCAATAGCGCTCGCGGCGTAATGAAGATTCCGACGCAGGACTTCGACAAGGCCAAAGGCATCACGCAGCAGATTCCCGACAAAGCGGGCATCGTCTATCAGACGATCGACAGCCTGAAGGGAGTTCAGCACCTGGACAAGTACGATCAGGATCGTGCTTTGTTGCTTGTCCGTAACGATGCGGGCCAGTTCAACCTGCAAACGGTAGAACTGCCGTAGTCGTACGCGCTTGGCGTAGATCATTTTTGTACCTGCCGCCTGGACGGCCACCAGGCGGCCGGGCTTCGGTCTAGCCGCCCGACGCGCCGCAGACATCAGCCTGCGGCGCGTCGCGCTCGGCCCCTCTTCCTGCTCAGGTCTTTCGCATGTGTCGACCGGCGACGGTTAGCTGTGGTTTGCTCATTCTCGGTCTGTTGATGGCCGTTTCCAGCAGTGACGATCGCGTGTTGACGCCAAGCGCACACGCTGCCGAGGAAACGTCGTCAACGCGAATCCGCTTGATCGAAACTGAGGAGGGGAGACAAGCGTTCGAAGTCTCCGGCCTTCCCTCGGCGGCGCTCGCTAAGTTCGCGCAGATTTCTCAAGAGGATTCAACATGGACTTCCACATTCGCCGTCTATGTCGTTCCTGCTCAACCGAGTAACTCTCAACCGGCCGGTAAAGCGAGCGACGTCGCGACGAAAACGCCAATGGCGGGCAGCTATGCCGTCCGAGATAGCGTCCTGCGATTTCAGCCACGGTATCCGCTTGAAGCCGGCGTGCACTATCGAGCGGTCTTTCGTGTCAGTTCCGCGGAGCCGCCGCTGCTGAAGGAATTCGAGATCAAGGCAGCGCCCCTGTCAGAGCGCACGGAGATTACCGCTGTTTACCCAACCAGCGACCGTTTGCCGGAAAACCAACTCAAATTCTACGTGCACTTTTCCGGGCCAATGGCCCGCGGCCAGGCCTATGATCATTTGCAACTGCTCGATGCCGAAGGCAAACCGATCGACCTGCCGTTTTTGGAACTTGGCGAAGAACTTTGGAATCCGAGCGGCCGCCGCTTTACGCTGTTGTTCGACCCGGGCCGAATCAAGCGAGGTTTAAAGCCGCGCGAAGAAGCCGGCCCCGTGCTTGAAGAAGGCAAGACGTACACGCTGGTCGTCGATCGTGCCTGGCAAGATGCCGCCGGCCGGCCTCTCGTCGCCGGCTTTCGCAAGACCTTCACCGTCGGGCCCCCGGACAATTCGCCGCCCGACCCCGCCAACTGGAAGCTCCGTTCTCCGGCGGCCGGATCGAACGAACCGCTCGAACTGCGTTTTCCCGAATCGCTCGACGAAGCGATGCTCGAACGAGTGCTCTCGGTGCAAACGGCGGAGGGCCAGCGATTGAGCGGCGAAGTCTCCATTGATCGCGGTGAAACGCGCTGGCGCTTCCGGCCTTCGCAAGATCGCTGGAAAGCAGGCCGTTACCAAATCGTCGTCGCCAAGACGCTTGAAGATCTGGCGGGCAACAGCATTGGCCGCCCCTTCGAGGTCGACGAATTGAAGCCAGTCACCGAGCGGATCATCGGCGAAGAGGCGATGCTGCCCTTCGACGTGAAATAGTACCGACGAGACTTCACGGCAAGGGCGATGGCGCCGCCGTGATCATCGACGAGACGCAGTCGCCTTTGGGATCGAGGCGAAGAGATCCGCTTGTAGTCGCTCACGTTCGCGATCGATCTGCTCGGGGGTAGCGCCGAGCTGCTTGAGCACCGACTGGTTCATGGCCAGCGCCACTTCTCCTTCTTCGGAAAACACCGCGTCGGCTCCGGCCGCTTCCAATTCGGACGCCTCGCGCAAATAAGCCGTGCGGACCAAAATCCGAATCTTCGGATTGAGTTCGCGCGCCAGGCGAATGACTTCGGCGCTCGCCTGCATGCCAGAAGCACTCAGAATCAGGTTGGCGGCGCGATCGACGCCGGCGGCTTCAAGGGTCTCCTGGTGGCTGGCGTCGCCGTAAACTGCCTCGCGGCCCTCTTCTTTCAAGCGGCGCACCGTGTCGAGATTCATCTCGATCACGACCGGATCGATGCCGTTGTCGCTCAGCAAACGAGCCAGCGTGCCGCCGACCGGTCCATAGCCAATAATAATCGCACGATGGCGCGGGTTGACGGCAGGTTCTTGGTCCCCGTCCGTCTTGCCCGGCGAGGCAACTGCGGGCGGGACGCGGCGATTGAGCCATCGCCATAGCCTCGGCCGGCGCGACGCCCAGGCTTCGAGCGGGCGGACGAGCCGGTAGAGAATCGGATTGATCGAAATCGAAACAATCGCGCAGGCCACGAGGCAATTCGTCATCCGCTCATTGATCACGCCCAATTCTTTGCCCAACGTGCCGAGAATGAACGAGAACTCGCCGATTTGCGCCAGCGCGGCAGCCACCGCCAGGGCGACTTTCACAGGGCGACCGAGCACCAAGGTAATCGCGAATGCCGCCAGAGGTTTGCCGACGACGACGATCAAGATCGAGATCAGCGTCAGCCACGGGGCCGTCAACACTTGGCGCGGGTCGAACAGCATTCCGACTGAAACAAAGAACAGTACGGCAAAGGCATCGCGCATCGGCAATGCCTCCGAAGCGGCACGCACGCTGAATTCCGACCGGCCGACGACCATGCCGGCAAGAAAAGCTCCCAGCGCCATCGACACGCCGAACAGTCCCGCCGACCCTACCGCGATGCCGAGCGCGATGACAAGAATTGTCAGCGTGAATAACTCGCGCGAGCGGGTCCGCGCGACAAAGTCCAGCAGCCACGGAATGGCGCGGCCGCCGACCACAAAGGTGAACGCCACCAGGATGCCGATCTTCAGCCCGGCGATTGCGAGCGCCAGCGCCAATTCTCCGGCGCCCGCCTGCTTGCCTCCGAACAGGGCCGGCATGACGACCAGGACCAGGACCGTAAACAGGTCTTCGACAACCAGCCAGCCGACGGCGATGTGTCCGACCGGCGTGTGCAAATCATGGTTATCGGCCAGCACCCGAGTCAGCACCACCGTGCTGGCAACCGAGATCGCCAACCCGAACACAATGCCAGCCTGCCAGCCGAAGCCCAGCCAATAGGCGGCGATCGCGCCGAGCGCCGTGGCGACCAAGCTCTGGCCCAGGGCGCCCGGGATGGCAATCTGCCGGACGGCGACAAGTTCCTTAAGATGAAAATGCAAACCGACGCCGAACATCAACAACACGACGCCAATCTCGGCAAGCTGGTTGGCCAATTCTGGATTTGCCACGAAGCCGGGCGTGTTCTCGCCCACCATAATGCCGGCGATCAGATAGCCGACAATCGGCGACAGCCCGAGCCGCTGGGTGATGTACCCCAGCACGAGCGCCGCCGCCAAGGCGCCGGTGAGCGTCAGAATGAGTTCCACATTGTGCATCGGCGGCCGCGAGGCTGGTGCGAAAAGAACAACGAACGAAGACGCCTTTTTTCTTGTCGCCGCACGCCGCGTTCGGCCGGCAAGACATGGTGCGCCGGGTCGTTCCAAGCGCGGCGCGGGGCTGAAGTATACCGCAAGAGGCAATCGCCAGGCAGACTTTGCAGATTCGCCGCACGAGGTTCATTAAAATCCGCGCGAACCAGAAATTGCCGGACGCTCTTGTGGCGTGGAGTCGCCGGGCAGCGGCAGACTTCTTCGATGTCACCAAGCACACAGTTGGTTGGGCCAGCAATCTTTTCGCAAGTGAGACGCGAGTGCGTCGAGCGAGGGGTGTGGGCGTAACCGCGGGTAGACATAGCACTTGCGGGGCATCGCAGATTGGACAAACCCGGCAGCTTGAGTATAGAATGGCACTGTCGTCTGGCGGTCGCGATGGCCGCATACAGGAGCTTTCATGCCGGGGCTTGTTGGCGCCTGCCCGAGTTTCGAATCCGCCTACCGGGTTTCCGCGACCCCTATCGCCGAAGCTCTTCCCGCCTGCCTGATTCAATCGATTTTCTGTTGGAACCCATGCTGCCGTCTTACGCCGACCAAGCGCGAACTTGCGTTCTCGCGTTTCTTCTTTCCTGTTGCCTGCTCTCCGACTCGAGCGATGCGGCCGAAGGTCCGACGGGCGAGCAGATCTACCAACAAAAGTGTCTCAAGTGCCACGGGGCGACCGGCGAAGGGGGAAACGATAGCGACGCGAAACCGCTGATTGGCGATCGCCCGATTAAGGATTTGGCGAAGGTCATTTCCGAGACCATGCCCGAGGACGATCCCGAGTCATGCGTGGGCGAGGACGCAGAGAAGGTCGCGGCATATATCTATGACGCCTTCTATTCCAAGGCCGCTCAGGCCCGGATTCACCGCCCGCGCGTCGAGCTGGCTCGGCTGACAGTTCGACAGTATCGCAACATGATTGCCGACCTGATGAGCATCGGCGACCCGCCGCGTTGGGACAACGAGCACGGTTTGCGAGGCGAATATTTCAATGCGAAGCATTTCCGCGGCGACAAGCGCGTGCTGGAACGGCGCGATCCGACGGTCAATTTCCACTTTGGCGAAGCCGGCCCGCTGCCTGAGAAGATCGACGCCAACGAATTCTCGATCCGCTGGGAAGGCTCGCTCCTGGCGCCGGAAACGGGCGAATACGAGTTCATCCTCAAAACGGAAAACGGCGCTAAGCTGTTCCTTAACGATCCGGCGACGCCGCTGATCGACGCCTGGGTCAAGTCGGGCGACGAGACGGAACACCGCGAGGCGATTCAATTGCTCGGCGGTCGCGTTTATCCCTTGCGATTGGAGTTCTTCAAATCGAAGGAAGCAAAAGAGAAGACTGCCTCCATTTCGCTGCTCTGGAAACCGCCGCATCGCGTGGTCCAACCGGTTCCCGAGCGTTGCCTGTCGCCCAACCGCGGCTCGGAAACGCTGGTGATTCAGACTGCCTTCCCGCCCGACGATCGCAGCACGGGTTACGAGCGCGGCGCGTCGATCTCAAAGGCCTGGGATCAGGCAACGACCTATGCGGCCATCGAAGTCGCCAGCCACGTGACGAAGAATCTATCGCGATTGGCCGGCGTCAAGGACGACGCGCCAGATCGACCGCAACGGGTGCAAGATTATTGTCGCCACTTTGCCGAACGGGCGCTGCGGCGACCGCTGAACGACGAGCAAATGACGTTCTTCGTCGATCGGTATTTTCAAAATCCAACCGACTTGAACGCCGCCGTCAAGAAAGTCGTGCTGTTGACGCTCAAGTCGCCTCGTTTTCTCTACCACGAGACCGGCGGTAACGACGCGTACGATATTGCCTCGCGGATGTCGCTGTACTTGTGGGATTCCTTGCCCGACAGACAACTGCTCGAAGCCGCGGGCCGCGGTCAACTCAGTGCGCGCGATCAGATCGCGCAACAGGCCGAACGCATGCTCGGCGACTTGCGGACGCGAGCCAAGCTGCACGACTTCTTCCACCAGTGGTTGCGAGTCGATCGCGCCGACGATCTGTCGAAGGATGGGACATTGTTTCCCGACTTCAATGAGACGGTCGCCTCCGACCTGCGCGACTCGCTCGATTTGTTCCTGGACGACGTCGTCTGGAATGGCGAAACGTCGGACTTCCGCCAGTTGCTGCTGGCCGACTTTCTGTTCCTGAACGGCCGCCTGGCGCCGTTCTACGGCGCAAACCTGCCGCCCGAGGCGCCGTTTCAAAAAGTTGCGCTCGACCCGCAGCAGCGCGCGGGTTTGCTTTCGCATCCGTTTCTGCTGTCGAGCTTCGCCTACCACCAGACAAGTTCGCCCATCCATCGCGGCGTATTTATTTTCCGCAGTCTGTTGGGCCGAGCATTGCGGCCGCCTCCGGAAGCCGTCGCTCCGCTCAGCCCCGACTTGCACGCCGGCCTGACGACGCGCGAACGGGTGATTTTGCAGACCAGCCCCACCTCGTGCCAGACGTGCCATGAAATGATCAATCCGCTCGGCTTTTCGCTGGAACACTACGACGCCGTCGGCCGATATCGAAGCGAGGAAAAGGGCAAGCCAATCGACGACCTGGGCTACTACGAGACCCTGGCCGGGCAAAGAGCCGAGTTCCACGGCGTACGCCAAATGGCCTTGTTTTTGGCCAACTGCGACGAAACCCACGCGGCTTTTGTCGAGCAACTATTTCACTATTTCGTCAAGCAGCCGATCCGCGCTTACGGGGCTGACCAGCCTGAACCGCTCAGGCGCACGTTCGCCGAAAGCGGTTATAATATCCGCCGATTATTGGTAGACTTGACGGCGACTTCCGCCCTAGCCCCCAGTCCGACTCGCTGAACTTCAGGAAGCAACATGGCCCGCAACAGCACACGACGCGAATTCATCCGCCGCCTCGGTCTTGGCGCCGCCGCCGCTCCTTTCGTTTGGAACCTGCCCAGCCTGGGCTTTGCCAATACGCAAGGCCGCAAGCAGCGGCTGGTGGTCGTGTTCAGTCCCAACGGCGTCGTGCCAACCCAGTTCTGGCCCGACGAGGAAGGAGATCAGTTCACGATCAAAGAGAGCCTCAAGCCGCTGGAAGCCTTCCGCGACAAGATGCTCGTGCTGCACGGCGTCTGCGACAAGGTGCGCGGCGATGGCGACAACCACATGCGCGGCATGGGCTGTTTGCTGACCGGCGTCGAGTTGTTTCCGGGCAATATTCAAGGCGGCTCCGACACGCCCGCCGGATGGTCGAGCGGCATTTCCATCGACCAGGAAATCAAGAACTTTTTGCAATCGCGGCCCGAGACCCGCACGCGCTTCGGCTCGTTGGAATTTGGCGTGGTCGTGCCGGAACGGGCCGATACCTGGACCCGCATGATTTACGCCGGGCCAAACAAGCCAATCGCCCCGCTCGACGACCCCTATCAGATGTTCGCCAAGCTCTATGGTCGCATGAAAGATCAAGAGAGCCTG
>JAICIG010000221.1 GCA_025924495.1 Pirellulales bacterium | reverse complement strand
GTTCAAGCCGTGGATGAACTCGCTGTAGCGCAGCCCGCGTTCGCGAACGGCGGCGTTGATGCGGATGATCCACAGGCTGCGGAAATCTCGCTTGCGTGCGCGGCGATCACGAAACGCGTAAACGCCGGCGCGGACCAACGTTTCCTTGGCCGAGCGAAACAAACCGCCGCGGCCCCCGCGATAACCTTTGACCTTGCGGAACAAACGCTTCTTGGCTTGCGTCCGCGCCGCACCTTTCATTGACCTCATGGCTGATCAATCCTTCCTACGGAATCAAGGCCCCGGCCGACTCCATGGAGCCGCCCAGCGTTGTGTTTTGCCCGTTCCGCTCTAAGTAATGTTGCCAGCTGCTGCTTGGCGCAGGCCGATCGCTTAACCCGCGATTGGCTTAATAGCTGTTGCCGCAAAGCGATCGGGCGACCCGCTTCGATTCCAAGGTCACCGTGGCCTTGGTTCCGCGCAGGTTGCGACGACGCTTTTTCGACATGCCCGCAGCCAAGTGGCTGGTGCCGGCCGAGCGGTGCATGGCCTTGCCCGTGGCTGACAGGCGGAAACGCTTCTTGGTGGCCTTATGAGTCTTTTGCTTGGGCATAGCTCGCACCGTTCCTTAATCCGGCAGAATCCAAAATTATCGAAGTCCGTCATTATAGGACGTCGGCAGTTTTCTGAAAGAGGGACGAGTCGGATTCGGCGCCGTTCGACCGAGCTTGCTTAAACTGCAGAGCATCCGTCGTTTAGTGCGGCAGCGCCGCTCCGGATACAAAAGTCGCATGCGATTCGCATCTCATTGGAGAATAAGGACTTACCACCAGTTTTCTTGACTCGACGACGCCCTCTTCCTAGATTGCCTATGGCGACAACCCCGGCGGCAGGTCGCAACGAGATCAGGTTTCGGCAGCCTCTGGCATGCAAGTCATGCGAGAGGTTTTTTTATGCCCCGACGGATAGAAGGCGGCCCAATGGACACGGACGAGTGGGGAATTGTTCAACGGTACCAGGATGTCAGCCAGCAGTGGCATGAGACATCGTCTAACACTCGCCGCGCCATTCTGCATGCCATGCGAGCCGACGAACAAGCGCCGCCTCGCCACGGAGAAGCGGCAGTGTTTGTACTTCGTCCCGGCGAGTCTCGTTCGCTCGGAGCCGAGGGGCGGCTAACACTCGAGGATGGAACGTCGCTTAACATCCGCAATCGCCTGCCCGAGGATCTGCCGTTCGGTTACCACCGCTTCCGCAGAAACGGCGACGACGCGGAAACGATGCTGATCGTCAGTCCGGGCGAGTGCGTGCTCCCGGCTGAGCCGCTGTGGGGTTGGGCGGTGCAGCTGTATGCGGCGCGATCGAAAGAGAGTTGGGGCATCGGCGATTTCGCTGATCTCAGGCAAATCGCCCGGTGGTCCGACAGTCTGGGCGCCGGAATGTTGCTGGTCAATCCGCTGCATGCCGTGGCGCCGATTACGCCGCAGCAGCCGAGTCCGTACTATCCTAGCAGCCGGCGCTTTCGCAACCCGCTCTACCTGCGAGTCGAAGAGGCGCCAGGAGTCGGGGAAGCGAAAATCGATCTCGGCCCGCTTGCGCAGGCGGGTCGCGCGTTAAATGAAAACCGGACCATCGACCGCGATGCGGTCTTCCGTCTCAAGCAGCAAGCCTTGGAAAAACTCTGGGAGCGATTTACTTCCGACGCCGCGTTTGAACATTATCGGGCCGCTGCAGGGAAATCGCTGGAAGAGTTCGCCGCTTACTGCTGCCTGGCCGAGCGACATGGGGGCGATTGGCGGCGTTGGCCAGAAGAGTATCGCCGGCCCGACGACGCCGTCCTCCGCCGCGCGGCCGAACTCGATCCGCGGCGATTCGCTTATCATCAGTGGTTGCAGTGGCTGCTCGACGAGCAACTGGCTCGCGCCGCGGGGGAAATGCCGTTCGTGCAGGATCTGCCGATCGGCATCGATCCGGGCGGCGCCGACGCTTGGGTCTGGCAAGACGAGCTGGCGGAGAATTGTTCCGTCGGCGCCCCGCCCGACATGTACAACACGCAGGGACAAGACTGGGGTTTGCCGCCGTTCATTCCGCATAAATTGCGAGAAGCAGGATACCGGCCGTTTATTGAAACCATTCGGGCCACGCTACGGCATGCGGCGGGCTTGCGCATCGATCATGTGATGGGATTGTTTCGTTTGTTTTGGATCCCGCAAGGCGTCGGCCCGCAGCAGGGAGCTTTCGTTCGCTACCGCGCCGACGAGCTATTGGCGATCGTCGCGGTAGAAAGCCAGCGTGCCGGCGCGTTCGTCGTCGGCGAAGATCTCGGCACGGTCGAGCCCGGCGTGCGCGAGAAAATGGCCGCACATAAGATGCTTTCCTATCGCGTGCTGTGGATGGAAGAAGGGCCTCCCGAAGAATATCCCGAACAAGCCATGGTCGCGGTGACGACGCACGACCTGCCAACCGTGGCGGGAATTCAAAACGGCAGCGACCTGGAGGCGCAGCGCTCGTTGGGGTTGAACCCGAATGAAGCCGCCATGCAGCGGTTGCGAGAAAGGCTCGGCACAATGACGGAGATGACGGATCACGAGCCGATCGAAAAGTGGGTCTCCGCGACGTACCGCCATTTGGCTCGAGCGCCTTCGCTCATTTACTCGGCGACATTGGAGGACTTGTTGACCGTCAACGAGCGTCCGAACATGCCCAACACCACCAACGAGCAATGGCCCGACTGGTCGATCGGCCTGCCCGGCGGCATCGAAGCGCTTCAGCAGGCGCCGCTCGCCGCGACAATCGCCGAGATTTTCTCTTCGGCCGCGAATCGGCCCCACGCCGCTTCCTCGCCGCACTTCGGCTTGGCATCCAAGCCTCACAAAGCCCGACCGTGAGTTCCGCAATCATTCGGCGTTGCGACAATCGACCGCACGCCGACTTCTCGTAGGGCGGCCTTCCCAGGCCGTCAACGCCAACGCAAGGTCTAGGCGACCTGGGAAGGTCGCCCTACGAGATGGCGAAGCGATTTGTGTTCGTCGTGAGCGGCTGGCGCGGATTGTCTTGTTTTCTTGAGCCGCGCTGGCCCTAGGGCTACATTGAGGACGAATTAGCTCGACGCTTTACGGCGCATTGACTGCCGTCCGCCACCAGCCAGGAGCCTGCGATCATGTCGGAGAACAATCGTCGGGAGTTTCTGAAGCAAACCGGGCAAGGGGTCGCTGCGACGGCGGCCCTTGGTTGGGCAAGTGAAGCCGCGGCCAAGGAAGCGAGCGAACCGCTTGCCATCGGCGTGATCGGCGTCGGCGGCATGGGAGGCAACCATCTCAATCAACTGGTCCGCAATGCGGACGTCCGCGTCGCTTATGTCTGCGACGTCGATCAGAGCCGGCTCGACCAGGCCGCAAAAACCGTGGAAAGCGCCGCGGGCAAGGCGCCGTTGGCGGTGAAAGATCTGCGGCGAGTGCTCGACGATAAGGCAATCGACGCCGTTTGGATCGCCACGCCCGACCACTGGCACGCGCCGGCGGCCATTCTGGCCTGCCAGGCCGGCAAGCACGTGTACGTCGAGAAGCCCTGTTCGCACAACCTGCGCGAAGGGCGGTTGATGATCGAAGCGGCGCGAAAGCACCAGCGCGTGATGCAGGTCGGCACGCAAAGCCGCAGCACGCCGCACGTCTTGTAAGCAATAAAACGACTGCACGCGGGCGAAATCGGCGAGGTGCTCGTCGCCAAGGCGTGGAACAGCCAGCGCCGCCGCAGCATCGGTCATGCCAAGCCCAGCGATCCGCCGGCAACGCTCGACTACGATCTATGGCTTGGCCCCGCTCCCCTGACGCCGTACCAATCGAACCTGCTGCCGGGCGTTTGGCGCTGGTGGTACGCGTTCGGCGCCGGCGACATGGGCAACGACGGCGTGCATGATATCGATCTCGCTCGCTGGGGCCTGGGCGCGACGACGCATCCCTCGCGAATCGCGGCGCTGGGGGGCAAGTACTTCTTCGATGACGATCAACAGTTTCCCGACACGCAGTACGTGGTATTCGAATACCCGGGGCAAGGACGCACGAAGCAATTGATCTTCGAACAGCGCATCTGGTCGCCGTACGTGCAAGAAGGATACGAGAACGGCAACGCCTTCTATGGAACCGAGGGCATGCTGCTGCTTGGCAAGCAAGGAGGCTATAAAGTATTCGGCCCGCGCAACAAGTTGATTGACGAGGTCAAAGGGGGCTCGCCCGATCTCGTGGCCCATCATCGCAACTTCATCGAGTGCGTTCGCGAAGGCAAGCAGCCGCGGGCCGACATCGAAGTGCATTTCCCTTCGACGGCGCTCTGCCATTTAGGCAACATCGCCACGCGCGTCGGCCGCATCATCCATTTTGATCCGCAACGAAAGCAGATCGTCGACGACAGTGAGGCGAACAAGCTCGTACGCCGCGAGTATCGCGAAGATCACTGGGCCAAGCCGCAAGGCGTTTAAACGCCGCCGGGCGGCGCTCGGGACAACTCTCCGGCAGACGGAGCTGCCTTCCGCCTGCCGGAGAATGAACCGTTGACAGCATCAGGGCGATTTGACGGCGGCTTCCGGGGCCGATGCAATGTCTTCGGCGCCCGCGTTCTCGAAGATCCGTTCGACGCGGTCAACCGCATCGCTGTCCTCGGCGTTGACCGAGATCAGGATATTGCCGCCGCGGATCTTGCCTTCGTACTGCTTGGCTTCGAACTCGGGCATCCCCATGCCGATCAGGGCGCCCGCGATGCCGCCCACGGTCGCGCCGACGGCGGCGCCGCCGAGCAAGGCCATGATCGGTCCCGCGGCAATGAAGGGCCCCAGGCCGGGAATGGCCAGCGTGCCGATACCGGCCAACCAACCGATCGCACCGCCCAGCACTCCGCCGATGCTGCCACCCGTGACGGCCCCTTCGGGCGCCTTGGTATTGTGCTCGTGGGCAAAATCCTTCGTGCCCTGCTTGTCGGGCAGCAGTACGGAAATCTGGTTTGAGAAACCGGCGGCTTTCAAATCGTTGACGATCGTAATCGCTTGCGATTCACTCGTGGCAATGCAGAACACGGCGCGAGACATGATGACAATTCTCCCTTGAGCAAATGGTTCAAGTTAATTCTGAAGTACGTTTCGGACGCGCATTGACTTCCCTGCCATTCATTTCACTTCCAGCTCGTCGACGACGTTTGCCTCGCCGACGACACGCGCCGCCTCGGCCGCAATCGCGGTCTTTTCTTCCTCGCTATCGACCGGGCCGCGGAGCGTGACTTTTCCATCGCGGACGATGATTTTGACGTTGTGCGCGTTGACCGACAGCGATTTGTCGCTGGTCACCGCACGGCGAATTTCCGCGCTGGTTTTGACGTCAGCAGACGACTGCGACTGATTGTCGGCCGTCACGGCATGTTCATCGCGGTCGCGCTTGTTGCGTCCGGTGTTGGTCGCATCGTGGGCGTCGCCGGCTGCCTCGCTTGTTGCGTCCTCGGTTGAGGCAGCGGCATCGGGCGCGGCCGTCGACTCGCTGCGAGATGCATGCTCGGTCGCATCCGTATTTGCCGCGGCGCGAGCGGGAGCAGGAGGGGAACTGCTCTTGTTACAACCCAGCGCCAAGACCGCTCCGCACGTCAATACAAACAGCCGCGTGAACATTGCCGACCTCAGCTTGAATAAGGTTTCTTGGTGAGAATTCCCGAGGCTCAAACGCATATGCTGTGCCGCCCAGCACGCAATTCTTGTCGGCACGATTGTGGCAGTCCCGGCGGGCACGCTGTGCTTCAGCAAGCTGGGCGGTTGAGATAACTTTGAGTGCACGGCGCGCGGCGCGGTCGGCCTGCAGCCACCAGCATTCAGCTTGCGTGCAAGCAGCGGACTCGCGTGACCTTGTCGTATTGCGGCCAAGCGGCTAGTTCGCCCATGGCGAGCACCCGTCCCTCGGTCGGCATAAAGATTGCGTGCCGACGTGCAGTTTCGCTTTCAATCGGAGGGATGCTTCTCATGGATGCCACCGGTTACTGGCAAGTGCTCAAGGATGCGGGCTCACAATGGGTGGAAGACAGAGCCTCGCGACTGGGCGCTGCGTTGGCTTACTACACCGCCTTCTCGCTGGCGCCGCTGCTAATTTTGGTGATCTCGATCGCCGCACTCGTTTTTGATCGCTCGACCGTTGAAAAGCAGGTAACGACAGAAATGCAGACCTTGGTCGGCGGGGAAGGGGCCAAGGCGGTGCAAGCGATGATCGTAAGCGGCAAAAAGCATGGTTCCGGCGTGATGGCGACCATAATTGGCTCCGTCATGTTGCTCGTCGGCGCCATGGGCGTCTTCGGCCAATTGCAGGACGCCATGAACACGATTTGGGAGGTGCAGCCGAAGCCGGGGCGCGGCCTGTGGGGATTCCTCAGAGACCGGTTGCTTTCGATGTCGATGGTTCTGGGATCGGCCTTTCTGCTGCTCGTTTCGCTGCTAGTCAGCGCCGCGTTAGCCGCGGTTGAGAATTGGTTGCTGAGTTCCCGCGCGAGCGCCGCCGCTCAGGCCAGCAACCTGATCGTGTCTTTGATCGTGATTACGCTGTTGTTCGCCATGATCTACCGGTTTTTGCCCGACGCGAAGATCGCCTGGAGAGATGTCTGGCTCGGGGCGCTAATCACGGCGCTATTATTCATGCTGGGGAAATGGGCGATCGGGCTTTACCTAGGTCGCGCCAGCGTCGCATCATCTTACGGAGCGGCCGGCTCTCTGGCCGTGCTCTTGATTTGGCTCTATTACTCGGCCCAGATATTTCTGTTCGGCGCTGAGTTCACCAAAGCTTACGCAAACCGCTACGGCTCGCACATTGTGCCGACCGAAAATGCCATTCGCGTGACGCCGCGCGAGCGCGCCGAGCAAGGCATGGCTCGCCCGCCATTCGGCAGTCCTGCCGGCTGAATGCTGATAGGATCCTTAGGTTCGAGACGAGTATCGGCGAGCAAGGCGGCCTGCTTCTTGAGAATGGCCGAGCTTCAGCTAGCCACGCGCGCCGTTGGCGACGCTGCCCGCGAAATGCAGCAGTTCCAGAATGTTAGCGCGCAACTCCATGAACTCGCGGCTGCTGCGCTGACGGGGTCGCGGCAGGCGAACTTCAATCACACGCTCGATGCGTCCCGGTCGCGGCGTGAGGATCGCGATGCGATCGCTCATGTAGATTGCCTCGTCGATGTCATGAGTCACGAGCAACATTGTCGTCCCGCGCGCTTGCCAGACGCGCAAGACCTCGTCCTGCATGCGCATGCGAGTGAACTGATCGAGCGCCCCGAGCGGCTCGTCGAGCAGCAGCACGCGCGGATGATTGACCAGCGCTCGCGCCAGCGCGGCTCGCTGAGCCATACCGCCCGAGAGTTGATGCGGGTAGGCGTCGGCGAAGCCATCCAGCCCGACTAAACGCAGGAACTCCTCGACCTCGTGCCCGCGCTCCCGCAGCAGGCCTCGCGCGACTAATCCCGATTGGATATTGCGCCGTACGCTCAACCAGGGAAACAGATTGGCGTCCTGGAACATCAGTCCGCGATCGGCGCTGGGGCCGGTGATAAGCTGATTGCCGATGCGCAGCTCGCCGGTCGTCGGTGAATCGAGGCCTGCAATGAGACGGAGCAAGGTCGACTTGCCGCAACCGCTAGGGCCGATCAGCGATACCATTTCGCCGGCCCCGACGGAGAGAGAGAACCGCTCCAGGGCAGGCGTCGTACGACCGTCGGCGGCGCGAAACGCTTTGCCGACGCCCTTGATTTCAAGCGAAGAGGCCTCTTTAACGCTGTTCCCGGCGCCGGCGACTACCATCGAATCAGTCCTTTTTGCCAACCCAGCACGCGGTCGCGCACGCGGAACAACAATGTCATCAGACTTGAGAAAAAGGCAGCCATAATCACCAGCGCCGCGTAAACATTCGCATATTCGGCGTAGCCTTGTTGCCACTTCAAGTACCAGCCCAGCCCCGCTTCGACGCCGACGGTCTCGGCGACAATCAACGTGAGGAACGCGGCGCCAAGCCCCATGAATAAGCCGATGAATACGCTGGGCAGCGCGGCAGGCAGCGCGACGCGAAAGATCAGGTATTCGCGCCCGGCGCCCAAGGTCCGGGCGACGTCGAAGTACGACGCCGGGACATTGGCGATGCCCGAAGTCGTCAGCATGGTGACGGGAAACCAGACCGCCGCAGCAATCAACGCCATTCCGGCCACGAACGAGTCGCTGAATAGCATCATCGCCAAGGGAACCAAAGCCGTGGCCGGGATTGGCCCGAGCACTTTCAAGACCGGCATGCCCCAGTATCTCACGCGACGGAACCAGCCCATCACCACGCCGCTCGCCAGTCCGGCGAAAATGCCGGTCAGGTAGCCGGCGGCGAGCAACTTCAGCGATTGATACGTGCTTTCGAGCAAGATCGTGCGATCGTTGATCATGCCGGCCAACACCATGTCGGGACCGGGAAAAAAAGGCAGCGGCAGCCAGTTGAGTTTCTGCGTCACCAGCTCCCAAATTGTCAGCCCGGCAAATGCGCCGGCCCACAGCGGGGCGTTGTATCGAACCGAAAGCCGCAAACCTCGCCACAAATATTGCGCCATGGCAACGGCCAGAGACGCCGCCAGCAGCGCCCACAGCAGCACGGGATAAGGATGCTGCCAGGCCGGCAACTCATCGATCCAACTCATCGGCAAGACCTGTTGGTCGGGTAAATACCGATGAACCAGCAGGGCTACGGCCACGGCGGCGCTGGGCAACAGCGCGACTACGGCAGCGCGCTTGCCTTGTGGTAGCGCGCGGCCGACGCCTTCGTCGGCCGGTGGACCAATGGGCGCTGGCGGTGTTTCAACGTCGAGAACTTTCATGTCCGACAAATCTGGTCGCGTCTCCTGCAGAAACTCACTTGATACAGCAGCAGGCGCAGCATGCTTTGCCGCCGAAGAGCGCGGCGAACGCCGCCGGGGCGAGCAGCTTCGGCTTGACGCCTTTGTCGACCTTGGCGACTTGAACCTTCTCAACGTAATCGTCGGTCACGCCGTCCAGGTCAAGCCAGGCTCGCTTGGCCAGCGCTGCTGGATCGGTCGATTCCTTGAGCAGGCCGGCGACCTTCATTTCTTCGGCGGCCTGGTCGATGCTCGTGCGACATGACGCGACTCCCGGAATGTACTTCAGTTTGGAAAGCGCCTGGATATTGATCTCGACCGATGACGCCAGATATTTCTTTTCGACCGACAACTTGGCTGCGGCCATTGGGTTCTCGCCGACCCATTTCGAGGCTTTGAGCATCGCACGCGTCACTTTGGCGGCGGCAGCGGGATTTTCCTTGGCCAGTTTGCCGCTGACCACGGCGGCGCAGCAAAACTCATCGCTATACGGTGCGTCTTCCGCCTGATCGGCGATCGTCTTCACCAAGCCTTGGCCGATAAGGATCGTGCCGATCGGATCTGAGGTGGCGACCGCGTCGATTCGGCCGTCCTGGAGCGCCTGTCCGAGCACGTCGGGCGGAAACGCCTCCCAGGTGACCTCGTTGCTTTCTGGCCGCGGGTCGATGCCTGCGGCGGCCAGCACGCGGCTGGCAAAGAGATACGGCGGGCTGCCGATATGCGTTGGAACGCCGATTTTCTTCCCCTTCAGATCGGCCGCAGATTTGATGTCGGAGTCGACGCCGGCCTGCACACGCAAGCAGCCGGTATGAATCCCGCCGGTGATTTTCACGTCCAGTCCCTGCTCGATCGGCTTGAGCAGGTACATGATCAGCGTGTGGTTGGCGTCGAAGCGGCCAAGCCCCAGCCCTTCTCTCAGTCCGTCCCAGTCGGTACGGACAAGCTCGACGTCTAATCCTTCTTCTTTAAAGAAGCCCTCTTCCTGAGCCACGAAGATGGGCGCCTCGCAGGTGAGGCCCAAATAGGCCACCTTCAGCTTCGGTTGCTTATTCGCGGCGACGCTGGCTGGCTTCTCTGTGCTGCCGCATCCAGATGCCGCCAGAAAAAGGCCGCAGGCCAAAAGAGACAGAAATGAAGCAATGGGAGAACGATGTATGGTCTTGAAGCGATGAGCTCGCATGGATTGGATTCCTGGAGATTGGAAATGATGGTGACATGTCTCGCCGCACGCTCTCCGTTAAGTGTACCGCGCCAGCGGCGCTGAAGGCGGAGGTCTTAGCCGTCAGGGCGCGCGCTGGCAAGGCTAACGCGAGAGTCAATGGCAACGTTCACGTGACGAATCGTCGCACGAGGTGCGGACGGCTGCACGACTTTAGCTAAGAGAGGGGCGCCGAGGCGGCCGCTCGGGGGGCGCAGAACGCTGGCAGGCAGGCGTCTGAGCTAAGTCTTCGAGTAGGACGGCGATCGAACGTTCGGGGGCGTCTGCCGCGCCGGCAGGCAATGCCCACTGTTCGATCGAGACAAGCCTGATAGGGATCGGCGCGGACGGCCAGGAAATCGGCGCCTTAGAGCAGTTCGGTCCGCCGCATTGGCCGCGGGGCGCGCTTGGCGTCGCATCACCCCTGGTAAAATCATGAGACGGCTTCAAGGCGATAGCGCCGGCGGCAACATGCACATAGTCGCCGCACGCTGCTTGGGTACGCTCGGCAACAAGCAATACAGCGCCACACGCGGCCAACACGATCGTGAGCCGTGCTTTGCAGGTCAGCCGCATCAAAAGCTTATCCCGTCTCAATGGAGATTTTCCGGATTCAGCGTCCAGATCGCTCGCCCCCAGATCGAACATGCCGTCCAGCACCAAATGTAGCCCGGCGGCTGGTCGCTGTCACGCAGTTTTCAGCGGACGGTCTGGCCATGGCGGTGAAGAAACGTACGAGCGTAGGGTATGCTTCAGCATAACTTTTGGACCAGAAATCGTTATGCTAAAGCATAACCTACCAAAGCGCCAAAATGAGGCTGCTTCTGGTAATCGGTCCTCGATGAAACATGATGAGATCCGCCGATGCCCTCGCCTTCGCGCCCTGTTTGGATTGCCGTCGGGTTCGTGCTGATATTGATCGCGATTGGCGGAGGGTATTGGATTTATTCCCATCAAGCTTCGCCGCA
The DNA here is from genome assembly GCA_025924495.1 of Pirellulales bacterium. The sequence goes on along the minus strand of JAICIG010000221.1, from coordinate 1,951 downwards.
GGAACAATGGCCGCAGTATGAGCAGTACGTAGAAGCCTTCCAGGTGGGCGTGGCGGCTTTGGATGCCGATGTGCCGCAGGTGGCGGAAGAAAACCTGTCGCGGGCCATCGAGCTGATTCCACAAGAGCCCGCCGGTTGGGCCGACCGTGGATTACTCTACTTGCGCACGGGCAAGCTCTCGGAGGCGGCTCGCGATCTAAACGAGGCGAATCGGTTGATCGCCGACGAGCCCGCGGTGCAAAAGCTGCTCGGCCTGCTTGCCCAGCGCGAAGGTCGCTACAGCGAGGCGGGCGCCTATCTACGTCAGGCGATTGAGCGCGACCCGTACGATGTCAAATCGTTGTATCGACTGGCCGAAATTGTCGACCAGGAACATGGAGAGGGAAGCGAAGCGGAATATCAACGATTGATGGAGCAAATCCTCGCCGTCCAGCCGAATAATCTCCATGTACTACTCAACCGGTTGCGCGTCGCGGTGCGGCGATCTGACCGCGACGCCGTAAAAGACACGCTCGAGCGGTTCCATGAACTGGCGCCTGGTTGGATGGAGAGAACGCGCGAGGCGCTTAAAACGCTAGAGACAAAGCTCGACGCGGGCCTCGGGCAGACGGCCTTCTCGAGCGTGCTCGCCTTTTCCAACCTCTTGCGAGCCGAACCCGACTACCCGCGCAGCGCCAGCGCGGTCAATCCGCCGAACGAGTTTGTGGGCGATTCGCTGCAATACTTTCTTAAGCTGCCGCCAGTGCGTCACTCGCCGCCGCCGCCTGACCTGCAACTGGCATTTAAGCCGCAACCGCTCGCTGAAGCGCCTGAAGGAACATGGAAGGTCGTGCTGCCGGTCTGGCTCACGGGCGAAGGAGAACCAGCGCTGTTCGTGGCGAACGATCAGGAAGTGCGTCGCGTTGGCGAAGAGAAAGCGCTCTTCGCATCTCCGGGCGCGTCGCCCGCCGTTGTACCCGTGGACTGGAATAATGACTTCAAGACGGACCTCTTGCTGGCGGGCAGCGGCGGGTTGCGATTTTGTCGGCAGGGGGAAGACGGCGATTTCAGCGACGTAACGGCCGAGACCGGCTTAGACGACGAGGTCTTGCGCGGCCAGTATGCGGGCGCTTTTGCCGCCGACTTCGATCTCGACGGAGATCTCGATCTCCTGTTGGCGCGTCAGTCGGGACCGCCGCTTTTGGCTCGCAACAATTTCGACGGAACTTTCACGGCACTGCCGATTTTCGAGCATGTCGAAGCGGGCCGACGGTTCGCCTGGGCCGATTTCGATCATGACGGGGTTCCCGATGCCGCCCTGCTCGACGGCAATGGGAAACTGCACGTCTTCTCGAACGAGCGCTCCGGCCGTTTTTCGCCCTGGCCTGTGGAGGCGCCTGATGGCCGCTTCCTCGCGCTAACTGTCGTCGATTTCAACGATGACGGCGCGCTGGACATGGTGGCCCTGCGCGATGACGGCGCCTTGCTGGGTATCGCGGATCACAACAAGCGAGCCTCGTGGGACACTGCAGAGCTTGCCCGCTGGGAGCAGATGCCGAAGCCGAAGAAGGCCGATGGCGAGGCGCTGTTTGCCGTCGATCTGGACAACAATGGCGCGATCGATCTGGTCGCTTCGAGTCCAAAAGCCAGCGCAGCTTGGCTCGCTCAAGGCAAGAAGGGGTTTCTGAAACTGCCGGCCGAGCTGCCGGCGCGAATCTTGGCCTTCGCGGACTTGCGCGACCGCGGCGGGCTCGATCTGCGGGCTCTCGAGGCGGCGGGCCGGCCCCCGCGACTCGAGAACCGAGGCGCGAAGAATTATCACTGGCAGACCGTTCGAGCGCGAGCGGCCCACGAAGGCGCCAAGGGGGACAACCGGATCAATTCCTTCGGCATCGGCGGCGACGTTGAACTGCGCACCGGCACGCATGTGGTGATGCAGCCGATTGCGGCGCCGGCGGTTCACTTCGGGCTG
>JAICIG010000220.1 GCA_025924495.1 Pirellulales bacterium | reverse complement strand
CTCAGCTCGAAGGACTTCAAGCAGTTCGACCCGACGAATTTCTCCGTATCGTGGAAGCCGGACGTGTTCGAGTTTTATCGCCAGCGGCCGGCCCGCTTCGCCCAGGAGAACCCCAATCTGCGTTTGGGAGGGGACGCATATATCGGCAAGGCTTGCACCTGCTTCGTCGATCAAACGATGTTCGACCTGTTGAGCCGTATTCCGGCTGCCGAACGGCTTTGTGACCTGCGATTGGTGAAGACCCCGGCCGATCTGGCCTTGGCGATCCAGGCCTCGGTTGCCGAGCCAAGCTACTTTCCGCCGGCGCCAGAGATGGATTATTCCAAGTTGCTCGTAGGCGATACGCTGGGCCAGGCCGGCAATACGAAGCGCCGCAGCTACGTCGGCGGATTTATCATGCCGCTCGTGGCTCAAGACGCTCGGCGCATGCTGCCGTCGCTTCGCGTGCTCGGCACCGGCGTGGCCCGGGTCCCGTTGGCGGGCCGCCAGCTGATTGAATCTTGGTACCTTGTCGATCTGCAAGACACGACCGACCTGAGCGCATGGTGGGCAGACATGGAAGTCTCGATACCGCACGATGTGCAGCAAGCGATCGTCAACCGCAACTTTACCGCTCAACAGGAATTCCAGGCCGGCTACGATCGCGCTACAACTTGCTTCGCAAAAAATGAGGGTTTGCCGCAGTACGTTGTGCCGCCCCATTTCCGCGGCGCCGCCAAGCAAGCCATTGTCGCTCCGCATGGCGCCGAGTTGCTCACGGTGGCGTATTCGGCCGCTGAAGAGAGCCTGCCGACGATGCGGGGTCTTGGCTCGCTGGTGGAATCGTCCAAGCTCGTCATGGCCGGCGGTGCGAAGTAGCTGATCTTGCTACCTGGGTACTTTCAGAGCTTCGCAGATTCAGAGCGGCCTTGAGACGCGCAGCGGGCGGACGTTCAAGTCCGCCCGGTGTGCGTTTGGACGTTACTGCACTCTCGCCGAAGAGGCCACGCGAGTATTCTCGGCATGCCTGGCCAGCCAGGCACGCACACGGCCGACCATGTCGGCCGTCGCCGGGTGCTGACCGACGAGATCGCACTTCTTTGCGTCAAGCGATTCCCGCAATGCCTGCAATGTGTTGCTTACGACAAGCAGAAACTCATGCGTCTCTGCGGCATCGAGCTCATGTCGGACTAGTTGCACCTGGCCTTCGGAGCGCCGCCGATCGAGCGAGACCAGCTTGCCTCGCTCGGCCTTGTAGAGCAGGCCGCCGGCATAAGCTCGCCGCAATTCGCCGGCGGAAGTGAAGTGATACGCGGGCTGGGCGCCGAAATAGAAACTGGCGGCGCCTTGCGACCGGAAGCCGACGACAACCGGATCGCTGAACTCCGCTGACCGCAATTCCACTCGCTCGACCAGCGCCGTGGCTTCGGCCATTAAGTCTTCACGATCTTCTTCCTGCCGCGCCATCAATCCACCTTCTGCCAATGGCTGAGGCGGTCGCCGATGCGCTGGAAGCCATTGTTGCGGCCGATTACGACCAGCTAACGTCGTGGATTTCGGGCTGCCGCGGGCCGCGCCCCGAAATTGCGCGAATGTCGTCGCGAGCGCGGAAAAACGCCTCGACCACGTCGGGATCCCATTGCTGGCCGGCGCCCTTCCGGATGATCGAGTCCAGCTTATCATCCTCCATGCCGGCGCGATAGGGACGATCGCTCGCCATGGCGTCGTAGGCGTCGGCCACGGCGACGATACGGGCCAGGTAGGGAATGTTCGTGCCCGCCAGGCCATGGGGGTAGCCCTTGCCGTCCCACGACTCGTGATGGTGCAAGACGACGGGCAACATGTGCGACATTTTTCGCAAGTCGACCAGGATGCGGTAGCCGATTTCGACGTGTGTCTTGATGTGTTCGAACTCGTCCTCGCTCAACTTGCCCGGCTTGCGCAAAACTTCGTCGTTGATGCCGATCTTGCCGATATCGTGCAACAGGCCGGAGAAGTAAATCGTCCGAATTGTTTCCGAATCGCAGCCCATCTCTTGGGCGAGTCGCACCGCCACTCTCGCCACACGATCGCTGTGGCCGCGGGTATAAGGGTCCTTGGCATCAATCGCCGAAGTCATCGCGCGTACGACGCCAGCCAGCAGTTCCGCCTGCTGGCGATAGAGATCAATGTTGCCGCGGTGAATGCCCAGCATCGTGCCGACGGAGCTGAGCAGGCTGGCCTCGGCCGAACCGAATTCCCCCGCCGAACCGAACTCGCCGTTTCGCGTGTGATTGAATGCCGCGAGCCAACCGAACAGCCGCTCTCCCTCGGCCACAGGCACAATTACCAGCTGCTGAATTTCCGGCAGACCCCAGCGCGATTGGTCGGTGGTTGTGCGATTGACGACCAAGGGCCGATTCGAAACGTTCAGCCCCAAGTCGGAGACCATCTGTGTAAAGCCGGCCACGTCGAGGGGGCAGTCGCCGTGCGTGAGCAGAATGGGTTCGGTGCGAGAATCGGGAGTGAGCAAATCGAGGTCGGCGTGCGGCGTAAACTGAATCGCCAGTCCTTCGGCGGGCACCACCTCGGACAACCACTCGAGCGCTCTGCGGCCGAGTTCCTCGTCGTCGCTCGAAAGCTTGAGATTTTGCGTCAGTCGATAGAGCAGGCTGATTTCTTCGAAGGTGGCGCCCAGATGCCCCGAGAGCTTTTCGACTTCATTTTCGAGTTGTTCGATATCCCGGTCGGCCGCCAATTTTGATACGGCGAGTGCGCCCACTCGTCGCAAAAACTCGGCATCAACCGGCGTCTGCCGGCGGGCCCAAGCCGCCGCCTCGCCGCGCTCGACGCCGAGCAGGGCGGCCAACCGCGCATGTTCCGCGTCGCTGGCAACCGAGCGGGTCAAAAAGGCGGCTACGGCAACCAGGCATTCGCTGTTGCGATCGGCAATCGGCAGAGCCATCAGCAGCCACGGATCATCTTCTTCGATCAGCTCTGCTTGACGGCGTCTCGCCGTCTCGCGAGCGAGCTCGACGCGCACGCTCCAGTCGATACGGGCATGATCCGGATGCAAATGCAGCAATTCGCCGCTGCATCCGTCGAATACGGAGAAGTCCGTCGCAAACCATGAACGCAGGCATTCGAGCGTTTTTTCCACCTTCGCCGCGGCGGCTTCTCGCGCGGAATCCCCAGCGGCAGCGTAAGCGGAAATGGTTAGGGAATCTAATGACATACTCGAAGACATCACGTTTTGACGACCGCAGGAGACCCGCTCGGGTCAGGCGCTGAGGCTGATTGAACAGTGGTTGACGACGCAGTAACCGTTGCGCTGGGCGCATCTCCTTCTTTGGCAAATCTAGGTCACCTATGACCAAGCGACAAAATCCGCCTGGAATCTTGCAGGTCAAACAACGCCGATCGTTCCGTTTAAAGCGACAATCTGACCCAACCTTTAGGGGCTTGTGGCCGTTTACCCCTGAAGCGGGCTGGTAGCGCGGACGGCATAACCGGAACCTCATGCCGTGTGCTGGGAGAGGCAGAAGGCAGGCGGCCGCTTGATAGAGGAAGGCTGTTGTTGACAAAGCCGCGGAAGGCGCGGCAAGCGGACGGAATCAGCCTTGCAGGCGATTGCGATAACGCGCGCTGACGCGATCGAGTAACGCTCGATCTTCTTCGGTCAAAGCGTGGGGTCCGCATTCGTGCAATCGCGCCAGAACGTCGTCGACCCGGCGTTCCTCGTCAGCCTCCAGCTGCTGCTTGCGGAGCCGCCGATTCGCGCGCCGTTCTGCCATCCACTTCTTGAACATGCCGGGACGTTGTCTACGCGGCGGCGCGAGCGTTTTCTCCAGGCTTGTGTAACCTTGCGAGAAATCGTAGCCGAAGAACGCATCTTCCGCCTCTTGCTCAGAAAGGCGATCCATTTCTTGCCTGGCGCCAAAGAACAAGAAAAAGCCCATCAGCGCCAAGGGCAAAGCGACGAAAGAAAACTCGGAGTTGTTGTTCGCCGCCCACGCGCCAATCCATAATCCCAGGGCGGTGAACTTGGCGACGCGGGCGGTGGCGATGGCGCTCTCGCGGAAGCTGTACTTGGTCGTTACCCACAACAGCGAGCGCAACACTCGGCCGCCGTCCAAGGGATAAGCGGGCAACATGTTCACGAGCACGAGCAGCCAGTTAATCCAGAAAGCCCACATCAGCATGGCCTGCCAATTCAGGTCGGCCGCCTGCCCTGTGGGTGGCGCCAGAGGGTTCAGCAGCTGCAGCAGCGGCACGCTGCTGTACACGATCAGTAGCAACGGGGCAATCAGCAAGCACACCGCAAGATTGGCGAGCGGTCCGGCCAACGCGACCGTCAGTTCGTTCTGCGGTTCATGCGGCACGTGGGCGTTAACCAGGCCGCCGAATGGCCAGATGACAATCTGATCGGCGCTGCCGCCCATGCGGCGAGCCGCAACACAATGAGCAATCTCATGTACGAACACGCTCGCCAGCAAGAGCCCGAGGCAGGCGAGGGCGCCATAGAGTTGGCGAGGTTCGGACGACTGCGACGCTAGCTGCAACGCCACAACGGCGAATAAGACGAAGAAGACGTGCAATCGAACCTGCACGCCCGCCCAACGTCCGAGAAAAAGATTCCAGCTCAATAAATCGCGCATGGCGTTTATCTAACTGCGGTCCGATGGCGACATGCTAGTGGCAAAGACCCGATCCCGCTATCTTATCACTCGACTCAACGACAGGCAATTGTGCGGAGCGCCGCCATGAGCGAAGACGCGGAAATTCTGCTGAAAACGCCGCGATTTACGGTGCTTCGGCAAATGTATGCGACGGCCGATGGTCGCACGCACGCCCGTGAAACGGTGCAACACCCAGGAGCCGTAGTTATTCTCCCCCTTCTGGCTGACGGCCGAGTGTGCTTGATCCGCAACTTTCGGATTGCGGTCGGGCGAACCCTGATCGAGCTTCCGGCAGGAACGCTGGAACCGCCCGAACCGCCCGAGGTTGCCGCGGCGCGCGAATTGGAAGAGGAAACGGGATATGTGGCGGATGCCGTTGCGCCGTTGTGCGAGTTCTTTATGTCGCCAGGCATTCTTAACGAGCGAATGCACCTGTATCTGGCAACCGGGCTCAAGGCCGGGCCTGCGAGGCTGCAAGCGGGCGAGCAGATTGAGTCTATTGAAGTCGAATGGTCGGAAGCCTTGGCCATGTGTGACGATGGTCGCATTCAGGATGCAAAGACCATGACCGCTCTTTTGTGGTACGACCGGCGGCGGCACGCCGCTGGGAACCAGCCTCGCCCCAACTAGAACGTGGTAGCTAGGCCGCGAGTCCGGCCCCTTGAAACTGAATGTCTCTCGCGTTGTGGCGGCTTCTCGCTTGGCGCACTGCGGCGGGTCGAACTGGCTCGACACGAAAAAGCGAAAAGACGCCTCGCGGCGTCTTTTCTTCTGTTAACAAACAAGATCGTTGTGCGGGCGAGAGGAGCCCTTTAACCGCCGACTCCGTAGGCGCTCATGTTACCTTGGATGCCGCCCCACATTCCGCCTGTTCGTCCGCCGACGGAGCTGATCGCGACGATAATCGAGCCAATAATCAGGGCCAGCAACACAGCATATTCCACGGTGGTGGCGGCTTCTTCCTCGCAATAAAAACGGATGAGCCTTGCCATAGATAGACTACCTTCCTGCGCTCCCTACACCCCGTAGTAAGCTGGATAGTGCTTGGACACGGGCTTCGCAGACGATCTACGACCCATCAAAACCGTAGGTCACGTTTTTGCCGATGTCAAATAGCGAGTTTCCGACGGCCGTGGGCATTGGAAGAGACGCCACGAATTCCTGCGAGAGGTGGATTGACGCATTGGGCGGCCTATTTCCGCTCGACGCCTGGCAAGGACAATTCGTCTTCGCCAATTCCCGGCGGCTCGGTGGAACGCAATGGCGCCTGCCAGCGCACAATGCGCGAGGCGCCGGGCCCTTCCTCAGCCTCGCCAGCAAAACCGACCTCGGTACGGACCATCCCGTCCACTTGAATCGTCTCTTCCGTCGCGGCGCGAGTCTTTCCATCGGCGCCATGCCACAGTGCGACAGGAGTCTCGCGCGCCAGCACCGAGCCCTGCCCCGTCCAAGTCAGGTGCTCAATCAGCGGCGCTGGATGGGCCGCACCCTTGAACACCAACAATCCGCCGCCCGCCGAAGGCACGAAAGCGCAATCATCCGCTTGGATGCTGACGCCTCCAGCAGCCTGAGCGAGTTCGTCGTAGCGGCACTCCAAAAGGCCCGTTGCGTTTCGCAGCGTCAGGTGATTCATCGCAAGCGTGATCGGCTCGTCCGCTTGCGGCGCCTCGGCGAGCGCAAGCAAAGGGCCCGGTCCCAGATGCAGAGATTGTGCCAGGTCGAAGATCAACGCCGCCTCAAGCTCGCAATAAATTGCGGCCGACACGCCGCGGAACACGCAACGGTTCAGCGACAACTCGCCCGTGGGCAATGATAGTTCGGCGTCGTCCGTCGCCGGCAGCCCGAACCAGGCGATGGCTGCAGGCAAGCGAGCAGAAGCCGCCTTCGGCAGCCCCGCCGATTGAAACGAACAATTCGCAAATTCAGCCCGAAGCGCTCGCAAGAGAATCATGGCGCCGGGCTGGCCGCGTCCGTTTTTTATCGCGGCCCCACTGATGAAATCAATGTTCTCGAAATGGACGTCTTCAACGTCGACGGCCAGTCCGCCGTCGGGCACGCGAACTACCGCGCGTTGACCGGCGCGTCCGCGCACGATCATGCCGGCGTTGAGCGGCAACTCGGCAAGCCGTTGGTACTGATTCGCCTCGAGTTCCAAAACGTTCGTCTGCGATTCTTCCCAGGTTGCCGGCTGAACTCGTTGACTGTCGCCTCGCCCGGCCGCGGCCTGATTTTCGTCTGGCGGCGTCAGCGCCGCGGCTTCCACGTCCGGCAATCGATCGGGGGCTGCTTCAGCCAGCGACGTCCTTCCGGCCGTCAGACTCCGCCCTTTCAGCTTCGAGGAGCTCACCCACTCGGCGCCCCAATACGGCCATGTGCCAACAATCAACGCTGCCATCGCACCGGCGGCGGCCGCCAGGCGAGTGACTCGGACGGCAGTGCGACGCGCCGTCGTCATCGAGGGAGAGCGCCGGAAGGAACTGCTTGAACGGCGGACCGCTCGCAGCAGCTGCCGCCTGGCATTCGCAGAAGGCGTTGCCAGCCGCACGGCGGCGCGGCCGATGGACTCAGGGCGAGACCGCGGATCGCGGCGGAGGCAATCGCGAATGATCTCGGTCAGCGCTGCCGGAGCATCGGGCGCCATCTGGCGAATTTCGACGATCTTGGCGGTTTGCCCGGCGCGAAGCTTTGCCAGGCTGGTGGCCCCCGCGACCGGCGGCCTGCCGGCCAGCAAGTGCCACCACAAGCAACCGCAAGCGTAGAGATCGCCCGCCATATCCGCGGCTGTGCCATTGGATACTCGCTCGGGAGCAAGGCACTCATAAGCGTCGGGCGGCAGGTCGGCGTACCCAAAGCCTTCGTCGGGCCGCACCGCCAGACGCAGCCCGGGCTCCGGCAACCAGACTTTCCCCTGCGAGTCGAGCAGGACTTGCCCGGCGCGCAAATCTCCATGAACCAGCTCGGCTTGTTCGCATACAAGTAACGCGGCGAGCATCTGCTGGGCAATCTCAAGCACGGCGGCAGGCGGAAAGCGACCGTGGTGCACCATCCAATCGGCAGCCGTTTGTCCGCGCACATCGTGTGACGCGACCCAGACGCGGCCGCCTTCGGCGCCGTGTGCGACAATGGGCAGCAGCCCGTTCGTCGTCGACAAGCCGGAACTGCGATGCACCAGCGCCTTCAGCCGCGCGGAAAGCGGCGCCGCGGCCTCCGCGGCAATGGCAATAACTGACAATCGCACCCACCGCCGCGATTGCCGCTCGAAAGCGCGGTAAACCCTGGCGTATCCCGGTGAAGGGAGCGGCTGATGCAGCACATACGGCCCAAGCTCGAGCGCGGCGCCGCGACCGGCGTTGATTTCGGCGGCCTGAAACGGCGTGAGAACCCGAGCTTGCGCTAACGCGTCCACCCAGACAGATTCAAAGCCCGGCAAATCCCGCGCGAGGCGACGGACGCGGCCGCGAACTCCGCGCACTTGCTCGGCACGGGCCAAGCCGAGCTTTGCTAGCAGATCGACCAGTTCTTGCGGCGGATGTTCCCTCACGCCGGCGTTGCTAACAGAAACCGCGGCAAACGGCAAGATCACTCGATCTCGAGGATCACTTCCACTTCCGTCGCAATATTGCCCGGCAACGAACCCATGCCGACGGCGCTGCGGGCGCCCACGCCCAGATCTTTGCCGAATACCTCGGCAAACAATTCGCTGAAGCCATTAATGACAGACGGATGTTGCTGGAAATCGGCCGTACAGTTCACCATGCCGAGCGTCTTGACCACCCGGCGAATCCGATCGAGGGTGCCCAGGTGGGACCGTAGTGATGCGAGAATGGCTAAGCCGGTTTGCCGAGCGGCATCGTAGCCGTCCTTCATGTCCAAGTCGGCCCCGATGCGGCCGCAGATCATCGATCCGTCGGCTCGCAATGGACCGTGGCCGGAAACGTAGCACAAGTTGCCGACGATCACTACCGGCTTATAAACTCCGGCTGGCTTGGGAGGCGGCGGCAGCTCCAATCCCAATTCCTTCAATCGTGCTTCGGCGCTCACGTGGCTGACTCCCGGTTATAAGCTTCAACGTAACTCAATTCGTAGTTGCGCTGTGGGCCGATTGTACCGCTCTGGCGTTAGTCCGTCCAGCAACTTGCCTTAGCAGCCGCTCGGCATCACAGGCTTGCGCTCCGTGCGTCGAGTGGCAGTTGGTGGCGCCGCGAGGCGAACGAGCGCTTCTTGCTATTCCACGCGTTGTACGCGGCCGGTCTCGGCGGCCTCATAGCAGGCGAAAATGGTCTTCAATACGTGCAAGCTCTCTTGACTGGTAATCGGCGCGGGCCCCAGCCCGGCGGCAAACCGCACGCATGCGCGGACAAACGGCGTGTAACTGCGCCCGCCTTTGGGATAGTCGAAATGCTCGACCTTGGGCGGATTGGAACCCTGTCGGCTGTACCATTCCAGCGGTTGTTCTTCAATCGCCGCCAGGCGGAGCCAGCCGTCTTCGCCCCAGATCTTCAAGTGCGAATCATAGCCTCGATCGAGATAATAGCCGGACGTCATCGTTCCCAAGGCGCCGCTATCGAATTTCAGTGCGAGGGCGGCCGAATCCTCGACGTCAATCGGTTGCCCGCCGATCACCGTGGTAAAGCCAGCTACTTCGCGGATTGTCTGGCCAGTGACAAATTGGGCCAAATCCAGCCAATGGATGCCGAGCCAGATTAAGTGCCCGCCGCCGGCACGCCGCTTTTGCGCGAACCAGCTCTTTTGATAAGCCGGCGTCCCGAGCCGCGTTTGGTCGGCGATCAGATGAATCTCGATGCCGAACAATCGCCCCAACCGGCCTTCGCTGAATAGCCGGCGGGCCTCGAGGGCGGGGGCATGAATGCGGTTTGCCAGAGCCAGCATCAGCTCCAGGTGCTTGCTTTGGGCCTTGCGGACCAAGGGGGCGAAATCCTCGATTCTCACGCACGACGGCTTCTCCGCCAGTACGTGGCAGCCGGCATCCAAGGCCGCATCGATGGCTGGCGGCGCCTGGTCGGCCTCCATAGTGACAAGGGCCAGGACCGGTTTGGCCTCTCTCAGCATCGCGCCGATATCGCGGTAGAAACGCAGGAATTTGTCGCCCAAGGCCTGTTTCGCCGCTCGCTCTAGCTGGCCGGTTGGGTCGGCTACCGCGACGTCGGCCGCCTCATCGGTCAACCGCAGTGCGTCCAAGTAGGCGCTCAAATGAGCCCCTTCCGGCGTTGTAATCACTCCGACCCGAATACGATCCGCCATAGCGACTCCTCTCAATGGCAAAGCCTTTCAACCGCGTCGGCGCTTCGGCCGGGCGATAGCGGGCTCCAGGATGACGACTGGGGCTTGCCGGCTGCCTGAACCCCGCTGGGACAAACGGCATTTTCCTCGTCGGTAGAGTAGAATACAACCATTGCTAGTTTCGCCGGCTGAGCCGGCAGCAAAGGTCGTTTTTGGTCGGCGGCGCGCCGGGCAAGCCACGGGATGTTTTCGGGAGTAAACGCGTTTGACGAAGCCTCGCCGTCGAGTCGCCTCGGCCGCCAGATCCACTTCTTCGCCGCGCCGATCCCGTGAACCAGCCTGGGCTCGTTTGCGCGACGAACAACTGCTCGACCTCAGGATGTGCGACCTGGATCTCAAGATCGAGGGCACGGTCCTCGAAGCGCGCATCGCGCAGATGTATTCCGAGTTGGAAAAGCGCCGCATTCGCTTGCGCCCGCACTGCTGGCTGGCCGAAGAATGGTTCTCTCCCGACGGCGTGCCCGGCATCGCACTGCCTTTTTATTTGGCGCATCCTCGGCTGATGAAGCTGGAAAACCACATGATGCTGGAGGTGGAGGGAGGTACGCGCGAGTGGTGCATGCGCATCTTGCGGCACGAAGCTGGACACACGGTCGATACCGCCTTCCGCTTGCATCGCCGGAAAGAGTGGCGGCGCGTGTTTGGCAAATCGACTCAACCGTATCCGGAACACTACCATCCCAAGCCGTATAGCAAAAGCTACGTGCTGCATCTGGATTCGTGGTACGCTCAAAGCCATCCGGCCGAGGATTTTGCCGAAACGTTTGCCGTGTGGCTCAAACCCGACTCGCGCTGGCGCTCGCGATACGCAGGCTGGCCGGCGCTGAAGAAGCTGGAGTTCGTCGATCAATTGATGAGCGAGGTCGCCGAAAGAGCGCCGATCGTTCGATCGCGCGAGAAAGTCGAGCCGCTGTCGTCGTTGCGGATTACCTTGCGCGAGCACTACGAGGCGAAGCTGGCGCGCTACGCGGCCGAATATACCGACGTCTACGATCGCGACTTGCGACGTTTGTTCTCCCATTCGGGAAAAGGCGGCCAAGAACTGGCTTCGGCGTTTCTGCGCCGCATCCGGCCGGAAATCCGCCGCACGGTCGCCTACTGGACCGGGGAATACCAATACACGATCGATCAAGTGCTGCAGGAAATGATTTCCCGCTGCCGGCAGTTGAAGCTTCGCGTAGATCGGCCGGAAGCCCGCGCCAAGCAGGACGCGACGGTGCTGCTTACCGTTCAAGCGATGAATTACTTGCATGGCGGCCATCACAAGGTTGCTTTATGAAAAAACAGCGCCGCGCCTTTAGGAAGAAGCGCGTTCTGGTGCTCATGCACGAATCTCTTGTCCCGCCCGCCAATATCGAAGGCCACTCGGCGAAGGAAGTCGCCGAGTGGAAGACCGAATTCGATGTGGTTGCCGGCCTGACGAATCTGAAGCACGAGGTCCGGCCGCTAGGCGTCAGCAGCGATCTGAGCGTGATTCGCGAGGCGATCGAGACTTGGAAGCCGCACATCGCCTTCAACCTGCTGGAAGAATTTCATGGCGTCACGCTCTACGATCAGCACGTCGTCAGTTACCTGGAGCTGATGCAGCAGGCGTATTCAGGCTGCAATCCGCGCGGGCTGATGCTGGCGCACGACAAAGCGCTGTGCAAAAAGATTCTCTCGTACCATCGCATTGCGGTGCCTGACTTTGCGGTATTTCCCAAAGGCAAGGTGGTGCGCCGCTCCAAGCGGCTCAAATTTCCGTTGTTGGTCAAGTCGGCCACGGAGGAAGCCTCGCTCGGCATCTCGCAAGCGTCGATCGTCTCCAATGATGAGAAGCTGCAAGATCGGGTCGAATTCGTCCACCAGCAGGTTGGCACCGACGCGCTGGTCGAAGAATACGTTGACGGCCGGGAGTTGTATGTCGGCGTGATGGGCAATCAGCGGCTAAGCACGTTTCCGACCTGGGAAATGCTGTTCAACAATATGCCCGAAGGAGTGGCGCATATCGCGACGGCCAAGGTGAAGTGGGATCCGAAGTACCAGGAGCGACACGGCATCACCACGTCGGCCGCACGCGACTTGCCCGAGGGGCTGGAGGAGCGGCTGCCTCGGCTCTGCAAACGCGTGTATCGCATCCTGGGCATGAGCGGCTACGCACGGCTCGACTTCCGGCTCAACAGCGAGGGCAAAGTCTACCTGCTCGAAGTGAATCCGAATCCCAACCTGGCTTACGGCGAAGATTTTGCCGAGTCGGCCGAGCGCGCCGGCATTAAGTATGAAGAACTGCTACAGCGGATTCTGAATCTGGGCCTGAACTATCAGGCCCACTGGAAGATGGTCTATTAAGCGCCAGGGCATCCGGAGGTCGCGAGCTCGTCAAGGCTTGGGTGTGGCGATCGGGTCTTCGATGCGGATTGCCTTATGCCCTTTGAAGGCGCCGGGGCGAGCCGTGAACTTGGCGACTCCTTCCAGTTCGACGACGAGCGGGCTGCGCATGTCCTTTTCGGTCGTAATGATGTCGCCCACTCGCAGCCCGACCAGTTCCTTGGTCGAAATCTGGGTTTCCGCCAAACGCACGACCATGCCCAAGAGCGAGCCTTGCAGGTTGCCGCTAATCTGCCGGATGCTTTCCGGCGTCGCCTGCCGCCGGCCGTAGGTCACCCAGCTATTCGACGAGAGCTTGCCGCTAATTCGCTCGATGGAGTTGAATGGGACGCAAAGATTCATCATGCCGCGGACGTCGCCGACGGTCAGTTCGAAGCTGATCAGCACGACCACTTCGTTCGGCGGCACGATCTGCACCAACTGCGGGTTGCTCTCGACGCGGATTACCGCCAAATCGAGATTCAGCACGTTCTCCCAGGCGCGGTGCAATTCTTCGAGAAACAAATCCGTGATTCGCCGCACGAGCCGCAATTCGATTTCCGTGAGTGGCCGGCGCGCCAGCGCGCTGGTCTCGCGGCCGCCGCCCAACAGGCGGTCGATGATCGGGTAGAGGATCGACGGATTGATGTCGAGAATCAAGTTGCCTTCGAGCGGGTCGGCCTTGAG
>JAICIG010000219.1 GCA_025924495.1 Pirellulales bacterium | reverse complement strand
TGGAAAAAATCCGACAATCAAACTCGGGCCCATCCCGCAGGCGCCGGTCGCAGGTCCACTTGCACCAAGGCCTGCGGCTAAAAAGTCCGCCACCATCCAACCGGTGCAGATCGACTTTAAAGCAGGCGACGATCCCGAACAGGCTTGGAACGATTACTTCGTCAAGCACCAGGGAGACAACGCTCCTCAGACGGCCGCCGTGCGCGAATCGGTCCGCGAGTTGATGAATGCCAAGAAGTTCGATCAGGTCATCGCGCTGATCAATGCCGCTTTGCGCAACCAGCAAGGCCAGCCTTGGATGTTCGAAGCGCTCGGCTTGGCAATGCAGGCCGATCAACGGTCGCTGCCCGAGATCGAGCGGGCTTTGATGTCGGCTCTGGATTTCGTCCACGGCCCAACTGACATGATGTATCTGGCCCAGTACCTGGCGCGCGCCGGCTTGAATCAGCGCGCCTTGCAATTGTTCCGCCAGGCCAGCGAGTTGGATCCCTCTTCGCCCGAGCCGTATGTCAACGGCTTGCGTCTGGCGGAGCGGCTAGGCGACCTCGAGGGTACGCAGTGGGCCACGATCGGCATTCTCGGCCAGGCCTGGCCGAAGGACCAGCTATCGATCTGGGAAGAAGCCTATCGCACGGCCGAGGCGACGCTCGATCGCCTGCGCAGCGAACGTCGCAAGAAGGAAGCCGACAAGTACAAGACGGCCCTGGATAAGGCGCTGGTCCGCGACTGCGTGGTGGTGGTCTCCTGGACGGGCGATGCCGACATCGACTTGTTGGTGGAAGAGCCCTCCGGCACGATCTGCTCGTTCCGCAACCCGCGGACCACCGCCGGCGGCTTGATGCTGGGCGACTCGGCATCCAAGTCCGGCGAGCGCAAATCGGCGGGCGCCTCGGAAGTTTACGTCTGCCCGCAAGGTTTTGATGGCACGTACCGCGTGCTCGTCCGCCGCGTGTGGGGCAAACTGGCCGCCAACAAGGTCACCGTGGACATCTACTGGCACTACTATTCGAAGGCCGAGAAAAAGCAGACCAAGCAGATCGAGCTGAAGGACGACGAAGCCGTGGCTTCGTTCGAACTGGCCGACGGGCGAAGAAAAGAACCGCTCGACGAGCAGCAGGTGGCGAATGCCGTCCAGGGCCAATTGCAGGTCGGCCGCGAGTTGCTCGCGCAGCAGCTCAACCGCTTGAACGATCCGCAGGCGCTGGGCAAATTCCTGGCCTCGGCCTCGATGGGAAATCTGCTGGAAACGGGCGGCGTCTTCAACCCGAACAACCCCTTCATGCCGTTTGGCTTGAAAGGGGCGGTCGGTTACCAGCCCGTGATTACTTCGCTGCCCAAGGGCGCCATGATGTCGACTTCGGCGGTGATCTCGTCGGATCGGCGCTATGTGCGCGTCTCGCCGACGCCATTCTTCTCCGGCGTGTCGGAAGTCAACACGTTCAACTACGTGACGGGCGCCAGCGGCACCAGCAACGGGGCCGGCGGCGGCGGGTTCGGCTCGGGCGGCGGCGGCGGCCTGGGCGGGTTCGGCGGCGGCGGCGGCGGATTCTAAGCAAAATACGCCTGGCATCAGGTGCGACAACCTGGTGAGCCCAAGTTGCGCAGGCAGCCTACTGGAACCAGGCTCTTAGGACCCAGACGTGTCGTGCGCCTTGGTAGTCGCGTTGGCCAATGGAAGTGCCCGCATCAATGCGACGGATGCGAAGCCCGTAGCCGTTGCCGAGATCCATTGATCCTGGCCGTGAGGAAAGCCGCTTTCGAAGTATGGTTGAAACGGGAATGCGCGAGTTTTCACGTGCCATGAGCCGTCCTCCTGCTGCGTCTTGAGCAGGTACTCAAGACCCCGCTGATATGCTGGATGCTCCGACGAGGCGCCCCCTGCCTCATGCAGGGCATAGAGTGTTAGTCCCGTTGCGTAAGCGTCGCTTTCTAACGTGCTCAACTGCGCCCAGCCGCCGTCTTCACGTTGATCGGCAAGCAGCGATTTTGCTTCTTCGGCTGCAAGCTTCTCTTCAGCGCCGGACCAGACGAGGCCCAACAGACGAAAAGCATGTTCGGCATTCGTCCTCGGTTGTGCTGACGCCAGCCAAGCTTGAGCCCGTGCGATACGTTCGTCGAGCGGTCGTTTCAGCCCCGGCGGGCCGTACAGTTGGATGGCGTGCACTGCCAACGCGGTTGCGCTGATCGGTGAATACTCCAGCGGCGGCCGATGTCCGAACGCGGTCCACGAGCCATCTGCGGTCTGGCGTCCGGCCATTTCGATAATCATGGCATCGGTGGTCTCATCCGCCGGGTACTGTTCCGCGGCCAGCCCCCAAGCCAAATAACCGATGGATGGCGCACTGTTGGCTGGATGGTCGACTCGCTGCAGGAACCGCGCGCGATAGCTTTTCAAAGTGAGCGCGGTGATCTGCAGTTCGTCCCGGGCCGTCTTGTCGTCGAACTTTAACTCGCGGCGTCGCGCCTCGGCCACCGCCATGGAAGCCACCGTTTGCTGATGGCAGGCCACGCAGCCCGACTGGCGAAAGAATTGCGGGCCGGAACGTTGCAGCAAGGCGATGCTCTTTTCCGCGGCCGCCTGCACTTGCTCCGGCGGGGCCGCATCAGCTCCCTTGAGCGTGAAAGCGAGTATCGAGACCACGGCATAACCAACGGTGCATCGCATAACAGCGGATTCCTGTCGAGCTTTCATTCCATCGCCCCCGCATCTTCGAGCAACTTGACGGCCGGCGTGCGGCCATGTTTGCGAGCCAAGCTCAATCCGGTTTCTCCATTGGCGCCTTTCGCTTTCAAGTCGGCGCCCTTGGCCAACAATAAGCCGACCGTCTCAGCCCCCGCCGATTCAGAATATGCGGCGCCCATGAGGGGCGTGTACCCGGCAAATCCGGCCGCCGAATTCGGGTCGGCTCCCCGGTCCAGGAGCAATTTGACGACCTCGAGCGGGCCTCGCACCGCTGCGCTGAACAGCGCGCCGTTCAGGCTCTCTTGGTGTGCAGCGGCGCCGTGATCCAGCAGGCATTTGACAGCTTCCACGCTTCCCTCTTCGGCAGCCCACACTAGCGGCGGACGGCCGCCGGCGTTCAGATCGGCGCCCGCGTCGATCAGAATCTTTACCATCCGTGCATCGCCTCGCTTGGCGGCGCTTGTCAAAGCAGTTTCACGCAGAGCGTCTTGATCGCTGATGTTGGCGCCTTTTTCTAGCAACAGCCGCACTGTCTCGGAATTGCCGGCATAAGTCGCGGCAATCAAGAGGGGCGTGCGTCCTAAGCTGGTTCTCGCGTTGACCTTGGCGCCTTTCTCCAAAAGCACTCGGACCTTTTCCGCATCTCCCGCGGCCCACATCAGAGCCGTGACGCCATCGCGAGTTGCTGCATTCACGTCAGCGCCTTTTTGCGCCAGCAGCCGCACCATATCGGCATCGGCATACAGCGCGGCGCGCAACAGCGGCGTCGAGCCTTGCCAGTCTTGGACGCGCAGCAGCGATGAATCGGCAATCAGTTCTTTGACGCGTCCTTGATCGCCAGCGCGAATGGCGGCAAAGAGTTCCTGCCCCGCTTGGCCTGGCTCGGCAGAGCCTGCCCCGGCGCTCAACGAAATGTCATCGGGCCAAGCCGCGCCCTGGTCGATCCAGTCTTTCAGAAGCTTGATTTGCTCCTCGCGCAACCCGGCCTTCTCGCCCGGAAAGAAGGGAAAGGAAGGCGGCATGAGAATCCCGAGTTTGCGATCGACGAGCCGTTGAATTATTAGGCTGTTTTTGCTGTCGCCTGACGCGATCGCTTCGCCGGAGTCTCCGCCCGCGAAAGCCAGCGCCCGCTGATCGAGACGCAATCCGGCCATCTGCAGCTCCGGCCCATGACAGTCGACACAACTTTGCTGCAGGATCGGCGCAATTTGGGCGGCGAAATCAATGTGGCCCGGGACGTTTTCCGCCGCCCTGCTCGCTTCGAGCGCGGCGAGTACAACGATCAGGCTGATGCAGGTCGGCGCAGCCTGGCGGAATGGAAAACGAAAGAACACGAACGCCTCCTAAGTGTTTGCTGGCTGCGAAACTCTTATCGTTGGTCCGCCGCGAGCCGATCTCCAGCGTTGAGATTGATGCAGCGAGGCGATCTTCGCCAAGCGAGCATCTCGGATCAGGCAAAACGCCAGAAATCTAACAGAATCCTGCTTGGACGCCAATCCAAACCGCCATAAGGTCGCGCATGACGACGGCGGTGCTGCACGCACGCGGCGGCTGGCGGAAAGGGATAGAGGAGAGCCGCTCGCCGACGCCAAACCGCTCAATGCGCCAGGTCGCCCGCACGCAGCGGTTAGCGATACCAACCGCGCGAACGCGGCGGGCGAGAAGGGCTGCACCGCGCAACGACTATGCCGTCACGCGCGCGAAGTACTCGTCGGTGGCAAGAATGTGAACCGCTACGTCCTCGATGCTGGCAGAGTCGCTTTGCAGGCTCTTGTCCCAGGCCTGCTGGCCGGCGGCATCGACGGAACGATGGAGGAAACTCGCATAGAATCCATCCACCAACTGGTTACTTGCTTCGGTGCTGCTCAAAAAGCTCTTGATGACGTCGAGCCGCGTTTTCCCCTGCGTCAAGGCGGCTTGCCAGGCGCTCAGGCCGGCGGCATCCGGAGCTCGCAGGTCAAGATCATGGTACAACGCCGTGACGAAATCGGCATCGGAAGCATGCAGCGTTTTGGAGTACTCGGTCGAAGTCAAAAAGCCTTCGATGATCAGCTTCTCGTTCGCCAGCGTATCGAACGTTTTGGGGTCGGAGAAGGTCTTCAACCAGAAGGCCTTGCCCGCCGCATCTGACGCTCGACCTAAAAATGTCTGGTAATACTGGTCGATCTCCGCGGACCGATGCTCGGTCGAGTTCCACAGCGTACGGGCCAGCGTATCGCGCGAAGTTCCGCCTGAAAGTTGGCCCTTCCAATAGGTCAAGCTCGCGGCGTCCGCAGACCGGCCTAAGATGCTCTGGTAAACCGAGTTGATATATTTCGAATTCGCGTCGCCCGTGCCGCTGCTGGATGGGCCTACCGGCGTCGGCAGCGGCGCAATTGTGCTCAAAATGACATTGCCGAAATTGACGCCGGAGTTGTTGTGTCCCGCCGTCACTGTGATCGACTGCAAGGGGGTTGTAAGCGCAGTGCCGCGTGCGGCCGATGCCACTTCGCGAACCGCATACGTTCCCGGCGTCAGTCCCGCAAACGAATAATTGCCGTTCGCGTCCGTGGTCGTGGATATATTGTTGCCGCCCGGGACGCCCGTGCCGTCTTTGTCCAGGAACACGGTTCGCCCGGCCAACCCCGTCTCGTTCGCATCAAGCTGACCGTTCACATTGACGTCGTCAAAGACTTCGCCGCTGATCGTCCCCGTCGTCGAGGATGTTTCGCCAAAGTTCACGCTAGAAGCGGTGTGATCCGCCGCCACGGTTATGGATTGCAGCGCCGTCGTGAGCGTCTGACCGTTGGGTAAAACTTCGCGGACCTTGTAGGTTCCGGCAGTCAGGCCATGGAACGAATAATTGCCGTTCGCATCGGTCGTCGTCGTCGGGTTCGTTCCCCCAGAAACGCCCGTACCATTAACGTCGACAAAGACCGTGCGGCCGCTGATCCCAGTCTCGCCCGAGTCGAGTTGGCCGTTTCCGTTGATGTCGTTGAAGACCGTGCCGTCAATATTATCGACCGTGATCGAACTGATGCGGGCGAATTTGTTGTTGGCATCCAATGGCAGCTGTGCAAAGGTGCCACTATCCTTAGCACTCACCTGAAGTTGAGCGATGGCGTTGAGCACTTGCATCCCGTTGCCCAACACATTGCCAAATACCGCATATCCGCCGCCGTTGCTCTGCCCAAGGGTTTGCGTGTTGTCGACGAGATTGACAAACCACTGGTCCGTGGCGCTGTTCAGGCTGCTCGTGCGCGCCATCGCAACGGTGCCCAAAGTGTTCGGCAGGTTGTATTCGAGCGGGATCGCCGCGTTAGTCGGAATCGTCGAAATCGCCGAAGTGGCAGTGAAGGTGTCGGAAGTTGACGTAAATCCGCCGGCCTGCTCGACGAATCCGGGCACCGAACGGTGGAAAATCGTGTTCGTATAGGCGCCGCTGTCGACGTAGCTGAGGAAATTGGCGACCGACTGCGGCGCGGCGCCAGGCAGCAGCTGAATCTGGAAGTTGCCGAAATTCGTGTTCACCGTCACGATCGGATCGGCGGACAAGTACCAACGCGCTTCGAGCTGTTCGCTCGCAAATAAGCGACGACGATTCGTCGACAACGGTGCACTAGACCGCGGCCGGCGATGTGTAGCGCGAGACCGGTTCTTGCCAAAGACGGCGCGCAGAATTTGCGCGTAAAACATACGAGCGGCTCCGAGACGGTAGACAACTGCCCACTGATTCCATTCAAACCAGGATCTGCATTCCTGGCAAGCAAAAAATCGCCGCTCGGCGCGTATTTATAACCCATTAATTATCAAGAGGTTACGCGATCATAAAACTCCTGGGCGCTGAGAATACCGACGGCCATGTTTTCAACGCTGGTGGAATCGCTTTGCAAGCTTTGATCCCAGTTTTGCTGACCCGCGGCATCGACCGTTCGGTGCAGGAATTCGGCGTAGAATCCGTCGATGAGCTGATTGGAGGCCTCGGTGCTGCCCAGGAAGGCCTTGATGGCATCCAGCCGAGTCTGGCCATTCTGCAGGGCGTTCTGCCAACTGCTCAGGCCAGCCGAGTCGGGCGCCCGGAGATCGAGATCCTGGTAGAGCGCTGTAATGAAATCGGTGTCCGAGGAGTGCAGTTGCTGCGAATATTCTGCCGACGTCAAAAAGCCCTCGATGATCAGCTTCTCCGTCGCCAAAGTGTCGAAGGTCGAGGGATCCGAGAAGGTTTGCAGCCAGAAGGCCTTGCCCGCCGCATCCGCGGCCCTGTTCAGGAAGGTGTGGTAGTACTGGTCGATTTCGGCGGAGCGATGCTCGGTCGAATCCCACAACGTTCGCGCCAACGTATCTCGCGAAACGCCTTGCGAGAGTTGGCTCTGCCAATAGGCGAGCCCCGCATCGTCTGCGGTCCGGCCCAAGACGCTTTCATAAACCGCATCGATGTATTTCCCAGTCGCGTCATTGGTCAACGACGAGCCGCTTGGACTCGGCATCCAAACGGGCAATGGGGCGATGGTGCTGGTAATCACGTCGCCGAAATTCACGCCGGTCGTTGGTTGTCCCGCCGTGACGGTTACCGTCTGAGTCGTCGTGGTGATTGAGACTCCGTGGTCGGCCGACGCCACTTCGCGCACGGTATAGGATCCGGCCGCCAGCCCCATGAATGAATAGTTGCCGCTTGCATCGGTCGTTGTCGACGTGTTTTGAGAATCCGGAGCGCCGGTCCCATCGATGTCCAAAAACACCGTCCGGCCGGCAAGGCCCGGTTCGTCCCCATCGAGTTGGCCGTTGACGTCGACATCCTCGAAGACCTGCCCTGAAATCGAACCTTGAGAACTGGTTGCCGTTTCGCCGAAATTGATGGACGAAGCTGCATGTCCGAGCGTCACCGTCGCCGATTGCACCGCGGCAGTCGTCAATTGCACGCCGGAAGCAACGACTTCGCGAACGTTGTACGTTCCGGCGGCGATTCCGCTAAACCAATATCTGCCGGTGGCGTCCGTCGTTGTGGAGGGATTGCTCGCGTCGGGCGTTCCGCTGCCGTCGATATCGAGAAACACGGTCCGCCCTGCAACCCCTGTTTCCGTCGTATCGAGCGCGCCGTTTCCATTTGCATCCGCGAACACCGTGCCCACGATTGACGGAAACTCGCCCAAGTTGACCCCAGACGTTGTCTGTCCCGCCGTGACCGTGATGCTCTGGGTCGGCGTCGAAAGCGAAACGTTGGCGGGCAACACTTCGCGCACCGTATAACTGCCGGCCGCGACGCCCGTGAATGAGAATTTGCCCAGCGAATCAGTCGTCGTGGAAGGATTTGTGGCATCGGGTGCGCCGCTGCCATCGACGTCGAGAAATACGGTCCGTCCGGCAACGCCTTGGTCGCCAGTGTCGAACTGGCCGTTTCCGTTGAGATCCGTGAATACGGTCCCGGTGATCGCTGGCAATTCCTCGCCAAAATTTACGTTCGAGGCGGATTGCCCTGACGTCACCGTAACCGTGCGAGCCTGCGTCGTCGCGGTGACGCCGCTGGGAACCACCTCGCGGACCGTGTAGCTGCCTGACGCCAGGCCGAGGAATGTGTAGTTGCCATTGGCATCCGTCGTCGTCGAAACGTTCGTCGCGTCGGGCGCCCCGGTCCCATCAATGTCCAAAAACACCGTGCGGCCGGCCACGCCGGCTTCGCCTGAATCGAGCGTGCCGTTGGCATTGGCGTCGTTAAACACCGTGCCAACGATCGACGGAATTTCAGCAAAATTCAGGCTCGATGCGGTTTGCCCGGCGGTCACATTAGCCGCTTGTGAGGCGGCGGCAAAGCTGGTGTTGGTCGGCGCAACGACGCGAACCGTGTACGAGCCAGCGGCGAGTCCACTGAATGAATAGGCGCCGTTGGCGTCCGTGGTTGTCGAGGGATTGCTGGCGTCCGGCGCGCCCGTGCCATCAATGTCGACGAACACGGTCAAGCTAGCGATGCCATGCTCGCCAGAATCCAACTGCCCATTGCCGTTTGAATCGGCGAACGCCGTGCCCGTAATCGATGGGATCTCGCCGAAATTGACGTCCGAGGCGGTCTGATCCGCGGCGACGGTCGCCGTTTGGATGGGGGTTGAGAGCGTGACGCCGCTCGGCAAGACTTCGCGAACTGTATAAGTTGCCGCTGTCAGCCCGCTGAAAGAATAATGACCGTTGGCATCGGTAGTCGTTGACGGATTGTTGGCATCGGGCGCCCCTGTGCCATCGACATCGACGAACACGGTGCGGCCCGCAACGCCGTTTTCGCCGGCATCGAGTTGACCATTGCTGTTAGCATCAGTAAAGACTGTGCCGTCGATGCTATCGACCGTTATCGAGCTGATGCGAACGAGTTGATTATTCGCCTCCAATGGCAACTGGCTGAATGTGCCGCTGTCGGCGTTCGTCACCGAAAGCGCGGCAATAGCGTTCAGCACCTGCATGCCGTTGCCCAGCACCTTGCCGAAGACGGCATACCCGCCGCCGTTGCTTGTGCCAAGCGTTTGGGTGTTATCGACGAGGTTCACGAACCATTCGTCGGTGGCGCTGTTCAGATCGCTCGTGCGGGCCATGGCCACCGTGCCGGCCGTATTCGGCAGGTTATACTCCAGCGAAATCGGCGAATTGGTCGGAATCGTCGTGAATTGCGACGTACTGCTATACGTGTCGGAAGCTGACGTAAAGCCGCCCGCCTGCTCGACGAAACCTGGGACAGACCGATGGAAAATCGTGTTTGTGTACGCCCCGCTATCGACATAGCTGAGGAAGTTGGCGACCGTCTGCGGAGCAGCGCTCGGCAATAACTCGATCTGAAAATTGCCTAAATTCGTGTCGACCGTCACGATCGGATCGGCCGAGAGCAGCCAACGCGCTTCGAGTCGCTCCGCGCCCAGGGACCATCGCGGAGAATTACGTCGGCAAACAGATGACGATTGGCGGTGCGGCGAACGAGTACGTTTCGAACACGGGACGGCGCGCACCAAGGGCGCAAAAAACATGCGGAGTGCCTCTATCAACCTCAATCGTCCCGATAGATTCCATTCAAGTCACGATCTCCATTTCTCGCAAGTAAAAAGCTGCTAGTTAAGTGAACTTTTTCGCCGCAAATTGCCATGAAGATCGCGCACAGAAGATGTAACCTGTCGCGGCCGTGCGTCACATCCGCGATCGAGTTGTCAAGCGCAGAAAATTACGAAAATAGAACTGGAATTGGCGGCGCGAATCGGCGTCGGCTCAAGCTAAGGATTCTCGTCCGCGGCCAATTCTCGCAAGACGCGGCAGGGATTGCCCGCCGCGAACACGCCTGCAGGGATGTCGCGCGTCGCCACGCTCCCTGCCCCGATGATTGAGCCTGCTCCGATCGTCACTCCCGGACAAATGATCGCGGCGCCGCCGATCCAGACATCCGGGCCAATGACGACCGGCCGCGCGAGTTCCAGCCCGGCGCGGCGTTCAGCAGCGCTGGTCGGATGCAGGGCCGTGTAGATTTGCACCGCGGGGCCAATCAATACGTGGTCGCCAACCTCAACGCGCGCTGGATCAAGAATCACGCAATTAAAATTGAAGAACACCTTGCTTCCGAGCGTAATGTTCGCGCCGTAATCACAGAAAAATGGCGGCTCAATCCACAACCCCTCTCCGGCTGCGGCAAACAATGCGGCGAACATCGCGGTGCGCTCGTTGCGCTGGGCTTCGTCCGAATCGTTGATCGCCTTCGTCAGTTCCCGCGCCCGGCGCCGCATCGCCGCGAGCTCCGCATCGAGCGGGTCGTACAACTCGCCCGCAAGCATCTTCTCGCGTTCGGATTTCATTGTCCTTCACCCTCGTGCGTAAGCCCATCAGCGACAAGCCGCGACAATTCTTACTTAGCTTCCGCCGGACCGTCGCTGCCGGCGATCACCATCGTCAGATCGCGGCCGAGAATGGACGGGCACCAATACTTTTCGATGTGCTCGACCACTAACTCCGTCCCGCGCGCATGACTGACGTAAGGGGGCTGGCGAGGATCATACATGGCATCGGTCAAGTCTCGAACCAGGACGACGTTCATCCCCAACCTCGTCAGTTGTCGAATGCCGAACGAGCGGCCGAGTACGCACATATTGGTATGCACGCCCATGATGGCGATATTCTTGATCCCTTCTTGTCGGCAGAAATTGTAGATCTCGCGACCATCGTCGCTCACCCCATCGAACGCGACGATATCCAGCGCAGGATGCTCGCGCGTGTAACGCCGCACCTGTTCAGGCGGCGTCGGATCGTCACAGGGGTTCGTCACGTCGAGCGGCATGGGCGGTTCGCGATCGGGATCGAGATAGCACCACGACGCGATCGGCACGGGAGGCTCTGCCTTGGCCGCTTGTTGCATGCGGCGGCAATACGGCGTGTCGGCGTAGACATCCATCGTTCCGCTCGGGGCATGAATGATCATCACGCCGCGCTCGCGCGACGCGCTAATCACGCGGTTCATGATCGGCGCCATCACGCCGATCCGCTGCGCTGCAAGCTTGCAGTAAATGTCGTCCCAGACGTCGCAGATAATGATTGCCGTTTCTGCCGTCTGCCATTCCGCTTCGCGTTCGACCGCTTGATAACGGCCGCTGCCCCCGGGCATTTCACGGCGCTCGCGCAGTTTGAGCTGCAACGTTCCAGCGAGTTTGGGGCGGTTCGGCTCCTGAGCGGCCTGCTCCGCCGCGGGAGCACTTGTGGCGAAGATGCAGATAAGAAACGCCAGGCTGAGATAAGGTCCGAAGCTGGTCTTCATGATCATCTCGCTGTCAGCATTCTCGGTTTTTCATGGCCACAGCTCGCACGGCAACTATGATAGCCGCTGTATTCCCTGCCGTCGCCCAAGACAGATCGTCTCTCCCAAATCTGTGATGCCTGCCGGGACCAGATTGTCGCGACACGCGGGCTATAGAGCCTGATCGAATACGTTCTTCCCCCAGAGAGCCATTCCCAACCCACAACTCGCCAAGCTGTGTCTTACTTTCCAAACTGCCAATGCTCGTCGAAGAATCCCGCCGCGGCGATGCGGCCAGGTTGACGATTGTCGGGCGGCTGCGAGAGATCAACCACGGCCCAGTCGGGCAGTTTGGGCGTCTGCTGCGAGTTGGTGCTGTCGTGCGCTTCGCGAAAGGTAAGGCCGCTGTTAATCACGAGGTAACGCTGCGGATTCAACGGATTCGGATAGATCATTGCCGGCACGTGCCCCGCGGCATCGTAGGTCTTGCCAGCGAACTCGAGCGTCTTTTGATTCCACGTGAGCGGCAGTCGACTGATACATTTGGCCAGCAGCGAATTCGACTGCGGATCGCCCCAAACGATCAGATGGTACTTTCGCAGATCCTGGTCGCTCACCTGATCGTCTGGCTTGATCCGCACGTCCCCGCGAAATAAACGGCGCCAGCGATCGCTGAAATGGGCCTGCTCGCCAGCCATCCATTGCTCGATTTGCGGATGCGCCGCCTGCTTGCCCGGCGTCACAACCAGAAACGGTTCGAAGAAGACATCGTCGATCGGTCCCTGTAAGCCCGGCGTCTTGCGCAATCCTTCGGCCTTGGCAGTCTTGGGCGTGAACTCCCACTTGCCGTCATGCCGCTGGAAGGATAATTCGGCGCCGAGCGGTTTCCCCGTCGGCAACGCAATGGCCTGTCCGTCGATCTCAACTCGCGTTTCCGCGGGAAATTGCTGCACATCTTTCCAAGCGGGCGAGAGTCGCACCGCAGACACATTCTTGGTCGTCAGCTTTACCTGCCCGCCATCGCCTAATGCAGCGTCGACGCGCGAGTCTTGCCAGTGCCGTTCCAGACCGCGAAGCTGCACCCACGAGTAGGATGGATATCGCAAGGTGCGCGTTTGCAGCGAGAGTTCACGCGGGAACCGATCGCGCCCCTTCGCCGCTAACTGTTGTAGCCGCTTGCGCAGATCGGCCAGCGTGTCGGGATGGTATTTATGCCCCATGCCGGGACCGATCAGGTGCGTCAGTTGGCGACCCTCTTGCTGATACGCCTCCTCCATGACTCGCGCAGCTTGGATCTGCTTGTCATTCTCGCCGCTGTAAGCAATGACCGGCACATTGAACAACGTGCGCACATAGTCGGGCGCATCGTACAGCCCCCACAACGTCTGCTCATACGCGGGCGGATATTTCTCAGGAGTTAAATTCAAATACCTCTTGGTTTCGGCGAAGCCCGCGCCGGGGCTGACCGCCGTCCAGCGCTCGGCATAGTGAGCGCCGAGATGCCAGGCGCCCGCGCCTCCCATAGAAAAGCCTGCCAACACGATGCGGTCGGGATCGATGCGATA
>JAICIG010000218.1 GCA_025924495.1 Pirellulales bacterium | reverse complement strand
CGGTCTGGCTTACGGCTGGTTCAATCTGTTGATCGGCCTCGGCGCCTTGCCCGCCAGCTTGATCGTCGGCGAGCTCTACGAGCGTTTTAACGCGCAGACCGCCTTTGGGCTGGGCGCCGCGCTCGCGCTCGCGTCCATGGCTTTGCTGCTCTTCGTTCGCGAGCCGGGGGCAAGTAGGTAGGTAGTAGATGGCAGGTAGCAGGTGGGGTGAAGAGATTGAGCTTCCCTGCTTGCCGCCTACCGCCGCTTCCTGTTCTTGACGCCCTACGACGGATTGTAGTAGGATAGCCTCCGACAGGTTGTAGTAGACTCGTGTCGTGAGCATTGATGATGTCGCCGCGTCGATCGCCCCTGAGTGAAACGGAACTGGAGGTGCTGAAAGCCCTCTGGGAACGCGGTTCGGGCACGGTGCGTGAAATCAACGAATTGCTCTCCCAGCGCGGCCGCCGTTGGGCTTATACGACGGTGCTAACTCTGCTGGCTCGGCTGGAAAGCAAAGGCTATGTCGCAAGCGACAAAAGCGGATTGGCTCACGTCTTTCGCCCGCTGGTGACTCGCGAGAAGCTACTTTCGCAACGGCTGGTCACTCTGGCGAAAGATCTCTGCGAGGGCACGGCGACGCCCTTGGTGCATGCTCTAGTGCAAGGGCAGCGATTTACGGCTGAAGAGATCGAACAGTTCCGAGCATTGCTCGATGAGTTGGAGCCTAAGGCGGAACGCAAGCCGCCGAAAGGCAAACGCAAGTCTTAGGCGCACTCATGATCTGGTGGTTGGCTCAAAACACGCTGCTGGCCGGCCTGTTGGCGGTCCTCGCCACGCTTGCATGCCGTTTTGTCCGCCTGTCCCCGGCCACGCGTCATGCGCTGTGGCTGGTCGTGTTACTGAAACTCGTCTCGCCGCCGCTGGCGCTATATGTAATTCCTGCCCGCATCGCATCGACCGAGTGGCTGTTGCCGGAAACCGGGAAATCGGCGCAACGCCAGCTCAAGACGGATGAGCAAGATGCAAGCGCCGTCAGCACACAAGTTGTGGATGCTTTCGAGCCGGCAATGCAGGACTGGAACGAAGTTGAGATCCTGATTGAAGAACATTCCCAGCAAATCCAGCCTGGAGGCGGTGCGTTCGTAGAAGCGGATAATCGCCCGCTATTGCCACTGAAGCCGGCTGCGGAAACGAGTGTGGCAAACGCCGCATCGCCTGGCCCGATTGAAAATGCCGACTATGCGAGCGGCTCGACGGCGGCAAAACTTGCCGCTGGCATTACAGCCGTGTGGCTGATTGGAACGGCAATCATCGTGCTCGTGCAAGCGACGAGATTAAGCCGGCTTCGCCGAATTCTTATTGAAGCAGAGATCGCGCCGCAAGGATTGATTGCACAAGTCCAAGAGATCGCCGAGCAATTGGGAGTCGGCGCGCCGCGTGTCGTCGTTTCGGCGCGTATTTGTTCGCCCGTGATTTGCGCCTGGGGACGCCCTCGCCTGGTCTGGCCGAAGGTTCTGCTGGAGAGTCTGGCAGGCGAGGCGCGTCGGACCGTGATCGTTCATGAACTGGCGCACTTGCGGCGTCGCGACCATTGGACCGGCTGGCTCGAATTGGCGGCGAGCTGCTTGTGGTGGTGGAATCCGTTGTTCTGGCACGTCCGCAACCAACTGCGCGAAAACGCCGAACTAGCTTGCGATGCCTGGGTGATCGCGATCGAGCCAGGGGGACGCCGGGCGTATGCCCAAGCGTTGATTGAGGTTTCTGAACTGATTTCCTGGGCGGCGCCTCCCGCGCCGGCCGTCGGCATGGGCGCCATTGCCCGTCGAACCTTCGAAAGGAGATTGACCATGATTCTGCGTGAACGCGTCCCTTGTCGAGCGCCGCTTCTCGGGCTGGCGATGATCGGACTTGTTGGATTGGCCGTACTGCCTGGCTGGAGCCAAGGCCAAGCCCCGGCGGTGGAACCGTCCGAGGTCGCCCCGTCGCCAGGTGCTGCAACAGGCGAAAAGCCGAAGACAGTCGATCCGAATTCCGTGGCCGATACGCAGGCGGAAGACCGCCCCGAGACACTCGATGCACAGGACGCAGAAGCGCCAAGCAGCGAAAACCTCTTAGATCCCTTCACAGCGCAAGCGCAGGAGACCAATCCCCAACCTCAAGGAAAGACGCCGATCGACGGGTCGAAACCAAAGACGGCGGCCACTGAAGCGAACGCCACACCGGAATACTACCTCCGGCGCGCCATCGGAGAGCGGATGCGCGCTACGGGAGAACGCAATCGCTTCTTGGTTCAAATCCAAGAACTCGAAGCCCGGCTGGCCGAATTGTCGGCCCAGGTGAAGGCTCTCGGCGGCGAGAAACGCGGCGATGTCGACCAAGGGACCCAATTCCTCGCCATTCTCCCGAAGACCCGCGCATCACTGATGACAATTGACGTCAAAGACACGCCGGGATCACAGTATATCCAGCTCGGGTTATTTGTCGGCCAGCGCGTTAAGCTGCGATTGGTCGACGACTTCAAGCTAGCTCGCGTGCAAATCGACACGCCGGAAACAATCAGAATCGCCGAACAATCGCCCAAGGAACTAGAACTCGTTGCAGTTCATCCCGGCGGGGCGCCGCCCCGATAATTGGCCGATCAACACCGCGTGTACAACGTCTACGCCGACGTGGTGAACGTCGGCGTTGGCCGTCCTCCGCAAGATCGCCAGACGCTATTCAGTCGCAGCTATGCGGTTGCGCGAACGGCCAAGGAGACGCCCGACCGCAGCGAATCAGTCGAAACGCTAACGCGCGCTAAATACAAACTGCCGCAAGCGACCGCGGAAGCCTTGGCGGTATTCCTCAAACAGCATGCCAAAAGCGAAATCGAAATCAAGGTCGAAGGCGAAACCGTAATCGTCACCGCTTCGCCCGACGATCAGTCCCGCATCGGCCAATTCATTCGGCTGCTTGGACCCGCGGCAGAGCGTAGAGTTCTGCCTGAAGTTCGCGAAGGATCGTCAGGCGAATCGCTCCTACCGCCTGCTGATTCGAGCTTACATCAGCCGAATTCCAAATCTCCCCCGGACCTACCGAAACTGAAGGCGAAGATTTCTGTCCAAGAGAATCCAAATTCCGCGTTTCCCCTAACATTCCTGATTGAGGTTGCGAACGTCGGCAAGCTTCCCGCCAAAAACGTAAAAGTTGTCGATTACTATGACCCTATGATCGAATACATGCAGGCGACGCCGGGTTATAGCTTGTCGGGGGATGACCTGTTATGGCGCCTTGATAACTTGGATCCAGGGCAGAAAAGCCAGTTTCGGTTCAATTGCAAAACTCGCCAGCAATCGGGCACGATCCAAAAG
Source organism: Pirellulales bacterium (assembly GCA_025924495.1). The sequence goes on along the minus strand of JAICIG010000218.1, from coordinate 9,711 downwards.
CGCGTGACCGTCACGTCAGACGAAGGCGTCATGGAGCAAGCGTATGCTGCTCTCGACATCAAGGACCAGCCGGCAGCAGCAAAAACCGCAACTTCGTCCACTATTCACGTCCAGACACAGCCTGCAAGCCCCATAGTCGCTGCCGAGGCATTGGACTCGATGCCATAAAGGCTGGTCCTTTCCGCGCAGAGAAGCGGCAAGGGCCGAAGGGCCAGCAAGTCTGGTCCGTTTGCCACTATGGTTCGTCGATTCCGGCGGGAGAAACAGCGTCTCGCCGCCGTCGGACAAGCGCCACTCGAAAGCTGCGGCGATCCATTTGCGAGACTTCCATTACAATCTGCAATTTGATCGAGCCGTACTTCAATAGGCCGCGCCATGCGTAATTGCCACGTCGGTCCCGACTTTCTTCTAAGTCTGCGGCGCTCTCCAGGCGTCTCAAAAGTGCCAGTACGATCGCAGCCGCGATGAACAGGCCCGCAACAAAGATGCGCAAGAAAGTCTGCATTGGCGCGGAGTATCGTGATTGTCAAAGCGATGCGCTTATCGGTGTCGATCCCAATTCAACGCCAAAGGCGCCACGGCAAGCCGATTGAACGGCACGACCAGCATGGCGGCGGCGAGCGATGCCCAAACGGAAATGGTCCCGGCCGGGAGGAGCACAAACATCGCCATCGCCAGCAATGCGGTGACCGCCGCCCAGATCGACAGCCACTTTCGCAATGCTGAGACGCTCGCTAGTCGGCTGCTCAGCAGCGCCTTTACGATAAAGACTGCGGCGATCACTTTCGCCGCAACGGCCGCCGCGACGATCCAGGGCGCCATGCTCCAGGCCAGCGGCCGGTAGTCGGGCAGCCATGCCAAGGCGAGACCGAGCGGTATGGCTACAATTGCCAGGAAGCCGCTGAAAGCAACGCCCATCGCATTCGCTACCCAGGCGCGGCCCGTCAGGCCGACATAGAGTCCTGTGGCGATTTGCCGCCAGGTGTAGGCAGGTGGCAGCGCGATGACGAGCAACAGCGCGATGCCGAACTTCCACATCGGCATGTCAGCCGTGCCAGCCGCGATGGCGCCTTTGAGCATCGCGTAGTTGCTCGGCCATGCCAGCCAAAGCGCGGGAAGCAGCAGCGTGACGAGCCAGGTCAGCAGCGTGCTGACAGCCGCCATTCTCAACTTGGCCCCCACGAACTCGGAATCCATCATCGGCCGCGTCGCCAGAAACGCGGGCATGGCGAACGATTTAGCGGCAAAGTCGTGCTTGCCGACCGCAGGGGCAACAATGCCGGCCAGCAGCCATGGCGTCGCCATGACGACCGCCAGCAGGCGCGGCCCCTTGGCCCAGACATCGCGGCCGCTATCCAAGAACAACAGCATGGCGAGCGGAATCATCATCAGCAGCATGAAAAATGGCAAGAGTGCAACGTGCCTGCGGCACTCGAACCACAATTGCGCCTGCGCCGCGGAGGCGAACCGTCGCCGTCGGTAGGGAATCAATCGCGCCGCACCGCGCACCAGCGACTCGCAAAACCGCCATTCATAAGCGTCGCCGCGCCGCGCTCGAGCGACGACCGCGACTCCCGCGAGATAAATGCACGGCAGGTACACTAACAATACTGCCAGGATCAAAGAGCCGGAGAAATCGAAGAGCTTTGCACACAACGGCAACGCCAACAAGCCCGCCACGGACAGCATGACGATGACTCTTGCCCAATTGAATGCAAACGGCGTCCACGCCACCGCCTGGACCGCCATCATCGCCGCGGCGCCCAGCGCTGCCGGCCAGACAAGGGGCGCCGTCTGCCCGCAGGGGCGCAAGATCAACAGGCTGATGACCAGCCAGACTGTGGCGATTGACAATCCGCCGAGCATCATCGGCCATGCCACAAGACTGCGCGTGGCAACCGGCAAGCTGAACATTCGCGCCGGAAAACCCGACTGACTGGCGGTCAGATTAATCTCGAATCCATAACTGAAAGCGGCCATTTGGTGAATGAAAACCCCGCCGCAACTGAGCGCTAATAACTGGCCCAAGTCGGGCAGTCGCCAGCGATCTGGCAATAAAAAGGCGACCAGCGAGGCCATGCCTAACCAGGCGGCATCGGCCATAAAGCCCCAGCGGTGGCGCCGCCAAAGTTGCCAGCACAGGCCCCAAGCAGGAGAGTACATCGCTTAATTCTCCTCCTCGGCTGCTTCATGGCGGACGCCGAATTGTGCGACAAAGATCTCATCGAGCGAAGCGACTCGCTCGTCGATGATCCGCGCGCCCGAGTTCGCCGCCGCAAGTTGCAGTTCGGGCAATCGTCCGCTGACCACGGTCGTCCACTCATAGCCGCCTCCTTCCCACACGAGAGCGCCCTGAAGCGGGGGCGGGGCATGACGCGCCTCCTCGAATCGCAGCGTCAGCCGGTGATGCGACTCTTTGATCTCTTCCATAGCGCCGCAGAACGCGAGCCGGCCTTTGTGCAGCATGGCGACGTGGTCGGAGACGCGCTCGACCTCATCGAGCAGGTGCGATGAAAACAGCACCGTGCGTCCTTCGTCGGCGATCGTGCGAATAATGGCGCCGAGAATATCGCGTCGCACGATCGGATCGAGCCCCGACGAAGGTTCATCGAGCACCAACAATTCGGGCCGATAGGCCAAGGCGATTAGCAGGCCGGCTCGGGCGCGTTGGCCTTTCGACAGATTTTTGACGCGCGCGTCGGCATTCAGCGCGAAGGTTTTGCGCAGTTCTTCGGCGTAATCTTCATCCCAGCTCGGGTAAAAAGCTTGCGTATAGCGCAATAGTTCGCCCACCCGCATCCAACCGGGCAAGTCATTCTCTTCCGACAAATACCCGACGCGCGACAAGACGCCGACCGGATCGGCGACGGGATCGCGGCCGAAGACGCGCACCGATCCCTGCTGCGCCTTGAGCAGGCCGAGCACATGCCGAATCAAGGTCGTCTTGCCCGCGCCGTTGGCCCCCACCAGGCCGAAGACGACGCCGCGCGGCACCGAGAGACTTACGTTGTCGAGCGCCGCCTTGGCGCCAAAGCGGCGCGTCACTCCCGCCAGATCGATCACAAATTCGGATTCGTCGAAGACGTGGGCGATCATCAGCTCATCGCTCCTTGCCGCGCGCAGCGGCGATCGAAGTTTGCAGCGTCCGGTCCCGCTCGTGAATCAACTTCACGATTTGCTCTATCGAAACATCGAGCTGCCTCGCTTCGGCAAGCAGCGCATCGACGCGTTCGGTCACAATTTTCAACCGCTCTTGTCGGGCCAGCGGCGAGCCATGTTCGGAGACGTAGGTGCCCGCCGTGCGGCGTTTCGTCACGATGCCGGCCGTTTCCAACTCGCGATACGCACGGGCGACCGTGTTGGGATTGATGATCAACTGCTCCGCCAACGTGCGAATCGGCGGCAACTCTTCGCCCGGCTGCAAACGGCCCGCGGCGACCAGATATTTCACCTGGTTGACGATCTGCAAATAGATCGGCACGCCGTCGGAAGTAGAGATGTGGATTTGCACGGGGAGCGGCAGAGAAGAAGTCGTCGGTCGTTTATTGTATTAATCCAATAATACAAAGGCCCGATGCCGCGTCAAGCGAAATCTTGCTGAGGGGGCGAAGTCTATGGAGGATCGAAGCTTTGCCAGGCAAAAAGGCATGACGGCCCGTCGCGGCGCGGGCCTCCGGCGCCTCGTCACTGACTTACCGGTTTGAGGCCGAGCAGATCGCAGAGCGTCTTGCAGAACCGATTGCGGAGCGGGATGGAATCACGGCGATGCTGCTGGCGTTGTCCATACCAAAGCGTAATCTCTTGTAGCCCTGTGAATATGATTTCCGGCGAGTCGGGCTGGTCAAACACAATGCGCGAATATTCCAACGTCCCGCCCCCCGCTCGCTTCCGCGGACGTGGATTTCGGTAAACCGGCAGCCGCTCAGAGTCGCGACCGACGGCGAACTCTTTGGCCAGATTGTTCAGCACAAGGGGATCGTCAATCGTGATCCAGGGAATACCCTCGCCCTCGATGCGGACCTCGTGCGCAGTCTCAAACGCCGCACGAACGAGGCATTCGATCTCTGCATCATGCAAGTTGACTGGCGGCAGCTTGGCGATCTCGGCTGGGTCGGTCAGGTCGGCGCGGCGATTCGCCGTGGCGGCGCTATAGGCGAGCCATCCACAATAAAGAGCGAAGATCGCTGAAGGCATCAGCCATTTTGGTCGTGACATGCCCACGGGCGCGTACTCCGCGATCGTCTCATTGCGCCGCTCGTCGCGAGACAGCCTTGTCGGGGACGCGGCCGCCTCACCTTCCCTGATGCACCTCGATGACCTTCCAATCCTTTGAGATCAATACTGAACGATGCCGGCCGGGAACGTAGAGGGGTCGTCCTTGAGAATCACGCCCGGTGACGTATTGTACGAACACCTCGTAGCCTTCCTCGCTCGGATGGACCTTGAGTTCTGCATCGATCGGCTTGCCGTCCTGGTTTTCAAGATAGGCTCGTGCGACTTCAACCGCCCTTTTGTGCTCTTGCGACTGTTCAGCTTGAGGGCGCTTCTGTGGGACCGGATGCAAAATCGGGTCGTCCGCCTCGATCCCAGTCGATGGATATGCCGCGGGGGCCGGCTGCTCTCCGGCGGGTGGCATCGACTTGTCGTTATTGCGGCTATGCCTTTTCCAAGAGGCGGCTATTTCGGCGCGTATCTGCGCCTCTCGACTTTTCATCCGCTCTATTCGCTTTGATTGCTCGTCGAGGAAAGCGTTCATATCCCCTGCCTGGCGACGAGCCTCCTTCTGGGCAAACTCCCGGTGCGCAACCCAGCCCGACGAGAATGCGGCCGCTATGACCGTAATCAGGAGAAGAGCCCGAATACTGAACTGAAACCAACGGCGGCGAGTGTTCGTCTCCATACCGGGCCATTGTAACCTTGGTCTGGCCAGCTCAAAAACTTGCGATTGAACTGACCACAACCGACGGCCGGCTAGCGTGATGCCTGGGTTTCAGGGCCGGGGCTTCCCGTAATTCGTGAGCAGCGTGGATTTGAAAGACGTTCGCCCTCTATCCCGCTTGTAGTAGCGAATCTGCGAAGCAATGTCTTTCCTCGCCTGGCTCCCCCTGATGAACGCTCCGCTTTGCTCCGGCCATCGGTCCCACCATTCGCCCAGATTGCGGAACATCACGATTAGAGCGCCAGTCTCATCCTTCATGGATTATTGTCACGCATGCCGGTCATCTTAGCCACGCGGGAGCGCCGCCTCAAAAATCGTCGAATTAAACTGACCCACTGCTGCCTCGGCGGCTTTCTTTTTGCCCGGCGCGGATCGGCTTACTTCGTGGAGTGAGCTTGCCTTATCCGATCAAGTATCTCCGCCACGAGAAAATAGTTAAGCATGAAGGCGCAAAGACCGACGGTAAAGCCAATTGCGTCTGCATCGACGAGGCTGAATCGCCGAGATAGCGCTGCCTCTCTTACCGCCCGAATTATCGGATCGCTTACGGAACCTTCCAAGGGGAGCAGCACCAGCGCGAAAAAAATCGCCCACGACCGCACAAAGATAAAAATCGCCCACGATCGCAGAAGGATAATGAGTCGCGCCTGCATGCCGACGGTCCTCCCGGGAGAGAAGCCTGCCCCTCGTCATTCTAGCGGCTCAGGCGGCTGGCTCAAAAAATCATGATTTCAAACTGACCCACTACCAAAATCTCCCAAAAGTTGCCATTCCCTCGCTGGATCCTGTACTCTGAAGGGTCCGCAATTAACGTGGGATCTGGGCATCCCGGTCCCACCCGCCTGCTGATCTGTAGGAGAGCCATGAAACCGCTGCTCGCCTCAATTTCGCTATTCCTCTTCCCGCTGACTGCCGTGGCGGGCGATCTGTCGTTCAATCGCGATATCCGCCCGATCCTGTCGGAAAACTGCTTTGCTTGCCACGGCTTCGACGCCAAACAGCGGCAGGCCGAGCTGTGGCTCGATACGGCGGAAGGCGCCTTGGCCGATCGCGAGGGGAAGTTCGCCATTAAGCCGGGCGATCTCGCCGCCAGCGAGGTCTGGAAACGGGTCAGCTCCACCGATGCCGACGTGATGATGCCGCCCCCCGCATCGCGTAAGCAGCTCACTGCCGAGCAGAAGGAAACGCTCCGTCGCTGGATCGAACAAGGCGCGCCGTATCAGAAGCACTGGGCCTTCGAGCCGCCCGTCAAACCGGCCGAGCCGCAAGTGAAGAATGCCGCCTGGCCGCGCAATCTGGTCGATCGCTTCATTCTCGCCCGACTCGAGAGAGAAGGCCTGGCGCCCCAGGAAGAGGCCGACAAAGAAACGCTGATCCGACGCGTGGCCTTCGCTCTCACCGGGCTGCCGCCAACCATGGCCGAGATCGATCAGTTTCTGGCCGACCAGTCGCCGCAGGGCTACGAGGCGATGGTCGATCGCTATCTGGCCTCGCCGCGGTTCGGCGAGGAGATGGCGCGACACTGGCTCGACGTGGCCCGCTACGCCGACACGCACGGTTTGCACCTCGACAACGAACGCGAGATGTGGGCTTTTCGCGATTGGGTGGTCAAGGCCTTCAACGACAATCTGCCGTTCGATCAGTTCACGGTGTGGCAACTGGCGGGCGACTTGCTGCCGAACGCGACCTCCGATCAGCTCACCGCTACCGGCTTCAATCGTTGCAATGTGACGACGAGCGAAGGGGGCGCGATCAACGATGAGTTTCTGTATCGCTACGCCGTCGACCGGGCCAGCACGACGATTCAAACCTGGATGGGGTTGACCGGCGGCTGCGCCGTTTGCCACGACCACAAGTACGATCCGCTGACGACGAAGGAGTTCTATTCGCTGTACGCCTTCTTCAACAGCGCCGCCGATCCCGGCATGGACGGCAATATTGAGAACACGCCGCCATTCATCAAGCTGCCACAGCCGGGCCAACAGGAAGCGGTCGACGCGGCGGCCAAGCGCGAAGCCGAGGCAAAGCAACAACTGGAGGCTGCCGCGGCGGCCGCTCAGTACGCCGATCCGGCCGAACTCAAACCGGCGCCGGAAAAGCAGCCGGCTTATGACGTGGTGTTCGACGACTTCTTCCCGCTCGGCGCCTCGGTGCGGAACACCTCGCGGAACGCCTCGAAGTGGATCGAGCGGCCGAAGTTCGGCGCGCCCTCGGGACATCGCGTGCTGGAGCAGGCCAACGCCTATTTCCATGAAGACGCGCTGCAAAACCCGCTACCGACGTTCAGCGTGCCGGTCGCCGCCAGCTTCGAAACGTGGCTGTATCTCGATCCACACAACACGCCTCGCGCCGTCGCGATCATCCTTGGCACAAGCGGCGGCAATCGCCGCGTCTGGTGGGGCGACGAAGCCGCGGGGGACGACCTGCGCGGGGCGCCGCCTCAGGAACGCATCGGACCGCTGCCGCCCGCCGGCGCGTGGACGAAGCTTTCGGTCCCTGCTGAACGATTGAATGCGAAGCCGGGCGAGATAATTAACTCGGTGACGATGCAAGAGACCGGCGGCGTCGCCTATTGGGACGCCTTCGCCATCGCCGGCGCGAGCGCGCCGGAGAGCGACCCGATGGCTTCCCTGACGGCGTGGCGAAAGAGTCAGGCCGGCAAATCGCCCGGCGACGTCCCTGGCGACTTGCAAGCCGTGCTGAAAGACGGTCCCGACAAGCCGCTCGAACCGCCGGTGGCCGACAAGCTGCGACAGTTTTATCTGGCCTATGTAGCCCGCCCCGTCAACGACGAAGTGGCGGAGAAACGGCGTCAGTGGCAAGCGGCCCGCTCCGCTCGCCTGGCGGCGGAAGACGCAATCATCGGCACGATGTCGTTTGCCGATCTGACCGCGCCGCGCGAGTCATTTGTGATGGTGCGAGGCCAGTACGACAAGCCGGGCGAAAAGGTCGAGCCCGGCGTGCCGGCCGTGATGCCCCCCTTGAAGAAATCAGCGCCCGAGGCGCGTGCCAACCGGCTCGATCTGGCCGGCTGGCTAGTGTCGCCCGAGCATCCTCTCACGGCCCGAGTCCAGGCGAACCGCTTCTGGCAGCAGTTGTTCGGCACGGGTCTGGTGAAAACCAGCTACGACTTTGGCTCGCAGGGGGAGATGCCTAGCCATCCGGAATTGCTCGACGCCCTGGCGATCCATTTCCGCGACAGCGGCTGGAACATGAAACAGTTCGTGCGCACGCTCGTCACGTCGGCAACGTTCCGCCAGCGATCGTTCGTTACGCCCGAGTTGCTCAAGCGCGATCCCGAGAACCGGCTGTATGCCCGCGGCCCGCGGTTCCGGCTAGATGCCGAGCAGGTTCGCGACAACGCGCTCTTCGTCAGCGGGTTGATCAACTTGAAGATGGGAGGCCGCGGCGTCAACAGCTATCAGCCGCCGAACATCTGGGAGCCGGTCGGCTACAGCGACAGCAACACGCGTTATTACCTGCAAGACCATGGCCCGGCCCTCTACCGTCGCAGCCTGTATGCGTTCTTGAAACGCACCGCGCCGCCGCCGTTCATGTCGAACTTCGACGGGCCGAACCGCGAGCAGTTTTGCACGCGCCGCGAGCGCAGCAATACGCCGCTGCAGGCCTTGCAGTTGATGAACGACGTGCAGCACTTCGAAGCGGCCCGGGCTTTGGCAGAGCGGGCCGTGAGCGAAGGGGGTTCGACGAGCGCCGATCGGATTGCCTTCCTGTATCGCACAGTACTCTCGCGACGCCCGGAAGCCGAAGAGAGCGAGCTGATCGGCCAGGCTTACGAGACGCAATTGAAGTTGTTCCAGGCCGAACCGGAAGCAGCCGCCAAAGCGATTCGCGTGGGCGAATCGACACCGAAAAAGGTCGCCCCCGACGCCGAGACGGCGGCCTGGACGCTGGTGGCGAATTTGATTTTGAATTTGGATGAGACAGTAACGAGAAATTAATAGGTGCGAAAAACAAGGCCTAGCTTCAGCAATGCTTCTGGTTTGCCGCCAACTTTAGTTGGTGGTCGGAGCGCTGATGGAGAAGCCGGCTAAAGCCGGCACAACAATGTTTTATGTTGTCGTTTATCGCCAGCTAACGCTCGCGGCAAACGGGATTGAAACCAATAGGTAATCCGATGGATCCTCGCTTTGCCCATAATCTTGATCTCACCCGCCGCCAGTTCTTCGGCGACAATGGACTGCGGCTCGGCGGACTGGCGCTATCGATGCTGATAGGCCGCCAAGCTGCGGTTCAAGCAGCGGCGACGAGCCAGCGCGTGCAGCCTTCGCTGCCAGGGTTGCCACACTTCGCGCCGAAGGCTAAGTCGCTTATCTATCTGCACATGAATGGCGGCCCTGCCCAGATGGATCTTTGGGACTATAAGCCGCAGCTCGGCGAGTTCTTCGATAAGGACCTGCCCGACAGCGTCCGCAACGGGCAGCGAATCACCACGATGACCAGCGGCCAGAAGCGGCTGCCGGTGGCGCCCTCGATGTTCAAGTTCCAGCAGCACGGGCAGTGCGGCACGTGGGTCAGCGAGTTGCTGCCGCATACAGCCAGGCACGTCGACGATATGGCAGTCGTCCGCACCGTCCATACCAACGCTATCAATCACGATCCGGCTTGCACCTTTGTGATGACTGGCAGCGAGGTGCCGGGCAAGGCCAGCCTCGGCTCGTGGGTTTCGTACGGGCTGGGCGCCGAGACGAACGATCTGCCCGCCTTCGTCGTGCTCACGCCCAACTGGAAATCAAAGGCCGCGGCCCAGG
>JAICIG010000217.1 GCA_025924495.1 Pirellulales bacterium | reverse complement strand
TCGTGAACACCGGATTCAAGCTGGTCGCCGGTTCCTGGAAGATCATCGCCACATCGCCGCCCCGGATGCTCTGAATCTCGCGGGGCGAGGCTTTGACCAGATCGCGACCTTCGAGCCGAATGCTGCCCGAAACAATCTCGCCGGGCGGCATGGGAATCAACCGCAAAATACTTAGCGCCGTGACCGTCTTTCCGCAGCCGCTTTCGCCCACCACCGCCAGAGTCTTGCCGCGCGCGACGGAGAAGGAAACCCCGTCTACCGCCCGAGCTAAACCCTGCTCGGTACGAAAATAGGTTTTCAGATCAGCAAGTTCTAACAGGGGCGGGGCGAGCGGCTCGTGATGCTGCAGAACTGGCAAGGTTATTATTTCCGTAAGTTCCAATGCCTAAGAGAGATAGATTCTACGGCGAGGCCTTTTCACGGTCAATCGACCGGTGCGGTCCGCCTGGAGAGTTTGGGCAGAGTTCAACGGTTGTACTCAATTTTCCGTTGCGGCTCTGCCGAAGAGATTTAAGACCATGACGGCATCTTCTCCGGGGGGAGTTACGCAATGCACGGGCGTGCAAAAACGATTTGGAGCTTGATGGCTCTCGCCTGCTTGTTGGCGACCTCGCCGGGATGTGTGATCCGCAGAGGCTGGGTCGTCAAATGCGATTGGTCGTTCGAGGCGCATCGCACCGGCTGCCGGCATCGGTGGTTTCAGCGCCGATGCCAACGCTGCCAAACATCGTGCGACGAGACCGAGGGCGGTTGCGGATCGTGTTCGTCCTGCCGAGGCGGCGGCTTAGGCGGTGTCCTGCATGGCGAAGAGGGGCCCGCTCCGCCGCCAGCGCCCGAACCTCCAGGTCCTTCGACTTTCCATCCCGTGCCGACACGGCCGATTTATGGGGGCCGGTCAGAAGAACCCGATGCCTTCGCGGCGCCAATGCGTCCGATCGCTCCTCAACCGCTGGATTCTGAAAATCCAGAAATGGATGGCGAGCCGATCGACGAAAGCGATCCACCGCCGATTGAACTGGATCGTGGCCGCTCTTCGCGCCCGGACGATGCCGCGGTTCGTCCGCGAAATGTGTTAAGAGCATCGGGCAAGGTGCGTGAAGTTCGTACCGTGAGCTGGCAAACTGCAAGGCCCAAGCGACCCGCCGCCAGGGCTTCGTCGCAGTGTCCGAGTTGCACCGTGCGGTTTCGAAACTAGGCTCGCACGGCTAGAGTTCGGCGCAAAGCTCGGCCAGGATTTCGAGTGCTGTGACGACTTGTTCTGAAGTAACGCACAGCGACGGGCAGAAGCGGACTGCTGCCTTGCCGCAGCCCAACAGCAGCAATCCCCGATAGAACGCGGCATCGACGAGGGCGTCTCGAAGTCGTGGGTCGGGGCCTGCCGACCTGCTCACGTCGGCGGCCAGCATTAGCCCCAGCCCTCGAACGTTTGCCAGCAACCCCGCGCCTGTCGCCATGCGCTCCAGCCCAGATTTCAGCTCGGCGCCTCGCTCGCTCGCGTTCTGCATGTATTCGCGTTCGACCAGGTCCAGCGTCGCCAGCGCGGCGCGGCAACTTACTGGATTGCCCCCGAACGTTGAGGCGTGACTGCCGGGAGGCCAATCCATCACGTCGGCCCGGGCAATTAAGGCGCCGAGAGGCAAACCGCTGGCAATTCCTTTCGCCAGGCAGATCATGTCGGGCACAACGCCGAAATGTTCGACCGCCAACCACCGTCCCGTCCGGCCGATGCCCGACTGCACTTCGTCGACAACGAGCAGAATGCCGTACTCGTCGCAAACCGAACGCAGCATCGGCAAGAATTCCGGTGCAGGAACGTGATACCCCCCTTCGCCCTGAATTGGCTCGACAAAAATCGCCGCGACTTCATCGGCGGGACAGACAGTCGAGAACAATTCATCCAGTTCCGAACGGGGCGAGTCGAAGTGAATGCGATGGATGCCAGAGAGCAGCGGGCCAAAACCATGCTGATGCAGCGCTTTGGAACCGCCCAGCGAAAGGGCGCCATAGGTACGGCCGTGAAAGGCCCCATAACACGAGATGACGCGCTGTCGGCCCGTATGATGCCGTGCCAGCTTCAGTGCGGCTTCAATCGTCTCGGCGCCGCTGTTGGCAAAGAACACGCGCTTCGGTTGCTCGCCGGGCGCCAGTCGTACCAACCTTTCCGCCAAGTCGATTTCGGGACCGTAATAAAAATCGGTGCCCGACATGTGGATCAGCTTCGCCGCCTGATCGGCAATGGCGGCGACGACGTCGGGATGCGCGTGGCCGGTGGCATTCACGGCAATGCCAGCCGTGAAATCGAGAAACAGGTTGCCATCGACGTCTTCCAGCGTGCAGCCCCAACCGCGCGCCGCCACGAGCGGATAACCGCGCGTGTACGAGGTGCTGATGACCTGGTCGTCTCGCGCAATCCACGCCGCCGCTTTGGGACCAGGCAGCGAGGTTTTCAGCAGCGGGGCCTTCATTTGTGACGCGACACTCATCCTCTTCTCCCTCGGCTGCAAGCTGAGGCGTCTGAAGCTTTCTGTTTAGTGCGTTTCAGGCACCTTAGCGCTCATGCCTTGAGCCATCGTAATGCCTCGTTGATGGTTGACGGTAAAGGCGATGCGATGTGTGACGGCGTCGACCAATGCCGCCGCCGAAGGTTGTCCGTTGCCGCTCCGCTTGACGCCGCCGAACGGCAAATGGACCTCGGCGCCGATGCAAGGCAAGTTGACGTAGCCCATGCCATAGTCGCACTCGTCCCGGTACAGTCTCCAGCGCCGGTAATCTTCCGTGATCACCGCCATGGAAAGCCCGTACGGCGTTTCGTTGTAAATTTGAATGGCTTCATCGTCGGAATCGAATGGAACGAGCGCAACGTGCGGCCCGAAGACCTCTTCGTGAATCGTACGTTTTTCGGGCGCGTACTCCTGCCGGTACACGAAGGGCGACATGAAATGGCCGCCCGCGTGCTCGTCGTCCGTCATGCGTCCGCCGGCCAGCAGGATTTCGGCGCCTTCTTCCCCGGCCAGCTCGTTGTAGTGCGTCACCTTGCGGACGCTGCCTTGATTGATCAACGGACCGGCAAACGCGCCGCTGGCGAACGGATCGGCGAATTTCAGTTGCCTGGCGCGGTCGACGAACTCAGCGGCGAAGCGATCGAATAGCCGGCGATGGACAAGCATGCGGCCTGCCGATACGCAACGTTGGCCGGTGGTTTTGAAAGCGCTTAGGACAGCCGCATTGACAGCTAAGTCAATCGCAGCGTCTTCGCACACGATCACGGCGCTTTTTGAGCCCATCTCGCAGGCACACGTTTTGTGGTCGTTTTCCGCCGCCAGTCGACGGATGTGCGAGCCGACGTCATAACTGCCTGTGAAGCACACCACGTCAACGTCGCGATGCCGTGCCAATGCGTCGCCCGCCTCTTCGCCAAGACCATGGATCAAATTGATGGATCCCGAAGGAAAGCCGGCCTCAACGAATAGCTCGACGAGCCGTTGACCAATTTCGGGCGTTTCTTCTGAAGGTTTGAAAACGGCGGTGTTGCCCTCCAGCAAGCTCGGCGCAAGCATCCACAACGGAACGGCGAAAGGGAAGTTCCACGGCGTGATCACACCGACCACGCCGCGCGGCTTGCGGCGCACGTAAAGATCCTTGGCTTCGATCTCGGAATCGATCACCTGACCACTCGGTTGCCTCGCCGTACCGAATACATACTGCACCATGTGCAGTCCTTCGACGACTTCCGCTCGCGCTTCGTCCAACACCTTTCCGCTTTCGCTGGCCAAGACACGCGCCAGCGGATCAACTTCGCGTTCGATCAACGCCGCCAACCGCAGGAACATTTCACCGCGCTTGATGCGACTAAGCCGCCGCCAAGGAACGAACGCCTTTCGGGCGGCCGCCACGGCCTCATCGACGTCGGCTTCGCGACCGCGCGGGTAGCAGCCGAGAATCTCCGCGTAGCGGGCCGGATTGGAATTCTCAAACCGTTCGCCATCCGCATCGCGCCACTCGCCGGCGACTAAATGTTTGCCGTGCCAGGATCGTGTTGCAACCGTAGGCGCCATCGTGCATCTCCAAAACTTGCGCCGCGATATGCGGAAGAAAATGTTTGGCAATTGCGGCGCGCCGCTTTCGAAGGCTCGCCGCCAGTCTCCCAATCTAAAGCATACGGCCGGCAGTCGATCGGGCAAGGGACGACGGCTAAAGCCACAACCCGCAAATAGATTGCGAGTCACATGGCGACCGCTTGCTCGGATTGTGACGCGGCGATGCGGTTTGCACTACCGCTTCCAGTTCGATTTGTTAGCGGGCAATGATAATGAGCGCCGCGCCGGCGACCATCACGGCGGAGCCGGCTAACCGCTTGGCGAAATCGCGTTCCTGAAACACTTGGCGACCGAGTGCAACGCTGATCAAAGACGATGTCTGAAACAGCGCCAAGGCATAGCCGACCTGCAACTGCTCGAGCGTGACGATCGTGCAGAATTGCATGACGCCTGTCGTGGCAAACAGCATGAGATAGATCAGCGCACTACTCTGCAAGACTTTCAGCTGATATCGCGTACGCTCGCCGCCCAGAATAGCGCCGACGGCGACGAGCGAAACGCCAAACCCCAGAACGGCCCAGACGGCAAACGTCGTTATGGCCGACGAAGCGAGCAGCGCTCGTTTGAGATATACCGCTTCGACGGCGGACAAAACGAGCGCGGCCAGGCGGCACTGGACGCCCAGGTCCCGCAGCAATCGTACAATCGCGCTACCGGGCGATGCGGCCCGGTTTCGGTCAGCAAGAAAGTACGTTCCCGCCACGATCAGTCCCATGCCGCTCAATCCCCAGGCGCCGGGAATCTCCCGCAACAAAATGGCGCCCGGGACCAAGCTTACGATCGCCTTGTAAGCGTTGATTGGCCCCAGCACCGAGAGATCGGTTATCCGTACCGCTTGCACCAATAGGGCGTTGCCAGCCACCGTCAGCAGCGAGCAGACCGCCATGTTTGTCCAGAATTCGCCGGTGAGGCCGGGTTCGAGCAACACGAGCGCCGGAAGCACCGCCAGCGACAACAGTGCATGCGTTGCACAAATGACAAAGAGCGGACTGGCGGATTGGCGGGTGAGTAGCTTTTGAAAGACATTGGAGCAAGGATTCGCCACGATCCTCGTCAGCACGCAAAGCCATATCATGCGGTAATTATGCACACGGCGGATCGTTGGCGTCTACGTCGGTCCGCGAGTCGGAATCGAGGCAACCCATGACAACTGAGGTTGACAGGAGTCATTAACCTCGCGACCGCAATGGCTTGCAAAGCAGGCGGCAAGAAGGGTGACAACTTTTGGTCACAGCATCGTCGCGAGCAACTGCTGAGTTCTCAGCCGAGAGTCGCTTAAAGCCGACTGCTAACTTGCTTCGCCTGCGAGCATTGCGAACGCGAACCCGGTTTCGCCCCGGATGGCAATCCTTCGGCGCCTGCTTTGCATATGAGGAGAGAGCTTTGTCCAACAGTCTATTGCCCCCGGGAAGTCCGACCTGGGCGGGCAATGAGGCGGTCGAGTGTCGCTGCCTGGCCAGTGCCCGGGCGGCGACCGACCGCCTTTCTTTTTGCCTCGAGCTCTTGGCGCCCCCGGTCTGAGGCAGGGATAAACTTAGCCTGCATCTTGCGGCTCAAGTTGTCGAATTAAACAGATCACGACCAGGTCTCTCGCTTACCAGCCGTGACGGACCGTCGCGAATCGGAGCCGCCGGCCGGGCCGAGGCTCGCTTGCCATCTAGGAGGTGCGTTGGGCGTGCGACCGCGATTGCGCCAATTGACTGCGGTCATCTGCATGCTGGCGTTCGCCGAATTCGCTCGTGCGCAGGAGCAATCGGCGCGTCTTGAACCAAACATCGCCAGACCCGCCGACCGAGCCGTTGATCTGACGCCACCCGAGTTTCTGCCTCCCGTGACATCGCCTCGCGCCTCGCAAGCCCAACGTGCGGGCCGGGTGAAACAAGCGGCCATCGAGGAAGAGTCGGTGCGACCAGTCCGCATTGGCGGCTGGACGGAAGTTTCTTATACGGCGAGCACCGACAAGGTATCGCAACTGCCGATGGGATTTAACGATCGGGCCAATCAGTTCTTGCTGCAGCAAAACTGGCTACAACTCGATCGGCCCGCGGAAACGGAAGGCTCACTCTCTCCGACATTCGGCTTCCATTCCGACACGATCCTGCCCGGTAGCGATTATCGATTCACGTTGCCGCGTGGGTTGTTCAATCGGCAACTTACCGCACATCATGGACAGCCGAATTTGTATGGCATCGATCCGGTTCAGTTCTACGCTGAGACTCATTTGCCCAATGTCGCCGAAGGAATGACGGTTAAAGTCGGCCGTTTTTACGCGCCCTGGGGCATTGAAGCCGTCAATGCGCCCGGCAACGCCTTGCTCTCGCATACTTACACATTTGTGTACGATCCCTTCACGCAAACCGGGATAATGAGCGGGGTCAAACTTAGCCGCGACTGGTCCGGTCAGGCGGGAATCGTGATCGGCAACGACACATTCATAACGCCCGGCAATGAGCCGAAATTCAGCGGCAACTTGATGTGGTCGCCGCCCGAAGGAGCGAACAGCCTGCGGTTTTCGACGATCATTGGCTCGGGCCGATACAATCGCAGACAGTTGCTCGATAATCTGAATCTCTTCGAGCTGATCTACACGCACCAGTTCGGCGAGCGACTAAAGTATTCATTGGCCGGCACATTCGGCTACCAGGACAATGTACCGGCGATCGGGCTGGCCAACTGGCTCGGAATACAACAATACTGGTCGCTAGCCCTAGGGCCGCGGTGGAGCACGACGACCCGGCTAGAAATCTTCGAAGATGCGCAAGGGCAGCGAACGGGCTTCACCGGGCTGTACACGGCTCTGACCGCCGGGGTGGCCATGCAAGCCAGCAAGCGGGTAGTGATTCGCCCGGAATTGAGATACGACTACAATGGCCACTCGCGTCCTTTTGAGGGACGGCATGGGATCTTTCTCGCTGCTTCCGACTTGATTTGGCGCTGGTAGACGAAAAAAACGCGGCATCGCCGACCTGATATCGACCGCCCATGAAAGGGCAGATCAAGTCGGCGACGCCGCGTTTACAGAAAGCCCGGACTACAAGCCTTTGATCTTGAAATCAGCCGAGTTAATGCCGTTCCTGGGCGAATAGCCTGGCCCCGGACGATAACTGCGATTCGTCCCCAGCGTGGAAGGAGGCGAGTAGGAATAGCCTCCCGTGGAGTACGTGGCTCCGCCAGGCGCATATGAGTAGCGCCGCGTGCTTTGCGTGTTCGGGCGAGCCGCCGCGGCGCCGGGCTGGCTCGGAACGACTGCGGTAGTTCCGCGCTGGTAGCTGCGCGGCGTGCACCGCGGCCGAGCGACGGCGAACACCAAGGAATCGCTCGCAGGCAATGCGAGGAGAGCGATTGCTATTAACCAGAATTTGATCTGTTTGGCCATCTTATGTTCTTCTCCCGCGATCAGGTTTATGAATTGTTTCGCGCCAATCGGTTCTCTCGGTTCCAACGGATAGCACACAGCGCGCCAGGCCGCGCACCGAAGCAGGAAGAAGCAGGCGCCGTCTTGCGCTGAGCCTTGCTGTGAAACGCTTTAAGCGCGGACGCTGAGTCGCCGAGCGGCGAAAACTGGCTGCCCCGGAGTTTCGTCGATGGCGCCAACTTCAGGCGACGCATTTGGATTCGATCGCGTAACTCCTTGCACGAAAACATGGTGCTCGAATCGTCAACTTAAGTTGACTGTCCAGCGTTTAGGCGTACAGGCAAGCGTCCTCGACGCCATTGCGTCGAACTTGACCGGTAGCGGCGGCTCTGACAGAGTGAAAAAGCTGGCAGACTTAAACCCTCGCGAACCGTTCGGTTTGCCCGGCTGCACCAAGGCTCGCACCGGTTGGAGCGATCTTTCAGATCTGATGAAAGTTGACGGCGCCAATGGCCAAGGCACGTGGCGGCAATGCCTCGATCGAATTGCAGACAGGCGCGCTAACCGAAAGCAGCTTTCGGGCGATCGCCGACTATACCTATGATTGGGAAAGCTGGCATGGCGCCGACGGCCGCTTGATCTGGGTCAATCGCGCCGTCGAGCGCTTGACGGGCTACGCCGTGGCTGAATGTGCAGCCATGCCTGATTATCCTTTGCCGATGATCGTGTCGGACGACCGGCGACGGATGACCGAGTTGTTGGCCGGGGCTGCAGCGGGCTCGTCGGGAAACGACGTCGAATTCCGCGTCCAATCGCGAAGCGGAGCCGTGCTGTGGGCGGCCCTCTCGTGGCAGCCGATGTACGACGCCGCCGGCAAATCTCTGGGCTTTCGCACCAGCGTCCGCGATATCGACGCACGCAAGCGGGCCGAACAAGCCTTACGCGACAGCGAGGAACGCTACCGCAGATTATTGGAAACCGCGCAGCAGATGGAGGAACAGATTCGCCGCCATGCCGTGGAGCTGGAGCAACTCGTCGCAGAGCGCACGGCTCAGGTGCGGCGATTGGAACAGCGCCGCACGCAAGTCGAAAAACTGGCTGCGCTCGGGCAACTGGCGGCGGGAGTCGCCCATGAAGTCAACAATCCTCTGGCCGGCATTCGCAACGCGTTTGAGCTGATCAAAAGCGGTCTGCCGCAGGACCATGCGTATTATCATTATTTGGATTTGATCGACACGGAAATCGCGCGGATCGCCAACATCATTCACCAAATGCACCAGCTTTATCGGCCCAGACCTCGCGTGCCGAGCGAGTTCGATTTAGGCGTCACTGCCAATCAAGTCTGCTGGCTTTTACAGGCTTCCGCCAACAAGCGTCGCGTGCGGCTGGAAACGGTCGTCGAACCAGATATGCCTCAAGCGCGCTTGCCCGAAGGCGAGGTCAAGCAGATTCTCTACAACCTGATTCAGAACGCCATTCAAGCTTCGCCGCCCGACAGCCGCGTTGTCATTGCCGTCGCAGCGGCGAACGACGAATTGCGGGTCGGCGTGCACGACGAAGGTCCGGGCATCTCGCCCGAGGTCCTGCCGCAGATTTTCGATCCCTTCTTCACGACCAAGAATGTTGATTCGGAAGGAGGCATGGGGCTCGGCTTGTCGGTGTCGCGCAGTCTGGCCGAGGCCTCGGGCGGCCGGATCGAAGTCGAAACCCGGTGTAGCCGCGGGTCAATTTTCACCATCATCTTTCCGCTGGGTCGCGAACCGACCGCTTAAGGACTCTCCTCTTGAATTCGCCGATCGCCCGAATCCTGATTGCCGACGACGAACCGTTGTTCTTGAAGACCACTAGCGACTTGTTGCGCCAAGCGGGCTACGAATGCCGCGAGGTTGCCGACGCTCGCGCGGCGTTGGATGCGCTAGCCCAGCAGCCATTCGAGTTGTTGATTGCCGACTTGAATATGCCGGGCAATCTCAAGCTGGAATTGTTGCAGCAAGGCCGCGCAAACTATCCGCACGTGCCGTTGATTGTCGTCACCGGCGCGCCGAGCTTGCCCAGCGCTATCGAAAGCGTGCGGCTAGGTATCGCCGACTATTTGCTTAAACCCGTCAAATTCGGCGACCTGCTGGCAAGCGTCGATCGCGCATTGGCCGGCCGAGCGGCGCTGGAGTCGACCGGGGCCGGATCGCCGCGCGCGTCGGACGACTCTGTGCCGGAGATTATTGGAGATAGTCCGGCCATTCGCGAAGTCGTCGAGTTGATCGATCGCGTAAGCCAGACTGACGTGCACGTGCTGATTACCGGCGAGAGCGGCGTCGGCAAGGAAGTGGCCGCACGGGCAATCCACGCGCGCAGTCGGCGCGCCAAGCATGCTTTCTGCCCGATTGATTGCACGACCATTCCCGAATCGTTGGCGGAATCGGCCCTCTTCGGCCACGCGAAAGGCGCCTTTACCGGCGCGATTCAGGACCAACCCGGTCTGCTGCAGCAATGCGACCAAGGCACGGCGTTTCTGGATGAAATCGGCGACTTGTCGCCCGTCACCCAGGCCAAGCTGCTGCGAGTGGTGCAACAAGGGCGGTTTACTCCGGTCGGCCGCGCCAATGAGGTCGCCATCGACGCGCGGTTCATCTCGGCGACGCACCGTAATTTGGCAGAGGCTGTGATCGCGGGTCAGTTTCGCCGCGATTTATTCTATCGGATTGCAGTGGTGCAAATCGCCTTGCCCCCTTTGCGCGAACGAGGCGGCGACGTGATTCTGCTGGCACACGCGTTTCTGAAACAGTTGGCCGCGCTCAATCCGCGGGTCCGAGAGATTTCCAGCGAGGCGCTGGCGTTGTTTCGACGTTATTCCTGGCCTGGCAACGTGCGCGAATTGCGGAACTGCATCGAGCACGCCTTGAGTCTTGCTCGCGGCGACCGGTTGGAACTAGTCGATTTGCCTCCCTCGTTGTTACAGGGATCCGCCGAACGATCCGTTGCGGCTGGTCGCGCGCCGCGCGGTTCGCGTCTGGCCGCGGTTGCCGACGCGGAACGACAATATGTCACCGGGTTGCTCACGCGGCATCGCGGCAATGTTTCGCGGTCCGCTCGAGAGGCCGGCATGACGCGACAGGGATTCCATAAGCTGCTGGCCAAGCTCGGCATCTCCGCCGATGAGTTTCGCGGCTCTTCCGCCACCTGACCGAATGTGGCTGCGGCCGCTTTCGAGCATTTTTACGCCGACTTCGAAAATCCCGCCTTATCAAGGTTCGGCGGGATTTTGTGCATGGAGGCGTCTTTCTTAAGCTTCTGTAACCTTGCGCGATGGGGCGGCAAATTGTCGATTCCCGAATCGAAACCTATGCCCGGCCAAGGTGTTAGTTATTCGTGACGGGCGCCGTGCTCCGATTGCGCCAAAGAGATAAGATAAACTCGTTTAGGCGTCGTGTTATGCCCGGCACGCTGACAGTTTCAGACTACGAGCAGAGGCTTTGGCCGATGACACTTGCGAAACGCGGTGGTTTTGCTTGCTGTGCCGTGGTTCTCGTCCATTTGGCGAGTACGGTATCAGCCGCCACGCCTGCCAAGCCTCACACGGCGCGCGAAGCGTTGACGTTGTTCGAGACGAAGATTCGTCCGGCGCTCGTTCGCCACTGTTACGAATGCCATTCCGGCGATCCAGCCAAAGCAAAGGGGCGCTTTGTGCTCGACACGCGCGAGGGGTTGCGCAAGGGGGGCGAGTCTGGCGCAGCGATCGTCCCGGGCAATCCGGATGAAAGCCTGTTGATTGAAGCCATCCGGTACGACGGCTTGGAAATGCCGCCCAAGGAGAAGTTGCCGGATGAATTGATCGCAAGCTTCGTGCAGTGGGTCCAAATGGGAGCGATCGACCCGCGCGGCAGGCCGACCGCCCGCGGCAAGCTCAATCTGGCCAATGCCCGCAAGTGGTGGTCGTTCCAGCGTCCCAAAGCCACGCCGCCGCCAGATGTTTATGATTCAACCTGGCCTCGGACTGATATCGACAAATTCATTTTGGCCCGGCTCGACGCCGCCGGCCTTCAACCAGTCGCCGATGCCGATCGCGTGTCCTTGATCCGCCGGGCAACCTTCGACCTGACTGGATTGCCGCCTACGCCCGATGAGGTCGATGCATTTCTGAAGGACACATCAGGCAATGCGTTCGCGCTCGTGATTGACCGCCTGCTGGCCTCGCCTCGCTTTGGCGAACGCTGGGGGCGGCACTGGCTGGATATTGCTCGTTACGGCGAGTCGACCGGCAAAGAGCGCAATGTGCCCTATCGTTTCGCCTGGCGGTATCGCGATTGGGTCATCGACGCCTTAAACGAAGATAAACCCTATGATCGGTTCATCGTCGAACAGCTCGCGGGCGATTTGTTGCCGCCGCACAGTAACGCAGAGCGCAACGAACTGCTCATCGCCACGGGATTCCTGGCCATCGGGCCTAAAGGGTTAAACGAGAAGAACCGCGAGCAGTATCAGATGGACGTCGTCGACGACCAGATCGACGCCACCAGTCGCTCCTTCCTGGGGTTGACGGTCGCCTGCGCCCGCTGCCACGATCATAAGTTCGATCCGATTCCGACCAGCGACTATTACGCGCTGGCGGGCATCTTCCGCAGCACCGAAACGTTCGCAGGCGTGCAGCAAGGCAAAGATCAAAACGGCAGCGATCGGTTTCTGCTTCCGCTACTTGATGCGAGCAAGCCTGCTAAGGTCCTGTCTGCCGAAATGCGGGCCGAGAAGGCTCGCGAAGAAGAATCATCGCGTCTTCATCGCGAGCTGAGCGCTTTGCAGGCCCGGCTCAAGCAGCTTGGCAAGCCGGGCAAGAGCAAGGGCAAGCAGAAAGGAATGCAAAACCGCGTTCAGCAGGCGGAGCGCAAACAACTGCGCGAGCAAGTGCAGCGTCTCGAAGCACGCCTGGCGGAACTCGGCCAGGAGAAGGCTTACGACGGCCCCTCGGCGATGGGCGTGCGCGACTCGGCGACGCCCGCCGATTGCCACGTGCTCGTTCGCGGCGAGATCAAGGAGAAGGGCGCCCCCGCGCCGCGCGGCGTGTTGACGGTGCTTAAAAATGGCCGCGGCTCGCGCATCAATCCTTCGCACAGCGGTCGGCTCGAGTTGGCCAACTGGATTGCCAGTAAAGAGAACCCGCTTACAGCGCGCGTGATGGTCAATCGCGCCTGGCAACATTTGTTCGGCAAGGGACTAGTGGAGACCGTCGACAATTTCGGCGCGCTCGGCGATGAGCCCTCGCATCCCGAATTGCTCGACGCGCTGGCAGTGCAGTTCATGGAAGAAGGCTGGTCGGTCAAGCGCTTGATCCGGACCATGATGCTTAGCCGCGTTTACCAACTGAGCAGTGACCATTCGGCGAAGAACTACGCCATCGATCCGGCCAATAAGCTGCTGTGGCGGATGGATCGCCGCCGGCTCGACGCGGAAGAAATTCGCGATGCCATGCTGGCGGCTAGCGGAGGGCTTGATTTCGACCGACCCGCGGGTTCGCCGGTTGAACAACTCGGCAATGCGGAATTGGGCAAGCAGAAAGATCTCTCGCCGCTGCGGCAGGAGACGGACCACCGCAGCATCTATCTGCCCATCGTGCGCGGGTTTGTGCCGCAGTCGCTGCAGGCTTTCGACATGGCCGACCCAAGCTTGATTGTGGGCAAACGCGAC
>JAICIG010000216.1 GCA_025924495.1 Pirellulales bacterium | reverse complement strand
GGCGAAAGCCGTTTTCTCCGCGCGGCACGTAGCCGAGGAACTGCGGCTCGGCAGGCCAGAAGACTCGCGGGTAGCGCAACACCAACTTGTTCGTCATTCCCATGCCGAGTTGATCGATGGCCTCTTGCTTGCGCGCTGGCAGCGGCGGATCAAACTCGATCGCGCCGTTCTTGAGCACACCCAGCGGCACGGCGATCACGGCATAGTCGGCCTGGCGCGGACGATCTGCGGTAGAAACGTGAACGCTCGCCCCGCCGTATTCGACACGCGTCGCTTTCTCGCCGAGTTGAATCTCCAGCCCCTTGGCGCAATGTCCGACGACACGATCGAACCCGACGACCGTCATGTCTTCGGGCTCCTCCTCTTGAGAACCGACTTCGGGGTCGAAGTACTGGAGCGAAAGCTGGTCGAGTTCGGCGGAGTATTCCCAAACCTGGGTCCATAGGGCCCAGTCGAGCTCACGCTGTAGGCGAGCGTTCGGCCGCAGGCGGCTCAGACGCCGACGAATCGCCTCGCCCAGCGAAAGATCGCGGCCGGCGTGACTGGCCATGCCTTCGGCGTCTGCCATCAGGTCGTAAAGCTGCTCGAACAGCTCTTCGACGCGATCCTGCGCCAGGCAACCGCCGCCGCGATCGTACAAGGCGGTCGACTCAAGGTCGCACAGCGTGTGCGGCAGCTTGAGCTTTTCCGCCAGCGGCTTCAGGGGGTTCAGCTCGTACTGCTCGAGCCAGGAGGCGCCCAATTCGACGGGCGCGCCGAGTGAACGATCGGTCCAAAGACGGCCGCCGAGCCGCTCGCGCGCCTCGATCACCGTCACCTCAAAGCCGCGACATTTCAGCTCCTGGCCGGCCGCGAGCCCGGCGATGCCGGCTCCAATTACAATGACTTTCTTGCCGCTGGCCCCGGCGATCGCCCGGCGCGGCGATAGGTACGAGCCGGCAATCGCCGCAGCGACCATCTTGAGCCAATCGCGACGCCTCATGTTCTCCCCTCTGCTTGCCTGACGGCCCGGCGACGCGAGTAGCGAAATCGCGCAAGCTCCCGGACTGAGAAAGCGTTCTGAGAGCCGGCGAGCGCCCAGGCAAACTTAGCAGTTCCGAGGCAAACGGACCAGGGAGTAGTTGCCCACCATAAACTGAAGAGCAATCGATGCAAGGCGGGCAAGGTCCGCCCTACGAAAACGAGAAACGTCGCGCTTACAGACTGTCGCTCATGGCGGCGATTTGCGCTTCGCGAAGTTTGCTATTCTCGCGGGCCATCGCCTCGAGGGCAGAATTGTAAGTGTAAGAGTTGTAGCTATTCATCTGGATCAGATCGGCAGTTTGACGGAGATCGGCGGAAACTCGCCGCACATCGATCAGCGCTTTGGTTTGAAAAATGTTCAAACCCACTGAGATTGCCAGCGACACGCCGAGCAGGCCCATTTGAAATGACGCACTAACCTTTTCGCTGAACATGGATTTCTCCCGTTTCTCCGAGCAAAGACATCGCGCCTCTTCGCGCTCCGCTCAAAATGACAGGATTGATCGCCTTCGCCGCCTCAGAACGTGACGGTCGAGATTTGTCCGCCGGCCGGCGGCTACCCTCGCTTCCTTATAGCAAACGCCACATGGCAAGTCTAAAGTTTTTTCAGCACTAGACCGCTGAAATTTCCGCAAGACGCTGATTAACGCTGGCAAATCGGCGCCAGATAGCAATTGAGACGACTGTAGTCGGCTCGGCGGTGCGAGTCCTTGGCAAGTCGATGGCGCCTGGGTCAAGAAGCCTGGAACTTGCGAAGAGTGATTTCCCGCATCAATTCACCGCACCAACTCTCCGACTGGCGAGGGAGATTGCTTCCAATCCTGACCAAGTCAAAAATCCAAACGGCCTTGTGTACGGCTCTCGGCCGCCGGCCCGGGCAGGGGAGCGATGCAGTCGGAAGCATTGTGCCGCGGGCTATTTACAAGGGAACTCACGGGGAAGGCTTCCAGCGGTTCGCTGGCAAAAGAGCACAAGAGCGGCAGCAACCGCTCGGGCTCTTGCACGCCATGGTCGAGCCAAAGCTTGTAGTTTTCCGGCGCGATGATGACCGGCATGCGGTCGTGCAGCGGCGCCATCAGCTCGTTGGCCTCGGTCGTGATGATGGTGCACGACTCAACGGCCGGCTGCACCTTTGACCAGCGTTCCCACAAGCCGGCAAAGCAGAAGGGCCGCTGGTCTTTGAAGCGGATAAAAAAAGGCTGCTTCTTCGGTCCGTCTTTCCGCCATTCGTAGAAGCCGTCGGCCAGAATCAGGCAACGCTGCTTGCGAAAGATGCGTTTAAAGGCGGGCTTATCGTCGATTGTTTCGGCCCGGGCATTGATCATGCGATTTCCGATCGACAGGTCGTCGGCCCAGCCTGGCACGAGACCCCAGCGCAGCATGACCAATTCGTGCCCGTCGCGCTCATTGGCCCGCACGGCGGCAATTTCTTGCGTGGGCGCAATGTTATAGCTCGCCGGCAGCGGCTCGGCCCACGACAAGCCCAACTCGTTCAGGAACTCGCGCTGGTTCGCGCGCTGCGAGAAAAAATCGTTACTGCGAGAAAAGCGACCGCACATCGAACCATCTAGAGAGAAGAAAAGCCCGCCGGTTCCGCTGATTTTAACAGGCGAGAATCGCACATCGTAGGGGCGAATTGGCCCGGCGCTTCGGCAGTGCCCAGCCTTCTTTGCCGTAACCGTCTACCTTTCGGCGGCCGCCATCGCCTGGCTGGCGCGCTGCTTTTTGTCGCCAGTGTCAGGCAGCGAGTCGAAATCGCCGCGCAACGCCTTGAGAGCGCAACGTTCCAAGTTGATCTCCGCCGCGGTGCGGAAGCCCAGCCGCCGCATAACAGGGACTGGCGGGCACCATCCCTGCACGGCGTGCTGCAACAAAAAACCGCCGACGATGCCTGGCAGGGCGAACCACTTGCGGCTCTTGGCGACGCCTAGAATAACGCCAATCAGCATCACAGTGGCCGCGTTCGCCTCAAGCGCGCGTTCGATATCCCATTCGCGGTCCAGTTCGTTCAGCCTTTGCCGGATCGCACTATCTCCCAAGGTTGCCAAACGCCGAACATTCGTTTCCGTTTGGCAGCGAATCTTCTCATTGATTTCTTCGGCAGTGTGGCGGGGCACGCGCTCGGTAGTCGCTGGGATCATGGAATGTCTCCAAAAAGCGGCCGGAAGTAGGGCATCCAATCGTTGATTTGCAACTCCCGCGCCGCCAAGTCGAGAAGTTGACTTTCGCGCGATGCCGGCGAGAGCGAGTTCGACCCGGTCCGCGCCTGGATGATGGTCGCCAGGCAACCAGCCTGACCCGCCATTGGACGGGCTCCCTGTCGCAAGCAGAGGGGTTCAAACGGTTTCGTGGCATGGCGCGGCGTTTGCTAATGGCCGGAGGCACCAGTTCAATTTGGGCGCGCGGAGGGCCGGCATGGCTTTGTCCAAGAGCCGCCGTCTGCGGGCCTGGTCCACTCATTAGGGAGAGAATCATGGCGACAAAAGAATCCAACCCGCAAGAATCCGCGAATGTCTCTCGCCAGCAGCTGATCGATCTTCTGAACGAAGACTTGGCGCGCGAATACCAGGCTGTCATCGCCTACGTGGTCTACTCGCAGGTGCTGAAAGGGGCCCAGTACATGAACATTGCTGAAGAGTTGCAGGTGCATGCCGGCGAGGAGTTGCAGCATGCGCTGACGATCGCCAAGCAGATCGACTACCTAGGCGGCATGCCGTGCACTACGCCAAAGCCGGTTAAGACATCAGAGAAGGCGGAAGACATGCTGCGGTTCGACTTGGACAACGAGAACGAAACCGTTCGCAATTATCGCCAGCGGGTGCGGCAATGCGAAGCTCTCGGCGAATATGCGCTCGCGGAGCAAATCCGCGAAATCCTGGTGCAAGAGCAGGAACACCAGATCGACCTCGCCACCGCTCTCGGTATCGAGGTTCCCGACGTCTCACAATCGTCGAAATAACCTGGCGGCTCGGCGCAATCCAATCGCGCAGAAATTGGGAATTGCGAATGTCGCAGGCTCCGATCTCCGCGAGCGAGCCGATAGGCTTCTCTCGTTCGGATTCGAGCCTGCGCGTTCGCGCAGAAAGAGCGCCATCCTCATCCATGCTATCGCTGCGCCAAGAAATAAGTGAAGAATTGTTCGGACAGCAAGACAATGATTGGCTAAGATAGTGCGTGCCCTGGCGCCACTCGGCGGCCAGAACGGCGTCAGCAACGCTGCTTGCCGCCGTCTCATGTCGACAGCTTCCGGCCGCCTTTGCGCGCGGCTGTCGACTCAATAACAGATGCGGGCTTATCAATAGAATGCCGGCCGCAATGTTTGCGGCAGGCGCTTGACAACGAATGCGAGCAACTTGAAAAGCTTCGCGATGAGACCGAGCGGAGAGAATCCAGAACACGACGCTCTTGCCTTCCTGGCCGGCAGCGGCGAGATGGTGCGTCTGACTCGGGCGTTCGATTGGTCGAAAACGCCCGTCGGTCCGGCGGCTGACTGGCCCCAGAGCCTCAAAACGGTCGTGCGCATCATGCTCGACTCGCGTTTTGCCATGTGGCTCGGCTGGGGGCCGGAGTACACGTTCTTCTATAACGACGCCTACGCGAGAATGACGCTAGGTCCCAAGCACCCTTGGGCGCTAGGACGATCCGCGCGCGAGGTGTGGGCCGAAATCTGGCCCGACATCAGTTCTCGCGCCGAATCGGTCGTTCGCGAAGGCAAGGCCACCTGGGACGAACGCCTCCTGCTGTTCTTACAGCGTCGAGGCTTTCCGGAAGAGACCTACCATACCTTCTCCTACAGCCCGGCGCCCGACGACCACGGTGGCATTGGCGGCATGCTGTGCGTGGTCACCGAGGAGACGGAGCGAACCATCGGCGAACGGCGGTTGGCCACCTTGCGCGACCTGGCGGAACGAACGACCGACGCGGCCAAATCAGTACATGAGGCATGCGAGACGGCCGCTGCGATCCTTGGGCAGAATCCGCGCGATTTGCCGTTCGTGCTCTTATACCTGCTCAACGATGCCGGAACGGAATTGACTCTTGCGGGCGCGACGGGCGTGCAACGCGATTCTCCGATCAGCCCGTCCGAATTCGCACTTGCCGACAACGACGCCGCCTGGCCATTTCGCGAAGCGATCGAAGCGAGCAAGAGCGTTGAAGTAAACCGTCTGCCGGAGCGGTTTGGACCGCTGCCCGGCGGCGCCTGGCCAGAGCCGGCGAACCGCGCCATAGTTTTGCCGCTGGCGAAGCCGGGGCAAACTCAACTTGCCGGCCTGGTCGTCGCCGGCATCAGCCCACGACGTCCGTTTGACGACAATTACCGCGGCTTTCTTGAACTATTGTCGTCGCAAATCGCCACGGCGGTAGCCAACGCCCGCGCCTATGAAGAAGAGAAACGGCGCGCCGAAGCGCTGGCCGAACTCGACCGCGCGAAGACGACCTTCTTTTCCAATATCAGCCATGAACTGCGGACGCCGCTGACGCTGCTGCTGGCGCCCGTCGCCGATTTGCTCGCCAAGCCGGCCGGTCAACTGCAGCCAGACGAGCGTGAACTACTGACGGTCGTTCAGCGAAACGGCATGCGGCTGAAGAAGCTCGTCAACACGCTGCTCGATTTCTCGCGCATCGAGGCGGGCCGAGCGCAAGCGTCTTACGAACCGACCGACCTGGCGGCGTTTACCGCGGAACTCGCCAGCAATTTCCGCTCGGCCTGCGAACGTGCAGGGCTGGAACTTGTCGTCGACTGCCCGGCGCTCGACCAGCCCGTGTATGTCGATCGTGAGATGTGGGAAAAGATCGTACTGAACCTGCTCTCCAACGCCTTCAAGTTCACGCTTGCCGGGCAAATCAAAGTTACGCTGCGCCGCGTTGGCGCGTTCGCCGAACTGGCCGTGCACGATACGGGCGAGGGGATTCCTGCCGAAGAAATGCCGCGACTATTCGAGCGCTTCCACCGCATCGAAGACTCGCGGGGACGATCGGTTGAAGGTTCGGGCATCGGCCTGGCATTGGTGCGCGAGCTGGTCCGACTGCACGGCGGCGACGTGCGCTCCGAGAGTCGCGTGGGAAAGGGCAGCACCTTTACGGCCTCCCTGCCGCTGGGCGCTAGCCACCTGGCGCCGGACCGCATCAAAGGGCCCCGGGCGGCCGTTTCTACGTCGGTCGGCGCCGCGGCCTATGTGCAGGAGGCTTTGCGCTGGTTGCCCGATTCATCGACCGACGAGTTCGACCACGCGGAGCTTGCACTTGCCGATGCCGGCGACGGCGCTCACCCCCGGGCGACAGCCAGGCGTCGGATCGTTCTGGCCGAAGATAACGCCGACATGCGCGACTACATCCGGCGCTTGCTGGCCCCGAATTACGAAGTGGCGGCTTACGCGAATGGCCTGGCCGCCTGGCAGGCGGTATGCCAAGAGCCGCCGGATCTGATCCTTTCCGATGTGATGATGCCGGGGCTCGACGGGCTGAGCCTGCTGACAAAACTGCGGGCCGATCCGCGGACGCAAGCGTTGCCCGCTATCCTACTGTCGGCTCGTGCGGGCGAAGCGGCGCGCGTCGAGGGTTTGCAATCCGGCGCCGACGACTATTTGACCAAGCCGTTCAGCGCCAAGGAGCTGCTGGCTCGCGTTGCTTCGACCCTGGAGATCTCAAAACTGCGACGCGACTTGCAGCGCCGAGTCGGCGAGCTGCAGACGCTGCTCGACGTGCTTCCGGTCGGTATCGCCCTGGCCGACGATCCGGAATGCGACCGCGTCTGGTGCAACCCGGCGCTCGCTCGCCTGCTGCAAATGCCTTCGGTGACCAATTCGTTGATGAGCGCCAATGGCCAGAATGCCAAGAACGTCGACGAATCGGAAAATGGGCAGGCTCTTCCTCAACTGCTGCCTTTACAGATGGCGATGGCGACCGGCCGCGAAATCCTGGGCGCCAAAGATGATCTCATGCTGAACGACGGCACGCGGGCGAATCTGCTCAATTATGCCGTGCCCCTGTATGACGAGATGAAACGAGTGCGGGGAGGATTGTACGTAGGCGTCGACGTCAGCGAACTCGAACAGACTCAGCAGGCCTTGCGCGAAGCCGAACGACGCTGGCGCACCATGGCCGAAGCGCTGCCCAATTTGCTTTGGACCGACTTGCCCGACGGGCAATGCGACTGGCTGAGCAGTCAGTGGGGCAAATACACTGGCATTCCCGAGCATGAACTGCTCGGCTTGCGCTGGTTGGACATGGTGATCCATCCGGACGATCGGCAGCGCACGCTCGAGTGCTGGAACGCAGCCTGCGCCGATCTGGCCGATTACGACTTGGAATATCGCATTCGTCGCTACGACGGCGAATATCGCTGGTTCAAAACGCGAGGGGTGCCGATTCGCGACGAAGCGGGAAAAATCGTTTACTGGTTCGGCACATGCACCGATATCGAGGACCATAAGCGCGCGGAAGAATCGCTGCGAGAAACCGATCGTCGCAAGGATGAGTTTCTGGCTACGCTGGCGCATGAGCTGCGCAACCCGCTGGCGCCAATTCGCAACTCGCTGCAGATCCTGAAAATGCCGCGGCTCGATCCCGCGATGCTGCAACAAACCCGCGACATCATGGAACGGCAGGTCCACCAGTTGATTCGGCTGGTAGACGACTTGCTGGACGTGTCGCGCGTGATGCGGGGCAAGATCGAACTGCGGAAAGAGCGAATAGAGCTGGCGACGTTGATCGCACGTGCGGTGGAAACGGTCCAGCCGCTGATCGACGTGCAGGGACATCGGCTCGACATTGCGTTGCCGAGCGAATCGCTCCTGGTCGAAGCCGACCCCGTGCGGCTGGCGCAAGTCATCGGCAATCTGCTGACCAACTCCGCCCGCTATACAGAGGCCAATGGCCGGATTTGGCTTGTCGCCGAGCGCGAAGGCGATCAAGCAGTGCTGCGCGTCAAAGACAATGGCATCGGCATCGATCGAGAGGTGCTGCCCCGCGTGTTCGAGTTGTTCGTGCAAGGCGATTCGTCGGCCACTCGTTCGCAAGGCGGGCTGGGCATCGGCTTGACGCTGGTGAAGAGCCTGATCGAAATGCATCACGGCGCCGTCGAGGCCTATAGCGAAGGGTTGGGTCAAGGCAGCGAATTCATCTTGCGTTTGCCGCTGTTCACACAGCCGCTCGAAACGGTCGCGGAACCCAAGACAAGCCCGCCGACGGCCGCCTCGTCGGGACAGCGCCTGCTGGTCGTCGACGACAATGAAGACGCCGCGGCCAGCCTGGCGATGTTGTTGCGGCTGCAAGGGCATGAAGTGTTCGTAGCAAGCAGCGGCCCTGCGGCGTTGGAACTGTTGGGCGGGTGTCGTCCGGCGATGATCTTCCTCGATATCGGGATGCCTGGCCTCGATGGCTACGAGGTCGCACGGCGCATCCGCCGGCTGCCCGGACAGGACAGCGTGACTTTAATCGCCTTGACCGGTTGGGGACATCCGGAAGACCGTCGCCGCTCGAAAGAAGCGGGCTTCGATCATCATCTGGTGAAGCCGCCCGAACCTCGCGTCGTCGAGGAATTGCTTGCCCAATTGGATTCACAAACAAATTCGACCTAATCGATTATCCGCTTGCCGCGACTGAAAGGATGCGATCATGGCCCGGTCGAAACCCAACGCCGTCGAGCGGTATGCCTACGCCTTGTTGGCAATCGTGTTGAGCGTGTCAGTGATTTACTTCGGCCGGGAGATCTTAATTCCCCTGGCGTTGGCGGTGCTGCTCACCTTCTTGCTCTCGCCGTTGGTGCGGGCGCTGGAGCGGTACCGGTTGGGGCGCGTGCCGGCGGTATTGTTGAGCGTAGCGCTAGTGTTCGCTGGATTGATTTCCGTGGGCGGAATCATCGGCTGGCAGCTTGCCGATCTCGGCGCCCGGCTGCCCGAGTACAAGACTAACCTGCGGACGAAGCTGGAAGGCGTACGATTCTCCGGCGGACCGATTCAGAAGGTCGAGGAGACTTTCAAGGATATCGAAGAGGCGCCGCCCGCCAAGAACGCCGGCGTTCAACCTGTTCGGGTCATTCCGGAAGATACGCCGTTTCTCTCGCAGGCGCAAGCTTACGCGGGCAGTTTCTTCGCTCCGGCCGCCACGGCGGGTCTGGTGTTGGTACTCGTAATCTTCATGCTCATCAGTCGAGAGGACATGCGCAACCGCCTGGTGCGGCTGGCCGGCAAGAAGTTGGCGCTCACCACGCGCACCTTGGACGAAATCGGCGCCCGCATCAGCCGCTACTTGCTGCTCAATGCTATGGTCAACGGCGGCTTCGGCATCTGTGTGGGCTTGGGGTTGGCGGCGATCGGCGTGCAATATGCCGCCGTGTGGGGTCTGCTGGCGGCGCTGTTGCGGTTTATTCCCTACCTGGGCCCGATTATGGCCGCCGCGCTGCCTATCCTGATGGCGCTGTTGCAGTTTCCGGGGCACGATTGGCTGCATCCGTTGCTGGCCGCCGGACTGTTCGTGGTGCTGGAGCTGGTGACCAACAACGTTGTGGAACCGCTCGTGTATGGGCCTAGCACGGGCGTTTCGACCGTGGCCCTACTGGTGGCGGCCATGTTCTGGACGTGGATCTGGGGACCCATTGGCTTGCTGCTCGCCGTGCCGCTGACGGTGATTCTCGCCGTGATCGGCGAACACGTTCGCCCCCTGGAGCCCTTGGCGATCTTGCTGGGAGACAAGCCGCCGCTCGATCCACACGTGACTTATTATCAGCGGCTGCTGGCAGGCGACGTGGATGAGGCCCACGACATTTTCGAGCAGTACGTCGGCTCGACGTCGCTGGCGCAAGGCTACGACGAGGTGGCGATTCCCGCCCTGCTGCTCGCCGAGCACGATCGCGAGCGCGAGGATTTGCAGCCGGACGATTACGACCAGTTGTGGCAATCGACGCGTGAATTCGTCGAAGAAATGGCTGCGACAAGTTCAGGGACTGCCGAATCCGCCGAGTTGGAAGCCGCGACGGAAACCGCGCTGCTGCGCGCTCGCGTGATCGGTTGGCCCGCCCATGATGCCGCCGACGAAATCGCGCTGTCGATGCTGCGCCAGACGCTGACCTTACGCGGCGACGCGGTTTTTGAAATTCTCCCGGCCAAGATGTTGATCTCGGAGATGATCGCCACAGTCGAGAACGCGTCGCCCGACATCGTTTGCATCTCGGAATTCGGATCGGCCACCGCTCGTCAAGCCCGCTTTGTCTGCAAACGACTGCGTCAAAGCTTTCCGACGTTGCGTCTGTTGGTTGGCCAGTGGGGTTACGACGGCGATCGGGCCAAGCTCGTCGCCTCGCTCAAAGCCCGCGGCGCCGACCAAGTCGTGACAACAATGAGCGAAGCGCTCGACGCGCTGATTCGGGTGCAACCGATCGCGGCAGCCGCCGCGGAATCAAAACCGGTTCCGCAGCCTCACCTGGATTTGGCATCGCCCGCGGTGCGAGAAGGGAATGTACGCTGAGCCCGCGGGGCTCAGAGTGCAACCTTGGGCGCCCGGCAGCATGATGCTGCCGAATTTCGCTTTGCGCCTCGGATCACAGTACAATACCCGCATCACCAGTCCATTTCTTCCGTTCTGGAGCAGCGGCCATGTGGGAGCAATTTCGCGATCGCGATTACATTCGCTGGCGGAGGAAGCGCAGGCTTGTCCAGTTCGTCCTGACAATCGTCACGCTTATCTTGCTTTCGCCTCTGCTGGTTATTTATCAGTATTTTCAAATCCGCTCGGCGTTCGGCTTCATTTTCATGGCTGTCTGCGTCCTGTCTTTGCTGGCGATCTACCGAGCATTAGGCCTGCTTGGCCGTCCCTACGTTCCGCCTGACTACGAAGAACCGGAACAGTTGTGAAACGATGCGGCGTAGAACAAATTCTGGTTCCCGAATACATTCAGGTTCACGCCCGCGAAAACCACAAGTCGGCATCGGTTTCCTGCACGACATCGGTTCCTCGCGAACACCTGCAACGAACGCTGGACGGCGAGTTCAATCGATTCCGTACCGCTCAATAGGCTAGGCTACACCAGGAAGCAAGCATGGCGGGTACTGAGCACAATCATAAAAAGTTTCCCCTGTGGGCGGCGGTTCTGCTAGCGGGCATCGGCCTTTGCATGGCAGCGTTCTGCTATATGGTGAGCATCGGCCCGGTGTATTACTTCTGGGCGCGCTGGAGCGCCGACATGGGCGTGCACGAACGAGTTGAAGCCTTTTACTCGCCGGTCCTCAAGCGCGGGCCGCGTTGGCTGAGAAACACGCTCACCGAATATCGCGACGCCTCGCGCATTGCGGGATATCGCGGGGAGAAATGAGGAAATATAAGTCGGAAGGTCATAGCCGCCACAATACGTCCGCCCCTCCTAATCACCGTTCGAACGGCGATCTGATATATTTGTCGGTTTCTACTCGTCGACTCGATGCGGAGAGTCCGGCGACAATGCACGCGTGGCCGGAGCATTTCCTAGGTGAAGATGTACAGATTACAGTGCAGCAGATCGATCTGCTGTCTGGCCCTTGGCCTCGTCGGTTGCCTCCTGACAAACGGCGCGCGATTGCCAGCTGACGAGTTTCATGCGGCGTGGCCGGCGAAGATCGAGCGGCCTTGGGCAGGCGCCGACTTCTGGACCAATCCGCTGGAAGATTGGCGATTACGTAACGGACGCCTGGAAAACACCGACTCGGGCGGCAATCGAAATGCGGTGCTGCTGACGGCGGAGCTGACCGATCGGGCGGCAGCTTTCACGATGCGAGCCACGATCGATCAGCTCAGCGAGCATTTGTCGAACGAAGGGTTCGTGGGCTTCGAGTTGGGCCTGCGAGGGCAGTTCAACGACTTCCGCGATTCGGCCATTTATGGCGCCGGATTCGCCGCCGGCATCACGTTCGACGGGCGATTGTTCATCGGGTCGCCCGCGGCCAATGCACCGCAACTGAAGCCGCCATTCGACGACATCACGCTGGAATTGGCCGGGGAGCCCGCGGGCGAGGGTTTCGAATTGACGCTACGAGCCATCGATGCCGACGGCAAAGAGTTGGCCCGGGCGGGGAGAGACGGAGTGCATCCCTCCTGGCTGCCTGGGCTCGCGGCATTGGCGGCTTCGACGAAGGGACCCGCGCCGTCTGCGCTCGGTCAATCCCGGCCACGGCAAGTGACGCCTTTGCCCCAGGTGCGGGGCGGCGAGGGACGATTCGCTGTTTCAAAATGGTCTCTGGCAGGAGACAAGGTAAAGCGTCATCCTGAGCGAGCGTTCGGCCCGCTGCTGTGGACGACTTACACGCTCTCGAACGAAGGCGATCTGCGGCTGCTGGTGCAACTGGCGCCAGTCGATTTCCCAGGAGCGAAAGTGCAACTGACGCTCGACGGACGAGAGGCGGGCGAGGCGACTGTCGATCCGAGTTCGCGGACAGCACTGGTGCAAGCAAGTAAGCTGGACGCTGAGAAGTCGCATCGGTACATCGTACATTTTACCGACAGCGACGGCACGAAGTCGGAGTTCGCCAGCACGATTCGCGCGATTCCGCGCGGACCAAAGCTAACGATCGCCTCACTGTCGTGCAACGATGCGACCGGCTTTCCTCATAACGATCTCGTCCGCAACGTGACGGCCCAACAGCCCGACTTCATGACCTTCCACGGCGACCAGATTTACGAGGGAATAGGCGGTTACAACCTGGTGATGGAAGACGGCGATCGCTCGGTGCTGAGTTACTTGCGCAAGTACTACATGCATGGCTGGACGTGGCGCAATCTGTTGTGCGACAGGCCGAGCATTACCATTCCCGACGATCACGATGTGTTTCACGGCAATCTGTGGGGTTGCGGCGGCAAACGAGCG
This sequence comes from Pirellulales bacterium, assembly GCA_025924495.1. The sequence continues at coordinate 275 of JAICIG010000216.1, read as the reverse complement.
GATATGTCGCTCAAGGCTGGCTACGAGCAGCAAGACTCGGGCGGTTACAAGCAGCCGCCGGCATTCGTCAACATGGTGCACCGCACGCAGACCGGCAACCTGCCGCCGCCGGCCGATTCGGCGCCGTGCGACAATGGCATTTCGGTCTACTTCACGTCCCTACATTATGGACCACTCGACCTGGCGATCATCGCGGACCGACAATGGAAGTCGGCGCCCAAGGGGCTGTTGCCCGAAGCCGAGATCGAAAATGGCTGGCCGCAGAACTTGCGTTG
>JAICIG010000215.1 GCA_025924495.1 Pirellulales bacterium | reverse complement strand
GCGCCAGCTGGGCGAGGCGCTGTTGGAGATCGACAAGGTCGTGTGGGAGGAACGCTTGACTCAGTTGGGCGATCCGCGAGCGATGGCCAAGCCGCCGAAGGAGTTTCTCTCCGAGTCTCACCTGGACGAATTGCTCGAGCGCGTCCTGGCCGGTCTTGCGCGACCGCAGCCCGGAAGAATTGTGGCGCCCGATCCCTTGCGAGGGACGGTGCACCTGGCCGCGGCAGACGCTCAAGGCAACGTTGTGGCCTGGACCCAAACGCACGGCGGCGGTTTTGGCTCGGGAGTAATGGTTCCTTCCACCGGCATTGTGCTGGGCCATGGCATGTGCCGGTTCGATCCGCGGCCCGGTTGGATCAATTCGATTGCGACCGGCAAACGGCCGCTGCACAACATGTCGCCGATCATCGCCGTCAAAGGCGGCCGCGCCGTGTTGGCCGCCGGCGCCTCAGGCGGAAGGACGATCGTCAATAACAGCGCCGCATTGACGATCGGTTGCTTGATCTCGGGGCAAGATGCAATCCAGGCATTGGCAACGCCTCGGCTGCAGTGCGAAACGATGGAGCCGGCCAGCATCGAAGCCTCGGCGGGCGCCGAGTGTCTGGCCGCGCTGCGGGCTCGGGGGCACGCCTTGCAGGAAACGAAGCTCGATCCCGGCGCCGCCCATCTGATCGTTCGCGACGGCGCAGAGTGGCTCGCCGCCGCCGAGCCGCGCCGGCAAACCTCCGGCGTTGCCGCCGGCTTATAAAAATCAAGAACAGCCAGGGACAAATGGGCTTGGCAGGTCGAGCGTCTCGCTGGCCCGAACGCAGCCAACGAATTCGCTCTTTGATGACGCGGGCAAGTTTCTGACCGCGCGGAGGCGCTTTGTTGTCGGCGGGAGTGGCATGAACATTCTTGGAGCCGAGCAAGCTGAAGGATGGCACATCGTTTGCTGAAAACAGTGCCGCGCATTTTTTGAGACTCTGGAGAAGCGGCGAGTACGTTCTGACCTGGTTTGCGCAAGCCACCGAAACTGAGATCTCGCCAGCGGTCACATGAGCACAATATCGAATCGCTTCGATAACGCGGCATTTCCCAGTGACGGCGCGGCAGCGCAAAGGTCAACTCGGGACGACCTTCTTGCGCGGTTTCGCCAGGTGCGGGCTGCGAGCATCGAGATGTGTCGACCGCTGGCCGCAGAAGTTTACCGGATGCAGCCGGCGGAAGAAGTAAGCCCGCCCTGGTGGAATTTAGGACACACGAGTTGGTTTTTCGTGCGCGGCGTGCTGCAGCCATTCGGAGGGCGGCGCGAGCCGGAAGACGACGAACTCGATTTCGTACTTAATTCTTATTATGCCTCGTTCGGCCCAAGAATCGCCCGCGGAGAGCGAGGCTCCCTCAGCCGCCCGACGACGGCGGAGATCTACGCTTACCGCGAGTCGGTCGATCGCCGCGTCGAAGAGCTACTGCTAAAGATCGACGACGATCGGCTCAAGGCGTTGGCGTTTCGATTGACGGTTGGCATGAACCACGAACAACAGCACCAGGAACTGTTTTACAGCGAGGTGAAGAGTATTCTGGCGCAAAATCCATTGCCGCTGCGAACGGCATATTTCCAACCGTCGACAACGAGCACGCCAACGGCCGCGCCAAGCAAACTGCGCTTCGTCGAGTTTCCGAGCGGACTGTTCGAGTTCGGGCACGCGGAGCCGAGCTGGTGCTGGGACAACGAGCTGCCGCGGCACAAGCACTATTTGGCGCCATTCGCCTTGGCGGATCGGCTGGCGACAAACGGCGAATATCTCGCCTTCATGGAAGACGGCGGATACCGGCGCCAGTTGCTCTGGCTCGACAACGGCTGGACTGCGGCCCAGCAACAATCGCGGCAGGCGCCACTGTATTGGGAGCGAGTCGACGGCCAATGGCATGTCTGGACGCTCGGCGGGTTGCGGCCGCTGGAACTGAATGACCCTGTCTGTCATGTCAGCTTCTATGAAGCCGACGCATTTGCGCGCTGGCGCTCGGAAACCTTCGCATCGGATGCCGACGTGCGTCTTCCCACGGAGCGCGAGTGGGAGCTCGCCGGCATGCTGGCCCAGCGCGAACCCGAGGAAGCGAACGTCTTTCTCGACCGCCGTCGGCTGCATCCGGCGGCAGACGCCGGCGCGGGTTCGCTGCGGCAGATGTTCGGCATTGCATGGCAGTGGACGGCCAGTTACTACGAGCCTTATCCGGGCTACCGTCCGTTCGAGGGCGAGTTGGCCGAATACAATGGCAAGTTCATGGATAACCAACGCGTGTTGCGCGGCGGCTCGTGTGTTACGCCGCGAGATCACTTTCGCGTTACGTATCGCAATTACTGGCCCGCCGCCACTCGATTCCAATTCACCGGCATTCGCCTGGCCCGCACCTTGGAAGGATGAGCGATGATCGTCGCCAATCAAGTACTGCCGAAGCGCAAGGCCCATGGCGCTGGCAGCTCGTTTGCTCGGGACGTGTTGGCGGGGCTTTCGCGTCGTCCCAAGTCGCTGCCTCCCAAATACTTCTACGACGAGAAAGGGAGCCGGCTGTTTCAACAAATCACTCAGCAGGAAGAATACTATTTGACCCGCACAGAACGGGAGATCTTGGAGTCCTGCTGCGGCCGGTTGGCGTCGCGGTTTTCCGCCGCGCCCTTCCGATTGGTGGAATTGGGCGCGGGGGATGGAAGCAAAACTAAGGTATTGCTGCAACACTTCATCGACGCCGGGTTGCAATTCGAGTATGTGCCCATCGATATCTGCCGTGAGGCGCTCGAGGAGCTGGCCGCGTCGCTAACAGGACTGGAATCGTCTGAACGAATGACTGTCAACGGCATTGTCGCGGAATACTTCGAAGGCCTCGCGGCGCTGAGCCGCCGGAACCATCAGCCGACCTGCGTCTTGTTTCTCGGCTCGAACATCGGCAATTTCCGCCCCGGGGGCATGCGGCGATTCCTCTGTCGTTTGCGCCGGATGCTACGGCCAGGCGATTGCGTGCTGACCGGCTTCGATTTGAAGAAAGATCCGCGCTTGCTGGAGCGCGCCTACAACGACGCACAAGGAGTGACTCGCGAATTCAATTTCAACCTGCTCGACCGCATTAACCGAGAACTCGGCGGCGATTTCGATCGGACGCGTTTCCAGCATCGGGGCGTCTACAACGCCCGTCTGGGCAGAATGGAGAGCTGGCTGATCAGCCTTGCCGATCAGCGAGTCGCCGTCAGCGACGTTGGCCGGCGTTTTTCGCTGCACCGCGGCGAGGGAATTCACGTCGAGTGCTCGTACAAATTCGACTTCGAGCAGATCGAGCGACTGGCGGCGGCGAGTAGCTTTGAAGTCGCAGAACATTTTTGCGACCGCCGCTGCTGGTTCGTCGACTCGCTCTGGCAAGCGCATTGAAACGCCGCGCCGCGGCGGCGAAGCGCGTGCGTGCTGCTCACTCACGCTGCAATCGCAGGCCCTTAGGAACGAGCCAGCGCTCGGCCAATTCAAAGCCCGCCTGGGTGACGATCGCCAGCGCCGCGGCCGGCACGGCGCCTTCTAGGATCAATCCCACGTCGTCCAAACGAATGCCGGTAAGGATTGGCTGGCCGTAACCACCCGCGCCGATCAGGGCGCCTAACGTCGCCGCGCCGACGTTGATCACCGCCGCCGTTTTGATGCCGGCGAGGATGGTCCGCGAGGCCATGGGCAGCTCAATCAACCGCAGCCGCGCCAACGGCGGCAGCCCTAACGCTTCGGCCGATTCGCGCAGCGACAACGGCATGCTATGCAGGCCGACATACGTGTTGCGGACGATCGGCAGCAGGCTGTAGAGAAATAATGCCAGGATGGCCGGCTTGGCGCCGAGACCGAACAACGGAATCATGAACACCAGCAACGCCAGCGAAGGGATCGTTTGGATTAATCCTACCGCCGCCAGGATGCCATGGCCTAGCGCGGCGTGTCGTGCCGCCAGTATTCCCAGGGGCAGCGCCAGCAGCAAAGCATACGTCAGAGAAACGACGACCAGATAAAGATGCTCGCTCGTGCGCTGCGCCAATCGGGCCACGAGCGAGTCGTCGGCCACTTCAACATTCAAGCCGAACGTGGAGTGCAGATAGTCGGCGGCGACTCGCTGCTCGGAAATCCTCTCCAGCTTGGCCATGGCATTCAGCCGGCTCATTTCCTGTTGGGTGATGGCGCCTTCCAATCTCTGAAACGCCGTCACCGTCTGCGGGGCGCGCTCGGCCAGATTGCTGCGGTAAAGCAGCACGGCGTGATAAGCGGGAAAGTAGGCCAGGTCGTCTTCCAAGACGCGCAGCTTGTATTCTTCAATCTCCGCATCGGTCGAGTAGAGGTCCGTGACATCGATCGCGCCGTTGGCCAGACCCCGGTAGGCCAGATCGTGATCGACGCCTTGCACTTCTTGCGGCGCAAGCCCATAGCGCCGCTTTAGTCCCGGCCAGCCGTCTTCGCGATCCATGAATTCATTGCTGAAGCCGAATTTGAGCTCGCGGTGTGGCTTGAGATCGGAGATGGCGTCAATTCCCCATCGCGCCGCCGCGGGAGCGAGCATGCCCAAGGCATAGGTGTTATTGAAACCGAGCGAGCCGCTCATCACGATGCCGCGCTCGGCGAGCCGCTGGCGGAGCAACTCGTCGGTCGTTGCCTGTTCGCCGGCCAGGATCTCTTCGCGCAGCGTGCCGGTATATTCGGGATAGATATCGATCTCGCCAGCAACGAGCGCCTTGAATACGATTTGCGTGCCCCCTAACTCCTTGCGGTGAACCGCCTCGGCGCCGGCGTCTCGCGCCAACAGCGTAACCATTTCGCCCAGAATCACCGACTCGGTGAACTTCTTCGATCCGACAACGACGCGCGGGCGCTCCTCGGCGGCCGGCGAGCAGCGAGCCGCAGAAACGACCGCGGCGCATAATAGGCAAATCGCAAGGCGCGGGCTCGCTGATCGGCCGTTCATGGCGTCTCCTCCTCCCGCGGGTCATTCCAACCCATCCGCTGGGCGTTGATGAATTGACTAACGAACGGCTCAGCCGGCCGGCGCAACAGGCCATCGAAGGTGTCGCGCTGCACGATTGCCCCCTCGCGCATTAACACGATCTGATTGCCGAAATAATGCGCTTCGGCTAAATCGTGTGTGACCAAGACTACGGTTTTGCCGAGCGAGCGGCTGATGCGCCGCAGGTCGGTTTGCAAATCGGCTCGAATTACCGGATCGAGCGCGCCTAGCGGTTCGTCGAGCAGCAACACTTCCGGATCAAGCATCAGCGCACGCATCAGACTGACGCGCTGACGCTGGCCTCCTGAAAGTTGTGCCGGAAAGGCGTCGAGGCGCTCGCGCGGCAACCGCACAAGCTCCGCCAGCTCCGCTAATCGCTCGTCGATTCTCTGCCGCGGCCAGTCGAGATACCTCGCCATGAGCGCGGCGTTGTGGCGCGCCGACAGATGCGGAAATAGTCCGCCGTCTTGAATCACATAGCCCATTCGCCGCCGGATTTCGAGCAGATTCGCTTCGCCCAACTCCTGGTCGCCAAACAACACCTTGCCTTGGTCGGGGCGGATCAGCCCGATCATCAACCGCAACAGCGTCGACTTGCCGCAGCCGCTCGGCCCCAGCAGCACCGTTGTTTCGCCGGCGGTGATCGTCAAATCGGTGGGACGCAGCGCTGCGGCGGTCCCATAGTTCTTGCTGACGCCGCGGAGTTCGATGGAAACGGGCATTGGCGATGGCGCTGGCAAAACCACGAGTCTACCCGGCCGCCGACGCAGGCAGCATTCCCCAACCGCCAGAACCTCATTATCTCCGCGACCTGCGCGGTTTCGAACTGCATTTGCCGGGCGCAGTCTCACTGCAATCGCAACGCTTGTTCCGTTCCCAATGAGTCAAGAATTTCCCAACGATAGGCAGTTTGTCGCTGCCGCAACGCTACTGCACGATCTCCTTGACGCGCACCAGCTTCATGATGCGACCGGAAACGTTCCAGTCTTGCGCGTAGAGATTGCCGTCTTTGTCCCAGTACGAGCCGTGCGTGCCGCTGAAGACGCCTTCGATCCACTGGTCTTGAGGGACGTTGAAATTCACTCGCTTGGCAGGATCGGGGTTGTGGCCAAGCACGGCGATGATGGTGTTGCTTTTGTCGAGAATCACCAGCCGGCCGTGCAAGTCGGGCACCGAGACGTAATCTCCCTGGACGGCGGCCGAGGTCGGCATGCCCAGACCGGTTACAACCTCCTCGATGAAGTTGCCGTCGAGGTCGTAATGCAGCAAGCGGCCCTTCGGCTCGTGATTGCGGTCGCAAATCAACAGCCGAGGCGGATCGTAACGCGTGTCGAGCGTCATGCCGTGGGCGGTGTTGAATTGCTTGAGATCGTTTCCTTTCGAGCCGAAGTGCTTCAGGTACTTGCCCGTCTTGTCGAACTTGAAAATGTGGTTGCTGGCGTAGCCGTCGGAGAGAAAGATGTCGCCGTTGGGCGCGACGGTGATCGCCGTGGGATTGAACTTCGTGAGGTTCAGGCCCGATTGCTCGGGATACGGCAGCGTCAACACGATCTCGCCCGAGTGGGCATTGAACTTGATCCCTTCGGCGTTATTATTGCGCGCGCCGTAAATGAACTCGTCGCCCCCTTCCGCGCGAATTTCCATGTCGTGAATGTTGGAGTACCTGTCTCCCAAGTACTCCTGAATCACTTTGCCGTCGGGCGAAAAGACGACGACCCCTTTGTTGGCGCTCGTGTAGATATTGCCGTCCTTGTCGATCACGACCGCGCCGTGCGTCGGCCCCAGGGCCGATTGTCCGTCGGGCCGCAAGCCCCAGCCCGGCACGGTATCGAAGGTCATGATGCCGCAGCCCATTCGCACCGGTTTCGGCTTTTCCGTTTCTCCGCTCACGGCCGGCAGGGCAATAAAAAACACGATCGCGGCGGCCAAGCGAGACGCAAAGCTCTTCATGCGGCAGACTCCTGAGTACGCCCCTGGGCATCAGCGGATGGTTGAATGTTTTGTCGCCGTGGCGGCGAGCTTCCTAGTATCGGCGTGCGCGAGCCGCGTTTCAACTATCGAATGCGGAATCGCGGCCGGCCCTGGGGCCGCCCATGGCGCCAGAACGGGCGCCTGCCGCCGCTTGCTCGACAGCTAGCTTTTCGGCCGGTTTTGCGGCAGCTTAGAAATCGTCCTGGTATAATCGCCAAAAGATGGCCTTCGCGGGGGAGCATCGTCCAGCTTCGAGGCGTGCCATGTCGATCACCGAGAGCCAGCAACGCATTGCATCGCGCCCTAGCGCTCCGCAAGCGCCTGAGCGAATGTCGCTTCGCCAGCCGCCTGCCCGTGTGACGCCCACCCGGCTAGTGAAATTGTGTTACACGCTGGTGCATGCGGCCGAGGCGGTGGGTGTCCGTGATCTTGCCGATGGCGAATTCGAACCCAGCGATGCCACGCTCGAACAAGGCATCGAGCGGCAACTCAATGAACTTCTCGATCGGGTCGGTTGCACTCGTCCCGGCTTTCGTCTGCTGGAAATCGGCTGCGGCTATGGCCATTTGCTGAAGCTGGCGCGAGACCGCGGCGCCCGCGCGGTGGGAATCAATCTTTCGCCGGAGCAGGTCAAGTATTGCACCGAGGAAGGCCTGCAGGCTTATCGCTGCACGTATCGAGACCTGCTGGAAGCAACCGATTGGCAGGGGCAATTCGATGGCGTCATCGCGAACGGCTCGCTGGAACATTGGGTGCAGCCCGAAGACGTTCTGGCCGGCAGGATGAACGAGATCTATCGAGAGTCGTTCGTCATCGTACATCGAGCGCTCGATCCCGCCGTCGTCGACGCCCGCTATGTGACGACGGCCATTCATGTCAAGCGCGAGGTGCAGCCATCGTACTTGCTCACGCCGTGGTATCGCCAACCTCGCGGATCGGACCGACGGCATTTCAGCCTGCTGCATCACTGGATGGGCGGTTACTATCCCGTGGACGGGCAATTGCAAGCATGTGCGGCGCCGTACTTTTCCATGCTGGCCGAAACCGATGGAACCGCGGGCTACAAGATCGCCAACGATTATCGCATGGCCCGCATGCTGCGCGGCCTGTATACAAACCCTAAGCTGGTCTGGCGCATCGCGCGCTGCCTGGCATGTCATCCTTGGGTAACCAGCACCATGATCGAGTGCTATTTCATTGAGAGATCGTGGGACTGGCAATTTCAAGGCGACGACCCGCCCATGAAACTCTTGCGTCACACCTGGCAGCGCAACTTGCAGGCCAACGTGCGCCCTACGCGGTAGCGGAATAAAGCGATCTTAAAGCAAGACCCTGCCTGTAAACACCTGCCGACCGCAGGCGTGGTCCGCTGCTCGGCGATGTGAATCACAGGATCATGCGAGGACGAGCTTTCGCCAGCTCTAGTCATCAGCCGTTCGCCAGGCCATGCGCGATACCGTGACGCGCGGGGCGCCGGCGCCGAATTCGCGCGTCGTTCCTTCCTCAAGATCCATCAGCATCAAGCGTCCGCCGTCAGGACACTGACTCGGATGTCTATCGAAATGCACATACGACAGGTAGCGACCGTCAGGCGACCACGCCGGGTAGCAGTTCATACCCGATCCCTCGGTCAATTCTTGCATCCCCTCGCCGTCGGCATTGGCGACGTATAGCCGGAGCACCTCCGGTTGTACAAATCCCGCGAAGGCGATCTGCCGTCCGTCGGGCGACCAACACGGGTAAAGCATGCCGCCCAAGTTCCGATCGAGCACATTGTGCGGATCGGAGCCGTCAGCGTTCATGACCATCAAATGAAAACCGTTTCGCGATCGATCCGATGCAAATGCGATCCGCTTGCCGTCCGGCGACCAGGCTGCATCGGAATCGAAACCGGGGTTGTTCGTCAAATTCACCGGATTCCGCCCGTCGCCTTCCATCACGTAAATATCGAAGTTGCCGTCGCGGTTGGATGTGAACAGCACCTTCGTGCCGTCGGGCGAGCAGGCGGGCTGGTAATCATTGGCGGCGCTATTACTCAAGTTCCTCCTCGCGCCGCTGGCGGCGTCCATCGCAAAGATTTGCGACCGGCCTTCGGCATCGCTGGCGAAGACAATCTGTTGGCCGTCTGCCCGCCAAGTCGGGAAGAGAGCTTTGGCAATGCCAACGGGCAAGGCTCGCGACTCGCTGCCGCCAACTTCGACGATCCGTAATTCCTGCCCGCCGCCATGAGGCGCCACGATCAACTGCGGGCGCTTGGCTGGCGGCGCCTGCTCGTCCGACGCCGCCGGCCGACACATCAGACACAGCCCCAAGACGATCGCGGCGCTTCGAAGTACTTTCATGACAGTCCCCTGTTTGTTGCCCGCCTATCGGCGCCAAGCTGAACGGAAAACCACGGAGCGATTGGTAGTATACCGCCTGCGGAGAACGGCAGGCTAGCATCGTCCAGCGGCTACGAGCAAGCTTTGGCAGGCTTATTAGCAACTGGCGTTGAGCATCGCCCGAGGGCATAATGTGCCCTACGACTTTTGCATTGCAGTCATGGATACCACTGAAAACAAGGACACCACCGATGCACGCCTCAAAAATACATCTTGTTGTCGGCGCCGCTGCGATGATTTGCATGCTCTCCGTTTCTTCGGCAATGGCCGAAGACGCCAAGTGGATTTCGCTGTTCGATGGCAAATCGCTCGATGGCTGGGAAATAATCGGCGCGGAAGCAAGCAAGTGGGAAGTGAAGGATGGCGCGATCAACGGCTCGGGCCCGGCCTCGATGCTCGTCTGCACGAAAGGACCGTACAAGAACTTCCGCTACCGGGCCGAAATCAAAATCAACGACCACGGCAACTCCGGGTTGTATTTCCGCACGACGCGCAAGCCGGGCTTTACCGACGGTTATGAAGCCCAGATTGACAGCACGCACACGGACCCAATTCGCACCGGTTCGCTGTACGGCATGTGTCACGTCTACAAGCAGCTCGTTAAGCCTGACACGTGGTTCACCTACGAGCTGGAAGTTCGCGACGACGTCTGGCGGGGTCGCGAGATGACTCGCATCAAGATCACCGTGGATGGCGACGAGTTGTACGAATACCTCGATTTCGCCAAGACCTTCAAGCAGGGGCACTTTGCCTTTCAGCAACACGACCCCGGTAGCAAGGTCGCGATCCGCAAGGTGGAAGTGCTGCCGTTGGCCGATTGAATTGTAGCGGAGCGACCATGACGCCAGCTTGCTTGGAGCATCGCCTGACGCCGGATGAACGGGAATTCTTTAATTCCAACGGCTATCTCGTCGTCGAGAATGCGCTCGATGCCTCGATCGTCGAGCGACTCGGCGCCGTCGCCGATCGCATCGATGGCCGCGTGCGGACGGATGAAACTCGCGACAAGCTTTTGTCGATTCCGAATATCATCCACGAGGATCCGGCGCTCGTCGAGCTGATCGACTGCCCCAGGACGTTCCCCAAGGTCTGGGGCATTCTGGGCTGGAACATTTCCTTGTATCACTCTCACCTCGACGTGACGCCTCCCGCGGACGCCGCCGCGCTTCGCTGGCGCGTGGCCTGGCATCAAGACAGCATGCGAGTCAACGATGAGATTGAATGCCATCCTCGTCCTCGCTTGTCGCTCAAGATCGGATACTACTTGACCGATGTCAGCGAGCCGGACCGAGGCAATACGCTGATCGTGCCGGGTTCGCACTTATGCGATGAACTCGACTGTCCCGCCGATGGCGTGTCGAATCCTCAAGGGGCCGAGCCGTTGTGCGTCAAACCCGGCAGCGCGGTGTTGATCGATCGGCGCATCTGGCACTCGCGGAGCCCCAATCTTTGGGATCGGACGAGACAAGTCGTCTGGTATGGCTACGCCTATCGTTGGCTGCGCGCCAAAGACGCTATGACGGTCTCCCATTTATATCCAACGCTCGATCCCATCCGTCGGCAGATCCTGGGCGACGGCTTATCCGCCAACGGCGTCTACGATCCCGCCGACGGCGACGTACCTTTGCGGTCGTGGTTGCGCGAGCATTCGCCGGATGAAGCGGACTCATCGCCGCACGGACGAAGCCAATCGCGGCCGCCGGCGATGGTGCGAGGCAATTATTTGGGACGGCAGTAGCGCTCGCGCCTGCGATCAGCGGCGAGCCGCCATGGCCACGCGCTGGGCCGCAAGTTCGCGCGGATGAGGCTGGACCGCCCGGCGCGGCAGCGAAGTGAGCACGACGCAAATCGTCTCGCTCGCCGGATCGGCCCAGCAGAGCGTGCCAGTGGAACCGGTATGGCCGAACGTTTGCTCAGAGCAGCCCGGGCTGCCTGCTTCTTTTCCTACGGCGAATCCCAACCCTCGCGAAGTGAAACCCGGCGGGTTATGGTTCTTCGTCATCAGTCGCGCCGTCTCGGGCCGCACAACCTTGCCGTTGGCGTGCATGAACTCGGCCAGAAATTTGCCAATATCCGGCGCCGAAGCGTGCGTACCGCCCCACGGAGCGCCCAGCTTTCGCCAATAGGGACTGTTCCAGTCCCAGTCTTTGGCCTGCGGATCGCCTGCGCCTGATTCCGGCGCGGCGCCGTCCATTTGGCAGGCGACCATGTCGGTCAGCTTGAACCGTCCGAGCCCTTGAGCCGAGTGCTTCATGCCGAGCGGCTGGAAGACGCTACGGTCGACGAGCGTGAGAATGTCGGCGCCGCTCAACAGCTCGGCAATCCGCGTCGCCAACAAAATCCCCATGCTCGAGTACTGATACTTGGCGCCGGGAGCGAAGCTGAGGGGCGCGCGAGCGGCCTGCTCGGCGAACTCCGTCAGCGTCGCATGGCCGCGGCGCAGCTCGTTGTTGTTGGCAAGCTGATCGGGCAATCCAGAGACGTGCGTCAGCAACTGGCGGATCGTCACGTCATCCCGCCCGTCCCCTGTAAAGGCGGGCAAGAACTTCTTCACCCGATCATCGAGCTGGAACTTCCCTTGGTCGAACAGCGTCATGACCGCCGCAACGTTGATCGGCTTGGAAACGGAGCCGAGCAAGAACATCGCATCTTCCGAGTCGGCTTTCCCGAAGTGACGCGTGTACGGCTCGTCTCGTTGAACCACATGCAGGACGGCCGCATCCACTTGCTTGGCCGTCGTGGCCCGCTCGAGCACTTCAGCCGCGTCATCCCATCGCCCGTTGCGTAAAGAAGCTAGCAATGGCGAAACGGTCGACGCGGCCAAGGCCGCGGAAAGAAACGTGCGTCGTTTCATCGTGGCGCCTCCTCGGTGTTCTGATGCAATGCGGAGAACAAAAACGGGAAATTGCGGGCGGCGGCCAGAAGTGAAGTCCCTCCTGTGCGTGCACCGATGGTATGCGATGTATGCTACCAGGCGGAAGATGCAGACCTCGCCGTATGGTTGCTCTTGTCGCCCTTTGCCATTCTGGCATAAGTTATCTGTGAACTCATCCCCGCGCGGAGGCTATCGCGATGCAACAGCGTCTGGCGTCGTCGTTCGTCGGTGTTTCGCTATTGCTGGCCGCCACCACGGCACTCGGTGCTGAACCGGGCGATGTGTCGGGCAAAAGGGTAGCGCTCGTGGCGGCCGATGTGACCTTTCGAAGCGGCCCCTCTGCGGACGCGCCTATTGCGGAGAACCCGACGGGCGGCCACCTAAGTTTCAATGTATACGCCGTCAATGGAGATTGGCTGGAAATCAAAGGCGCGTGGGTGCGACGTAATGACGTACTGCCGCTTGAGGAAGCCGTCGATTTCTTCTCGGCCCAGATCGAACGCAAGCCGACGCCATTTGCCTACGCCAGCCGCTCCGAGGCACGGCGGAGACAATATAAAACTCATTCCGATGTTGAAAAGGCTCTCGCCGATGCAGAAGAGGCGCTAAAACTCGATCCAAGCTTTGCAGCGGGTTACTGTGCGCGAGGCGATGCACATTTCATTACCGGCAATTTAGACGGCGCGCTGCGAGATTTCGACAAGGCCCTGGCGGTCGAACCGAATCTGCCTGCGGCATTGAGAGGCCGAAAGTATACGCATGAACGGTTGAGCTTCGAGTTCGCGATGCTCGCGAATTGCCATGCCGAGATTGTTTCAGATCCCGAGTCGATCAAGTCGCTGCTGGATAATCGCCGTTTGGAGGCTGTGAGACTGTTTGACAGAGCACGGCGGAGGGGAATGAAAGGAGAAAATCGG
>JAICIG010000214.1 GCA_025924495.1 Pirellulales bacterium | reverse complement strand
GATCGCGCCGCCGATGATGACAAAGACCAATCGCCGCCGCAGGAGCGCAACCTCATCAATTCTTAATACTACTCTAATCAAAAAAACACAAGATAAACTAGGTAAGTTCCATTGCCCGCGACCAAAATCGACGGAACGATTTATCCCGAAGCGGTTTACACCGCCTCGCCGCAAAAAGCTGGTAAGATCGCCGCATCCTACGTCCCATAACTACCCGGGTTCCTGTGAGCGAGCCAACCTCCGAACGATTGGCCGGTAGTTTGACGCTCCGCCGCATCGTGGCGGCTGGCGCGCGGGCGGCGCAATTGCTTGCAGGGCTGTCGCTGGTGCTAAGCTCGCTGTTGGCATTCCCCAGCGTGATTCCCGCGATGATCGCGGCGTGGTTGTTTTGGTATTCGTACAGGATCATGCACGGACGGAGCGCTTGGCAGCCGCTCGTCGTCTGCCTGGGCGTGCTGGTCATAAAGCGCGTCGGCTGGCCGCCGGGCATCGTCGCGGTTGTCGCTGCGATGGTTTTGGCCATCGGCGCCGAATACTGGCGGCGCCCAACGATCGCCAATGTCCCGCGGCGCATGAACGCGGCATTACTGGCGATCATCTGGCTGGCATGGGCGGCCGCTGCGTGGGATTGGCATCGTTCCGTGCACGCCAACCACTTGGTTTCGCCGGTCGACGCGCGCCCGGTGGTCTGTATCGGCGACAGTTTGACGTCTTATCCGCCGCGGCGCGGCTACCCAAAAGATCTTGCCCGGCTGCTGAGCGTTCCGGTCGAGAATCTCGGGCAGCCGGGAGTCACTTCAGGCGAAGCGCTCAAGCAGTTGCCGGCGCTACTGGCGGCGCGTCCGCAAGCGGTGGTCATCGAGCTAGGCGGCCACGACTATTTGAAAGACGGCAGCTGGCTCCCGACAAAAAGCCGCGCCGAAGTCAAAGGCAACCTGATACGCTTGATCGTCGCTGCCCGCGAGTGCGGCGCGGAAGTGGTCTTGATGGAAATCCCGCGAGGCTTCATCGTCGATCCTTTTGCCGGCCTCGAACGCGAGTTGGCTCGCGAGTACGACCTGGAATTGATTTCCGACTCGGCCATCCGCCAACTGGTGCTCTGGAGTCCGGATTGTCCGCCGGGGCTCTGGACGGGCGGACCTTACTTGAGCGACGACGGTCTGCACCCGAACGCTCGCGGCGATGCATATCTGGCCGCAGTCGTGGCGCAAACGCTCGCCCGGCTGTATGGTCCGCAGATTTTAAAAAGCCGGCAATGAGCGGGACGCTGGCCAAGCGGCGCGCCGCTTGGCAATCTCGGTCCGCGTCTATTTCTGGTGCGCCCGATAGATGCTATTCGCCGCGGCCACGCTGGCGCCTGCCGAGAACGAGTGGCCCTGTTCGGCCAACAGTTCTTCAAGCGCCGAAAGCAGCAGCAGGACGTTGTTCGGCCTCGAGCCATGTCCCATCAGGCCGATCCGCCAGGCTTTGCCTTTGAAGTCGCCGAGGCCGCCGCCGATCTCGATGCCGTAGCGTTCTAAGAGCGCCTTGCGCACCGCTGCATCATCGACGCCCGGCGGAATGCGAACGGCATTGAGCATCGGCAAGAGATGCCCTTCGCGGGCGGCATAACTGATGCCGACTGCCGCGAGTCCGGCCTTCAGCGCCGCATGATTCAAGGCGTGCCGCGTAAAACAGTTTTCCAGCCCTTCTTCAAGCACCAGCCGCAACGCTTCGTACAGACCATACGTCATGTTGATCGGCGCCGTATGGTGATAAACGCGTTCCTGCCCCCAATACTTGGCCAGCATCGAGACATCGAGGTACCAGCTTTGTACCTTCGTCTTGCGGCCCATGATCACTTCCATGGCCTTGGCATTGAACGACACCGGCGCCAGGCCGGGCGGGCAGCTCAAGCACTTCTGGCTGCCCGAGTAAATGGCATCGATGCCCCAGCGGTCGACTTCTACCGGCAAGCCGCCCAGCGAGGTCACGGCGTCGACGAGCAACATGGCCCCGGCGTTGTGCACCAATTCGGCAATCTCCGGAATCGGCTGGCTAGCGCCGGTCGACGTTTCGGCCATCACGATGCCGACGACCTTCGGGCGAGCTTTCGCCAAGGCATCTTTCAGGTGCTCGGGTTCGAAGATCTCGCCCCAGGGACGATCGACGCGCGTCACCTTGGCGCCGGCTCGCTCGGCGACGTCGACCATGCGGCCGCCGAAGACTCCATTGACGCAAACCACCATCGAATCGCCCGGCTCGATCAGGTTCACTACCGTAGCTTCCATGCCGGCGGACCCCGTGCCTGGGACGGCCAAGGTCATTGCGTTTTGCGTTCGAAAGACGGCACGCAGCATCTGCTGCATGTCGTTCATCAGGGCCAGGTAGTAAGGGTCCAAATGCCCGACGGTCGAGGCGCCCATCGCCTGCAGCACGCGAGGATGGATCTCGCTGGGCCCGGGACCAAGCAAAACGCGAACTGGCGGATGAAGCGGCGGGGCGACGTAAGTCATAAGGCACGCAAGTTCGAGGTGAGGATGAAAAGAATTGGCGAGCCGAACGCCACGCCTAAGCGTCAGCCGGGGCCGGCTCTCGCACGAGACGGCTGATTTCCTTGAACGCGGGCGTGCCGGACACTTCGCACCATTCGAATAACGCCGCTTCCGTGGTCGTTAACGTAGCGCCCGCCGACTCCATGCGTCGCAATGCGGTCTGGTAATCAATGTCGTAACGCGAGCCGACCGCGTCGACGGCTAGGTACACGCGGCGTCCGGCGGCCAACAGATCGAGCACGGTCTGCTGCACGCAAACGTGCGCCTCGATGCCAACGACCAGCACCTTGAATACGCCGCGCCGATCCCAATCGGCAAAAATGCTCGCACATTCGCCGCAACTGAACCGTCGCTTGGCGGGAATCGGCCCCAACCGCGAGGCTAACTCAGGCGTCGTCGGGCCCAGCCCTTGGGGATATTGCTCGGTGGCCGCAGCAGGCACGCCGAGCAACTTCGCCCCGTCGAGCAGGCGGCGAATATTCCACACCAGCCGTGCATGGCCGGGAACCAGCGATACTAATTTGCCCTGCACGTCGACGACCAGCAGCGCAGTATCGCTGGCCGACATCAGCTCGGGGCTGCGAGGCAACGACGGGACTTGCGGCGCGGAAGAATCGGAATCGGTCATGGCACAAGCATACCGGAAATTTTCCTTACGGGAAGCGCTGCGGCCGGCGGCCGAATGCGGCCCGTTGGCCGATGCCAATCGTCTGGCCAAATAGCGCGGCAGCTTGAAACAGGCGAGACCGACCTCGACGCAATGTTCGACGGGTTACTCGCCTTTGCCGGCCAGCCGCATCCCGTTAAAAATGACGATCAAGCTAGCGCCCACGTCGGCGGCCACCGCCAACCAAAGTTTCGCCAGGTTTTCGGGACCAACGACTGCCAGCAGCAGCACTGCCGCCTTGATGGCCAGCGCGATGGCGATGTTCTGGCTCAGGATGCGTCGGCAGCGCCGCCCCAACTGCAGCAACTCGCCAATCTTGTGCAGTTGAGGAAACATCACGACGACGTCGGCTGTTTCCAAGGCCGTATCGCTGGCATCCGACCCGAAAGCGATGCCGATGGAAGCGGCGGCCAACGCTGGAGCGTCGTTCACGCCATCGCCTACCATGGCGAGCCGAGGATGCTGAGCGGCCAGACGCTTCACGACTGCCACTTTGTCCGCTGGCAACAGGTCGGCATGCAACTCATCGACGCTCAGCTTCGCGGCGATGTCCTTGGCGACCGTCTGACGGTCGCCGGTAAGCATGATGGCTTGTTGCACTCCCAATCGCCGCAATTGGGCGATCGCCTCGGCTGCATTGGGGCGCAAACGGTCCACCAACAATACGCCGCCGAGTAACCGCTCCTGCGAGCCCACCAAGGCAAATGTGGCCGCCGTGTCTTGGGGCAGCTCCGAGGGCCATTGCGCAAGCAACTCGGGCGGAAACTGCCCGTCGCTCGGTGCGCCGGGCAGCCCGCGCTCGCGAAATAGCCGAGGGCTGCCGACATAAAAGAGCTGGCCTCCGTACCGGCCTTCGATGCCGACGCCTCGCAATGCCGTCACCTGCTCGGGCTCATTCCAAGACAGTCCTCTGTCTTTTGCGGCCGACGCGATCGCCTGAGCCACCGGATGTTCGCTCCTGCTCTCCAGCGCAGCCGCCACGCGCAAGACTTCGTCGGCCGAACTGCCGGAAGCGCTGATCACGGCCAAAACTTCAAGCTTGCCGCTGGTCAGAGTGCCCGTCTTATCGAACGCGATGCAATCGACCTGGCCGGCACGCTCCAAGAATTGGCCGCCTTTGATCAATAAGCCGCGCCTGGCGCCGAAGTGCAGGCCGCAGACAATTGTTACTGGCGTCGAAATAACCAGGGCGCAGGGACAAGCGATGACCAGCAGCACCAAACCGCGGTGCAGCCATTGGCCGGCGCTATAGCCGCTCGCCCAGCCGACGCCAAAGTGTGCCAGCAGGGGCGGAAAGACCGCGATGGCGATGGCCAGCGCAATCACCGCCGGCGTATAGCGTCGCGCGAAACGATCGACGAAGCGCTCAGTCGGCGAACGCGATTGCTGAGCCTGATCGACCAGCCGCGCAATCTGCGCCAGCGTGCTTTGATCGCCGGTGCGTTCTGCGGTGACCTCGAGGGCTCCTTCGCCATTGATCGTGCCGGCAAAGACGGAATCGCCGGGCGATTTATCGACCGGCAGGCTTTCGCCCGTAATCGGCGCCTGGTTGACGGTTGACTCCCCTTGCTCAACGCGCCCATCAACAGGCAGGCGCTCGCCCGGCTTGATCAACACGCGATCGCCCGGCTGCAGGCTAGCCGCGGCCACATCGCGCACCTCTCCTTGCTCAAAGCGATGCGCCATTTGCGGCGTCAGCTCAAGGAGCGAACGCACCGCGCGTCGCGCTCTGGCCAAGCTAAAGCTTTCCAGCCACAGCGAGACGCCGAACAGGAACATCGCCGTTGCGGCTTCGAAGTAATCTCCCGTCACGATGGCGCCGATCGCGGCTAAAGTCATCAACGCGTTCATGTCGAGCGCGCCGACGCGCACGGCTCGCCAGGCGGCTCGCGCCACGCTCAACCCTGCCGTTAGGGCCGACAGGATCGCCAAGGCCGCGCTCCATGCCGGCGGAACGGCTGGCGTCCATTCGGCCGCAAACGCCGCCGATAAGAGCAGACCGCCGACGATCGTCGTCCAGCGTACGCCCGCGACCCGGCGCTGGCTGGCGGCGCCTTCCGGGGCATTGGCCGAGGTTAGCCAATGCGCCGAGAAGCCGATCTCCTGGATGCTGCTCGCGACTCGGCCAGCGTCGATCCGATCCGCATCGAACTCGATGCGCAGGCGGCGGTTAAGATAATCCGGGTAGAACTCGCCGACGCCCTCGACTCGGCTTAATCCCTTGCGGATAACCGACAACTCCTCTGGGCAGTCTAACGCGGGAATCTCGAAAATTGCGGAGGTTGGCTGCAAGGGGACCACATCAGCAGGAGAAAAGGAACCGAAACATTGAGCACGCGGGAATTATAGGGCAATTGCAAGCGCCCGCAGTAGCCACTGGCACGATTAGCCCCTTTCGACCAGAATACGGACGGAATTCCGCCAGATTCCGTACGACAGCGCCGCTAGGCGAACCGTTCTGTAAGCGCCGCGACTGTTTTTTATCGCGACATGCTTCCGAAGGTATTCCGAAATAGTTCGTCGCAAGCCTGTCGGCTTACATCCTGGAGCATTATGAAAAGTCGTTCCACCACCATTCTTACGGTCCGCCACCGCGGCGTGGTCGCTATTGGCGGCGATGGTCAAGTCACGCTCGGCCACTCGATCATGAAGGCCGACGCCAATAAAATCCGACGGTTGTTGGACGGCAGAGTGATTACAGGATTCGCCGGCGCCAGCGCCGACGCCTTCGCCCTGCTGGAGCGATTCGAGGCCAAGCTGAAAGATTACCCGGCGAACGTCCCGCGGGCCGCCACCGAACTGGCCAAAGACTGGCGCACCGACCGGCTGCTGAGACGCCTGGAAGCGCTGCTGGCGGTGGTCGACGCCCGCCACACGCTGCTGGTCACGGGCAATGGCGACGTCATTCAGCCGACCGATGGCGTGCTGGGCATTGGCTCGGGCGGCAACTATGCCGTCGCCGCGGCCCGCGCTTTGCTGAACCATTCGACGCTGACCGCCGCCGAAATCGTGCGAGCTTCGCTGGAGATCGCTTCGGGGATCGACATTTACACCAACACCAACATCGTGGTTGAGGAATTGGCGTGCGAGACTTGACCCCGCGGGAAATCGTGGCCGAACTGGATCGCCACATCGTCGGCCAGCAAGACGCCAAGCGGGCGGTGGCCATCGCCATGCGCAACCGCTGGCGGCGCCAACGCCTGCCCGAAGAAATGCGCGCCGAGGTGGCGCCCAAGAATATCCTGATGATCGGCCCGACCGGCGTCGGCAAAACCGAGATCGCCCGCCGACTGGCTAAACTCTCGGGCGCGCCGTTCATCAAGATAGAGGCTACCAAGTACACCGAGGTGGGATACTATGGCCGCGACGTCGAGAGCATGATTCGCGAGCTGGTAGAAAACGCAATCGGCCTGGTGCGCGAGACAGAGCGGGCCAAGGTGGAAGCCGAGGCGGTGCGCCGCGCCGAAGAGCGGCTGCTCGATCTCTTGGCCCCGCCGCCGGTCGCGTTCGATGCGCCGGGCGGCGAAACCGAATCGGGCGAACGCCACGAACGGACGCGCGAGAAAATGCGATCGATGCTGGCCGCCGGCGCCCTCGACGAGCGCAAGGTCGAGCTGAACATTGAGCAAAAAGCCGTTCCCATGATGCTGACCGGGATGGGCATGGAACAAGTCGACGCCGATCTGCAGGGCATGTTCGAGAAGATCCTGCCGAAGAACACCACGCGCCGCGAAATGACGGTGAAAGAGGCGCGGCGCGTGCTGTTCGAGCAAGAGAGCGACGCACTGATCAACGCCGAAAAAGTGAATGCCGCAGCCATCGAGTTGGCCGAAGACGTCGGCATCATCTTCATCGACGAAATGGACAAGGTCGTGGCGAGCGAAAACACGAAAGGCGCCGATGTTTCTCGCCAGGGCGTGCAGCGAGATCTGCTGCCGATCGTCGAAGGGACGACCGTTCAGACGCGTTACGGCCACGTCAAAACCGATCACATTTTGTTTGTCGCGGCCGGGGCTTTTCACCGCGCCAGCCCAAGCGACTTGATGCCCGAACTGCAGGGCCGCTTTCCGATTCGCGTCGAGCTGCAGGCGCTCGGCAAGGATGATTTCATTCGCATTCTGACCGAGCCCAAATGCGCGCTCACGAAGCAATATCAGGCACTGTTGGAGACCGAGAGCGTGAAGCTCTCTTTTACCGCCGACGGCGTCGAATCGCTGGCCGATTATGCCTTTCAGGTCAACCAATCAACGCAGAATATCGGCGCCCGCCGCCTCTATACGATCATGGAGCGGTTGCTCGAAGAGCTCAGCTTCGAGGCGCCCGAACTGAAAAAATCGACGGTCAAGGTCGACGCCGCCTACGTCAATCAGCGGTTGGAAAAAATCGCCAAGAACGAAGACTTGAGCCAATTCATCTTGTAAGGATCGGTGCGCCGGAATCGTTGATCGGGCCGTTGCTCGAAACGCGGGGTTGGACGCGACCAGCCGCGTTGGTCGGCTCGCGGGTTACGCAAGACGCGCTCGCGCGGCGAAACCGCCGCAGGCGCAAGCGCGCTGGCCGCCAGCGCGGCAGGCCCTAAAACGCCTACACGATCGTCGGAGGGCGCATTGAGCGGCTCGGCAGTGTAAACGAACGATCCGATGCGATTGTGTTTTTCAGCAGGCCGGGGAGTCCAGGCGAAGGGCGCCGCGCCTTTGCAAGCCGCCGTCAAAGCGAGTTCGTCCATGAAGTCCTCGTCGCCGAACACCGCCCAGGCCAGGCTTTGCGGCCGCGCCTCGTGCTTCAACTCTTGCTCCGACAAGTCCAGTTCTTCATGCATCAGCATGGCGCCATCGTCTTGCCGCGATGGGTTAATCGAGTTTTGTCCGTTGTCGCTTGCACCGCCCTGCTGCGCTGGCAATAGGTTGTTGTTCCCCGGCAACTGTCCGCTTTCGTTGCCCTCCGTCGCACGGATGGGCCGATTGGCTGTCCTGATTTGCGGCGACGACTGCTGTTGCGGTCCAAACACCCAAGTGTCGGGACCGAAGCTGAAGTTGGGCACTCCATACTGTGTGCCGGCCACGTAGGCCTGGGTGTTCTGGTTCGCAAATGTGCCGGCGATATCCGTACCATGCGCAGACACCAGCAGTGATTCGGGCCCGAGTTGCCCCGCACCGGTGATATTGTCCTCCAGGTTGTAGCTGAACCGCGGCGGCGCCCCCTGCTGCAAAGGCGGTCCGCCGCCAAAGGTCACATCGGCCGGCAACCCCGACTTCGGCTGATGAGGGTCAAACAACAGATCGATCGGACTGCCTTGCGTCTGACTAGGCGTGGCGCCAGAGTTATTGGCAGGCGCCGCCGGCGAGGAAGAAACTTGTTGCTGTTGATTTGTTGACGCGACCGGTGCGGCGGAGGCCGGCGCGGCAGCTTTCGAGTCAGCCGCGGTTGCTCCCGCACTCGCAGGATCGCTAGGGGACGTCGATGGCGCAGGCACGTTGGCGGTAGGCATAAAGTTCAGCGACGGCGGATTGACTGTTGCAATCGGATCGCCATTCAAAGGCGTCCTTTGTTCGAGCATCTCGACCGCTAACCGCCGGAATCGCCGGCATGCTGAACGAAAATGGCCGGCTCGATCCTGCCAAAAACCTGCCGTGACAATACGATGCACTCGCATACATTTCCCCCTTCCCGAGGCTCTGCCTGTTCCACGGTGCGAGGTTGAAGCCGGCCGATCGGCGCCTTCGCGCTGAAGCAGGCGCGGTCTCCCCTCGCGACCAGTTCTGCATTACTGTGCCAGCGGCGTGCCAATCCCGATCAACGATAGGGGGACTGCGTTCCCGACCAAGTAGTTAGTCGAGAGATCACCGGCTGATAGAGGGCGCCCACGGCGCGGCAATCGAACCTGCGGCGCGTCGCGCCCAGGACGTTGATCACGATTTCGAGGTGGTCCGCCGGCAGGCAACCAGCGACGCGCTCGGCCCATTCGATCACCGATACCCCTGGCGCCGTAAAATACTCATCGGGTCCGAGCGACCAGAATTCGTCCGCGCCGGCCAACCGGTAAGCGTCAAAATGGTAAATGGGCCGGCGCCCTTGGTATTCCTGCAACAGGACGAAGGTAGGGCTGATCACCTCGCGGCGATCGACGCCCAGCGCTGCCGCCATGGATTGCACTAACCGGGTCTTGCCAGCTCCCAGCGTACCGTTGAGCGCGATGACCGCGCGGTCGGGCAGCGCTGCGGCCAATGCTTCGCCAAATCGAACGGTTTCCTGCTCGTTGCGAGCCTCGTAACTGAAACTGACCGGCAGTTCATTCAAAGAAGTGGATCCACCGGCTGCGCGCTCAAAACTTGTCGAGCGCATCGATCCAACGCAACATCTGGCCCAGTTCCTCTTCGTTGAGGTCTCGGCTCTCAGCGCCCAAGTCGCGAATGGCGACAGCGTACTTTCGATCCTTCAGCAACTTCTCGGCTGCCTGGACGGACTTGGCGAACTGTGACTTTCCCGACTTGGCCAGATAAAAATCGAGGCGATAGACCGGATCGTTATCGGGCGGCGCCTCGCCCAACGGAGCATCGATCGCCGCTACGCCGCGAATTTGCTCGCGGTTCGCAAACGCAAAAGCATAAGCCAGTGCGCCGCCGATCTCGCGGCCGCCGGCCACGATTCGCAGCGAGTCGGTCTGATAGATCGATCGCAACTGATCCAATGCCTTGACGATAAAATCAACGTCGGAGCGCTGCCACTTTCCGCCTTCGGCGGGCTTGGGCGCAAGCAGGAGCAAATGCTGCTGGTCGCAGTGGGGCTTCCAGCGCGTGAGGACATCCTCATCCTTGAATTCGCCGGTGGCGGCAAACCAGACCAGGACGCCGTACTTGAGTCGCGGATCGTAATCAGCGGGCACATAGGCGAGCGCGTCGTTCTTGAATTCCGGAACCTTGAGCGCAAACGAACCCACCGCCGGGCGCTCGTCGCCAAAGGGCTCTCGCTCGCCGACGGCCGGCGGCAATTCGCCCGGCGTCAGCGAAGGTTCTGCCGCCCAAGTCGCCTCCAGCTTCTTGCGCATGCCGCCGCGCTCGATTTCAAAGGCCGTTTTCTGGCCGACTTCGATTGCAGCCGAGGCCTCGGCCAGTTGGAAGCGGTCCGTCACTGGCTTGCCGGACAGCGACACAAGCTTGTCGCCCGGTTGCATACCTGCCTTGTCGGCAGGGCTGCCGGGATAGACGAACCGCACGACGACGCCGTCAGGTTGATCTTGGGCATCACGCCGCGGCAAGATGCCCAAAAAAGGACGCTGATACGGCTCGAGATGGTCCACCATCTCCAGTTCCTGCTCCAGCCGCTTATCGCCTCGCATCACGGCGATTCGCAGGCGGTCGCCGGCATAACGGCGATTGAGTTCGTACATCAATTGCGACTGGCGAACGACATCGCGCCCGGCGACTTGCACGATCTTATCGCCGACTTTGAAGCCCGACTTGTAGGCGGGAGAATTGGGGCGGCAGGCGGCAATCACTGGCGCATCGGCATACATATCGCGTCCTGCGAGACTAATGCCGATCAGTCCCGGCTTGAGATTTTCTCCGGCTTCGAGCCGCGGCAGAATCTCGTTGATGTGGGTCAACGGAACGGCGAAGCCAATGCCCGAGTCGTACCATTCGACGCTGCTGGCCTCCGCGCCCTTGGTTGGCGAGAGGGGGGCCAACACTCCGAGCACGCGCCCGCGAATATCGATCAGCGGGCCGCCATAGTTGTTGGGCGAAATCTTCGCGTCCGTTTGCAGCGCCTTACCCCAAATACGATTCACGGCGCTGACGATCCCCACGGAAACATTTGGCTGGGGAGTGTCAAACGTGCGCCCCACGGCAATGCTCCATTGGCCCACTTGCATCTCCGCATCGGGGACCGCTTCCGGCACTGGCAACGATTCGTCCACCGCGACCTTGAGCAGGACGAGCATTCGGCTGGAATCGGTAGCCGCCACCCGCGCACGAACTCGAGCTCCGCCTGGCAAGTGGACAAGCACCGAAGTCGGCTTCTCCGCGAAGCTGAAGGAGCTGGAAACAATGTAACCATCGGCCGATACGATCAGCCCGGTGGTCGGACCACCCGACAGTGGCGAATCGGAAGCTTGCTCGCGTCCGCCCAGCACCTCGATGCTGACGACCGAAGGCGCCACGCGCTCGACCGCCTTGCGCATGGCCAACTCTTCGCGCATCGTCAGATCCTCGTCGGCGGCAAATAGCCCTGACGCCGCCGGCGCCAGGCATAGCCACCCGAAGATCGCCGGCACGAGCACGCATGCCATCCAATCGGACCGTTGTGAATGATTGGTTTTTGTCATTCAGCAAACCTTGTACGCGTCATTCTCTTATCTGTCGTCTGCGCGGCGCCGCGCGAGCTTTGCGTCCGCCCGGCTCAAGCGTCTCTCCGCAACCCTAAGGCGATTGCTGCGGCGCAGCCAGCTCCACCTCGATCAATTCCTGGTCGCGGAGCACCGTCAGCTTGACTCTATCGGCCTGGTCGATGCGCTCGAGCTCGGCTTCCAGCGCCTGACAAGATTGCACCAGTTGATTGTTGAGGAAAATCACCAGATCGTCCGCTCTTAAGCCGGCCTTTTCCGCCGCAGACCCCGGCTGGACGCGATCGATATAGGGTGGCGTGCGATCAATCACGTCGGGCACCAAGGCGAGGCCTAGCAGACCCGCGCTCAGCGCCCGTTCCGGCTTTTGCTCCTCGTCATCTGACGAGCGGGCGACAAACTTGCCAGCACGGATTTCCTCCACGGTCGGCGCCAATTCTTCGACGGGAATCGCATAGTTCAGCCACGCGCCATTCGCCGAGTTGCGCAGTTCCTTGCCGAGCATGCCGAGCAGATGTCCCTGCCGATCGGTCAGGGCGCCGCCCGCAGCGCCGGGATTGTTCGTCATGGCGTCGAGAATGTAGACCGGCCCGCGGTAAGGCGTTTCGAACACGCCGCGGCGCGCTTCCAGTCGCGTCTTGGCCGCGACGCTGCCGTGCAGCACGCTGGCCGGTTCGTCTCCTGTCGCCACTCCGAACAGGTTGCTAAAGGCCAGCACGCGCGTCCCCATGGCGGCCTCGCTTGTCTGGGCAAGCTCAAAGTGGGGCAGATTCTCCGCCTCGATCTTCAACAGGGCCAGTTCCAGTCGCGGATCGGCGCCGAGCAGTTTGCCCTGGAATTTGCGGCCGTCATTCAGCGTCACGGTGATGAAATCGGTATCGAGCACGTAGCTCCAAACGGTCAGCACGTGGCCTTCGGCAGAAATCAGGAAACCGCTCTGGTAAGGCTCCAGTCCACGAAATCCGCCGGCGCCATAAATCTTGGCGATCTTCGGCTGCACCTCGCGAATAATCGCCGCAAACGATGGCGAAGCGTCGGCGCGCTCGGGCGGCGCCACTCCGATGGCTGCCAACGCCAGCAGTCCGACGACCAGGCGTAAGCCGCGCCTGCTGCGCTTCGATTTGGAGTGCGATTTGCAATGCATGTCAGTGGTTGGTTGGCGCTCGGTTAAATGGAATCGCAAACGGAATCAATCATTGCCGGCCGCAGCGGGTTGGTCTGCGCCCGGTTGAATTTCGGTCGCCGGGCTGCTGGCGCTCGGTGCGGTCGATTGGAAGGAAATGTCAGAAAGCTTGAAGGTCCCATAAATGTTATTGCCGTAGCGCACTTCGACCCGAGCGGGTAGATCGCGACCTTCCATTTCACGATAATCGGCAAAGTAAAGTTCGCACGGATCGTCGTCGGGTCGCAAGAACATCTCGACGACCAGCAACCGGCCGGAGATCGGCTCGACGAAAAACTGGCAATCGACCCCGCCGTACGCCCCGGCGAGCACCTCGACGAGTCCGGGATGTCCGATCAACGGCGCCGTACCGTAGTATTCGACAGCGCCAAATCGTTCCGGCCCCAGCACCAGCAACCGCCGCCAGAGATACAAAGCGGCCAGCAGTCCGCCGCTCGCCGGCGGATCGGTGGCTGCGGTCAG
>JAICIG010000213.1 GCA_025924495.1 Pirellulales bacterium | reverse complement strand
GTACTCCTTAATCGGCATAAAGTGCTCCAGGTATTCGGCAGGGATGTCGTCGCCAAAATCCGAAAGTCTCGCCCTAACGTGTCTTACCAGGCCCAAGAATTCGCGCTCCTTGGCTGGGTCGCCCTGCAACAACCCGTCGAGACCTAGGTCGTTGCACCCGACGCCGATTAATCGATCGTCAAAGTCGCGCGCCATCCGCTCGAAGCGCGCCGCCTCATCCGGCGCCTTCGCATTCGCGCCTCCTTCGTGAAAAAGCATGTAGCCGGTGATCGTTAAGATACTTTCCGGCACGTGAATGAAACGGCCCTTGTATTCAACGAACGTCGTTGCCATTGCAATGCACTCCAGGGCAACGTTATTTCATGTAGCGGCAATTTACCTTCGCCTCAATCTCGGCCGCCACAAGGCATCCCGCTCCGGGGCCAGAGCGTCGGCAGGGAAAGTGCATGCTGCGGCTGGAGATTACCACGGGCCGTCCGTTTGGTCGATCGCTTTTAGCTGGAACGTAGCGCGCGTTTTCGTCACCTGGCGGCATCGGCCCGTGCTGGCTAACCTGCGCCAATTAATCGTGCGAGGTCACTGAATCTTGCTACGGTCAAGGAAACTGACAAACTAGCAACGGACGGACCAGTTCTCGCATTGCGCGAGTCCCGCTTTGGACCTTGCTGGTGGCGGCCGGTATGAAGCCAATGGCATTCGCCGTTGGGCCCCGCTACGACGGAAAAGGCCGTTCGCTGCTGCGAATTTCTACAGACCGCTCTTTGGTCCCTCAACATGGTGCGCCGACTGATTACCGCAGCTAGACATCGCTTCGCCGTTTCTTGCGCCGGTGAACGGCCGTGCTGCCCGAGCGATTCTATCGCGTTACTCGAGCCTTTTACGACCGGTCCTCAGGCGGCTGACCGTCGATCCAGGGACCGGCCAGCTTCTGATATTCGGGCGCCTGCATCACGCTGCCCGCGTCGCCGGCCGTCCAGCCGGGCACATGATGCGGCTTCGCGCGGGCCTTCGACATCTTCTCCCAATTGTCGGCCCAGCTGCTGTCGCCGTCGCTGATGTTGCCGTCGCGATCGACGTGGAACACTTTGCCTTCGCGATAGCTGCGGACCGCCAGATTGACCATCATCACGGCTGCCTGAGCCAGTTCCGGATCGTTATTCACCGCCGCTGGCTTGCCGTCGCCAATGGCGTCGAGCCAGTTGCCGCAATGTTCGGAGACGAAATCGAGCTTGGTTGCGGTCTCGAACATTTCCCGCCTCGGCTTGCTGTCAAGCGTCACCTGCGGTCGCTCGGGGATGTATTCGAACCGGGCCTGCGGGCCGTTCAGATAGCAGGGCTTTTCGAACAGCAGCAGCCCGTAGTGGCCGCGAATCAAGTGCTCCAGCTTCTGTTCTTCGCTGACCATCGTGCTGCTGACCACGCCCTGCACGCCTTCGTGGAAGTCGGCGATGATCGAGGCCACGTCGGCCACCTGCCGATCGTCGTACTCGAGAAAGATGCCGCCGCCGCCGACCACGCGCCCGGGCATTCGCAAGCCGGTCGCCTTGAGCATGCCGGTCACGCGGTGGACGAACAGGTCCGAGTACATGCCGTAACCGAACGGCCAGTAACAGCGCCATTGGCCGAAGATGGCGCGGTCGAACGGCATGTCGGACGCCAGGCCTTCTTCCACCCCGAGAAAGCGGCGGAAGTCGACCGTCTGCGGCGTCATCTCTTTTTCAATGCGATTATGTCGCGACATCCCGAACGTGCCGTTGCGGAAACATTCGGTCTGAAACTGCACGACCTTGCCGAGCTTTCCGGAATCGATCATTTCGCGGGCCATGTCCCACACCGGGGAACTCGTCGACTGTACGCCCACCTGCAGCACCTTGCCGGTCTTTTTCCACGCTTTGACCACGTCGCGAGCTTCGTCGGTGGTATGCGTCATCGGCTTTTCGCAGTAAACGTGCTTGCCGGCCTCGAGCGAGTCGATTGTCTGTCTGGCATGCCAATGGTCGGGCGTGGCGATGCAGACCGCGTCGAGATCCTTTTCCTGGAGCAAGTCGCGGTAATCGACGTGCGCCGTCGGCGTCGTTTGGGTCTTCTCCTTGACGAAGTCGGCGAAGCGATTGCGGTGCACGGAGTACACGTCGGCCACGGAAACAAGATCGATATTGCGGCCCGCCTCGCGCAGCTTGACCAGCGTCTTCACGAGCGTGTTGAAGCCGCGATTGCCTGCCCCGATCACGCCGATCCGCAGCCGCGCATTGGCGTCGGCGGCCCGGGCCGAAGCAGGGCGGGCTAGCGCCGCGGTCGCGGCGCCGGCCGCCGTGGCGGCGATGAAGTCGCGGCGATTGAATTCACTGCCGTTCATCAGAGGCTCCTATCAAGAATTCGTCGTAGGCAAGGACGCTTTATTTCCCGATCGTAAGGCGAGCATGGTTGTCATCGTTACCGCCCACAGGCAAAAAAAGTCAAGTCGTGTGGGCAATGTGAAGTGCCCTAAGTGGCGACCTGGCCCTCTAGTCCCTGTCAACTCAGGCGCAGATTATAGCCCAGACCGGCTAATCTTTCGCGCGAGCAGGGTTTTGATGCCCGCTCCTCCGGCTCTACGGAGCAGAAAGAGCGCCAGGGCCGTGGTCGGCGCAATCGAGCGGCTATTCTGCCACTGTACGATACAAGACCAGGCGTTGCCGGCTCAGCGCGGTTAGCGACAAATGCATATCGCAGGCGCGGATCTCCCCATGGGCCGCTCAACTCGGGGCGCAGATCGAGTTCCCTCGATTCGAATTCTCGCGCCGTTTCCTACGCCAGGGGCGACGGCTCGCGTAGGATAATATGCACGGCGGCGCCCGATCGCAATTCCGGCCGGTTACTCTGGCAACTGATTCGGCAGCGCCCTGCCCTGTGGTAAGGTCGACAGGCATTCGCTCAATCTATTGCGTTCGAGGATCGCGGAGTGTCACATAGAAAGTATGGTTCGGGCCGCATACCAATGTCGCCAGCCGAGCTGGACGACCGCGAATTCAATCCCGTCGTCGGGGCCGGATTTGCCGAAGGAAGTCCGGCGCGAGCGAAGGTGAAAGCGGTTGCGGCCGCCGCGTACGAGATCGCTCCGAGGCAGCTGGGGTTGGAACACCAGGAGTTCTGCGATAATTTCTGCCATCGCCCGGACTGCAATCTCGTGCGCGACTACGTTTTGGCGGAAGACGACCGTCGGCTGAGCGCGTGGCTCGATTGGCAAGGGCATGAGCCCGAAGGCAGAGCTTTCCTCAGGCTCATGACGGCAATGATGCGTGCCGGCGAAAACATCTGGAACCAAACCGGCATCACGCTCTTTCGTCAAGGACAGTGGGAAACGGGGCCCGAGCCGACGCCGATCAGCCAGGATGCTCTTTCGGGAATTGCACAATTGATTGGGAAGAAAATTACGGTGTTCTACAAGCTGAGTGCGACGGCTGACGAGATGAAGTTTTTGCGATTCGAGCCGTGAGCGCAGCGGCAATGTCGTGTTTAGCGATCATGCCGTCGTCCATGAATGAAACGCCGAGTGAGGACCAGCTGCTTCGATATGCCTGAGAACGAAAAAGATCCTTGGGAGCTATTCGCTGAGTTGGCACAAGCGGTCGAGCGCGGCGACGGAGAATTACGGGCGCCGCCCGCTACATTTCGCCTGCGGACGCCGACACGATAGCCAGCAAGTTCAAGCGATGTTAAGCGCGGGGGCCGATGTCAATGCCGCCGATGAGTCGGGCGAGACGCCGCTGCATCTTGCGGCCCAGTTCGCCTCGGCAGAAATCGTGATGCAATTGATAAACGCCGGTGCGGATCTTCAGGCTCTCACCGCGCATGGCGCGACGCCGCTCCAGCTTGCATCAACTCGCCGCGATCCGGAAGCGACCGCCGTCGTCGATGCTCTTCGCAACGCCGGCGCGACTTGACGCCCTGGCCAAATCGCACCCTCGCACGCTACAGCCTCCCTAGAAAACATGGATTTGCACCCGGGGTCGCTTCTTGTCAGGCCGGGCGTTCATGGCCGGGCGGCGGAAGCAGATCCATGCCGTGGGCCTCAAACAATTGACACAATGACTTTACTTGCTCCTCGGTGTAAGTCTTCTCGGCCATCTGTTCTGCCGTTATCAAATCCTTGGGGGGCTTGCCCAACTCGCGGAAGAACTCCTCCATCTTGCCCGCGGGTTGGTACGCATTGATGATCTTGCCCGATGTGCCGCTCACGCAACCCCACATGTGGGCAACTTTGCGCGGCATGAAAACGCTTTCGCCCGCACTGAGATGGAATCGTTTGTCGCCCACGTGAAACTCAAACTCGCCCTCGACGACGTAGATCCACTCATCCTGATCGTGATGCAAATGCGGCGGGCCGCCGCTGGACCCGGTGAACTCGAACACGCAGATCGCGCCCTCGGTGTCGTTGCCTGATACCTTGCAATCGTTCGGTTCGCCGCCCGGCCCGCCGAGTTTGATTTGTTCGTTGAATCGGTCTTTTCCGGCGGCGACGCTAAAACCGGCAAACATTTCCTCGGTCGTCATCTGCTCGCGTCCTTTCAAGTGTGCAATGGTTTTATCAATCGTTCCCAGCAGGCTGCGCGTTCGCATGAGCTTCTCCTCGAGAACCTGCCGATGGGACTCGAGGGCGGCAATCCTTTCGAATTCGGCCCGGCCCAGGACCCGCTTGATTTGTTTCAACTCCAGCTCCAGCTCCCGATAGAACAGGATCTGCTGGAGAGTCAGAAGCTGCGGCTCCTCATAGAACCGGTAGCCATTGGCCCCGATATAGGCGGGCTTGAGCAGACCCGTCTCATCGTAGAAATGCAGCGTCCGCACGCTAACGCCTGACAACTCGGCCACTTGCTTGACGGTGTAGGCCATCGATTGTTCCCTAGGGAGAACCCTTAGTCCGCGTGTCTGCGGTGTAGTCTAAGGGATCACGCAACGTGAGGGTCAAGCGATCGTTTTAAGAGGACGCATTTCCGACCCGAGCTTCTGTCCCAGCAGGTTCCCGCCTTTTCTAGTTCTTCCTGGTGTCGCACGAGGCGGGGCAGGAACGCAGCGCGGATCAACGCAGCATATCGAACGCATTGCGACTCGAATGCATTGTGACGAGGAGTTGCGGTTTTCGGCCTCGTCGAATTGCCTGCCGTTCGGGCCGGCGCAGAGGCCGACCCAAACGGCGCAACGGCTATCGCGATTAGCGGGGCAGGAGTCCTCGGCGCATGGCACGACGTTGTTGTCCAGGCGTCAAGCCATAGGCCTGGTAGATCTGAGTCCGATATGCGGGGGCTGAGAATGTCGGATATTGCTGCGGCGTGTAGGTCGGCACCTGCTCAAATTTCTCCGGCGCGATGTGTACCACAGCGAGACGTTTGTCGGCGTTAAAGCGTACGGCGTCCCAGGGGACGGTGACCAGACGTTCTTCACTGTTCACAACGATGAGGTAATCGACGTTTCCGCTCTCATCCAAGACAATGTCATCCACCGTGCCGACAGACGCATCTCCTTGCAAACTCACCTTGGAGCCAAGAATCTGCTTGGCGCGGAAGTGCGGTTGTCCGTCGGGCGGAGCGTCTCGGTCTTGCGACCATGCGACGCTTGAACTCGCGACGGCGGCGACCAACATGCTGCATGCGATCTGAAGAACTGCTCGATTCATCTCTCTTTCCTCCTCGTGTGAAAACGCAACGAAAAAACAGGTGCGCACGACCACTCGGCGAGAGGCAGCATGGAGTGATTGACGCCTTCCGATAGGACAGCCGCACTCCGCCAAGCCGGCGCGCGAAATAGCACGAAGCAAACTGGATGCCGCACATGCCGAATGCGCATTTGGCGGCCAGCCTATGAGCGAAACTGCAAATGCAGGAAAAGGTTAGGAGGGGGCAATGGGTCTGCGAAGCAGAATTGGCTCGGTCATTCCCGATCCAATCGCGCAACGCATGATTTCCTAGGCGGCTGAAAAGACGCCATCGAGTCGCTCAGAGCTCGTGAACATTGGTTCACGCCGGCTCCTATTTTGTCCGGCCGAAGCCAGTACCGCCCGTCCCAGCATCCAAGAAGGGCGCTCGCCCTTCAAGGATCTGTATTCAAAGCGAGTATCGGGCCGGGGGGAAGTCGCTGCAAGGGATTGTGATCGGACGCTCACGCAGTCGATGCCGTAGCCTGCGGCTCGCCGTGTCGGCGCCAGTCTCGAAAAGCAATGGTCCGTTGGAATCGCCAGACTAAGGTTCCAGGAACTTTTTCTGGCGTCAGTGATGTCACTTCGAGACGAATCCGTGTCGGCGTAATTCGCTCTTCAATATGTTGAGCGTGGGGTTGGCGGCTTTCGATTCAGAAAAGGGGTCAGAACTATTTAGTGGACTCTGATTTTTTGCGTGGTCGGCCGCGGGCGAATCGCGAGGTCCAGCTTCAGCTTGTTGGCCGGTTCCTTCACCCAGTTCTCGTCGCCATACGGCAGGCCGGTCGCCGAAGCGCGATGAATCGCTGCCAAGGTTTGCTCCTCGATGGGCAGATGCACTTTCCTTCCCAGACACGGCGGCGAACCGCCGCGTAGGGCAATAGCTGCTCGCAGACGACCCGCGGATCATGCAACGCGTCGGCTTCGTCCAGGCCGTGCGCGCGGCAACTGCTCCATCGATACTCTTCTGCCCGTTGCACGATTCCGGCCCGCAGCGGATTCGCCTCGATGTACCGCAAGACGGTCGGCAGGCGTTCGTCGCTCTGAATGACAGGGCTTTTGAACCGCCCTTGCCGCAGATGCCCGCTGCAGTGGTAGTGTTTGTGATTGCGCTGCGCATGCCCAGCCCAGCAATTGCGTCAATGCGCAACTCGCGGAACGCCAGGGACGGCGTTCCCTACAGCCGCGATGATGCCTATTGCTCCTTGCAACGCGGAAAGACTCGCCCATCTCCCCTGCTCTGGCCAGCGAATTGATGCGGTCTCTCGAAATCATCGCGTCGACGCGGTAGGCTAGGCAAAATTGAACCGGCCTTGTTCTATCGGAGAAATCGCAAATGTCTGGCGGCTGCGGTCATCTTTCCCGGAGAATGTTTGTCCGAGCGTTGTTCGCGCTTGCGGCCTTGAGCGGCGGCAGCGCAGTGCTGTCAGCGGAACCGGATGGCAAAGTCGAACGGCGGTTGTATGTGGTTTGTCCGGGCATCCGCAATTACCTGGAGTTCGGGGGAGCGGGCGTTCTGGTGTTCGATGTCGATCATGGACATCGGTTCGTCAAACGCATCGAAACCACGGCAAGCAAGCTCGAGAAGCCGGAAAACATCAAGGGAGTCTGCGCCTGCGCCGAGACGCGCAAGCTCTATTTCACCACGCCGACCCGTCTGTACTGCCTCGACCTCGCGTCCGAAGAAACCTTGTGGGAGCGCAAGTTACCGGGCGGCGCCGATCGGATGTCGATCACGCCGGACGGCAAGACGCTGTATGTTCCCTCGTTCGAAGGCGACACCTGGAACGTGGCCGATGCCGCCAGCGGCGAGCCGATCGCAGTCATCGAGACGAAAAGCGGCGCTCACAACACCGTGATCAGCCTGGACGGCCAGCGCGTTTATTTGGGCGGACTCAAGTCGCCGATCCTGTTCGTCGCAGACACCGGGACGAACAAGCTCGTCCAGGAAATCGGCCCCTTCGCGGGAGCGATCCGCCCCTTCACGATCAATGGCGCCCGCACGCGAGCCTACGTATGCGTCAATGGATTGTTGGGTTTTGAAATCGGCGACCTGACTACAGGCAAAAAGTTGCATCGCGTCGAAGTGGATGGATTCAAGCAAGGTCGTGTCAAACGGCACGGCTGCCCTAGCCATGGCGTCGGCCTGACGCCGGACGAAAAGGAGGTCTGGGTCGTCGACGCCTTCAACCAGCGCGTGCACGTGTTCGATAACACGGCGGAGCCGCCGCAACAAAAACAGGGCATTGCCGTGCGCGAACAGCCAGGCTGGATCACGTTCAGCTTGGATGGCAAGTTTGCGTATCCTTCGACGGGCGAAGTGATCGACGTCGCCACGAAGCAGATCGTTACGGCGCTGGCCGACGAACAGGGGCGCGGCGTGCACAGCGAGAAAATGCTCGAGATCCACTTTCGCGACGGGCAGCCAATCGCCGTCGGCGACCAGTTTGGCGTCGGGCGCGTGACGCCTGAGAAAGCCAGTAGCCGGTGATCGGCCGAACGCTAGCTGCGTTTGCGTGGCACGGCGTCCATGATACTGCGACCATCTTGCCTTGCCGGCCCCGTTTTGCGAGAATCCGCAACCGAACCCGGCTCCAGACGCTGCCGAAAATAGCCGGCCAAAAGACGAACGTTAGCCGGGATTATCGCCGACCCACGCCAACCCGAAGCGCAAGCGAGTCGCCATGTGTCGCCTAGAGGCGACCGCCATCCCTCGCTGGCGCATCGGGTTAGTGCGGACGCACTCCAAGGCTATTGCGGGGGCCGGTGAAGAATTCGGGTTACCCGGTTGATGAAAAGAGTTGCAGCTTGGAATGGCGAGTGTTTCGCGGCGCAGCAGTATGGCAATATGACTAGCATCCATTCGCAGCTCGCGCTAGCGGCTGTTTTATTGCTCGGGATTGGCGCCGCGACTGCGGCACGCGCCGATGCGCCCTTCGTGCCAGGCACAGGCGAATTCATCGCCAAGGTCGGGGATGACTTCGAGGACGAGAACTGGGCCTACACCTACAACAACCCGAAGAACAGCTTCGAACTCGACGGCCACGCGCGCAATCCCGGCGGCTTTGCCAAGAACCTTCGCTGGTTCGAAGGCCCGCTGCGAGGTCATCCCGACGAATTGACGCGAGTGGCCACGCCGGAAGGCGGCCTGCCGGGCAGTCAAGGCTCGCTCTCGATGCGATCGCTTTATACCGGCACGCCGGGCGTAGCCAGCCGGAAGAGCCAACAGGACGATTTGATCGTCAACGTGCGCGAGCGGATGGGCGGGTATATTCCCGTTCGCTGGCTGCCGAGCGTGGTGACTCGCGTCTACATGCCGCCGTTTGACGAATGGGAGAAGCGCACTGGCAACACCTTCGGCTTCCGAGCCGGCGTGCGCGGCTCTCGCCCCAACGGCGAAAAGCCGATCGAAGATTACTGGCCGGGCATGTTCATCTACTTTCGCAGCAAGAGCGATCGGCGCTATAAGCAGGATTCAGCCTGTTTCCTGATCCGCGGCGACCGCAACGGGCGGGAGATTCGCGGGCCGGAAATCACCCAGCTCGGCTGGTGGACGCTGGGCATGTCATTCACGGCCGACGGGCAGGTGCATTTCTACGCCAGCCCCGGCGCCGACGATCTCACGCCGGAAGACCATCTCACCTCGCAGTTCCCTTACGGTTTCCGCTGTACTCAGTTCGATACGTTCTTCTTCGACGTGATCGGTGGAGATAACGGCCGCACCTGGTCGACCGATTGGATCATCGACGATCCGTCGCTGTATCTGGCGCGTCAGGAACGGGCCGCCCCTAAGCCAGTTCGCAGAACGCGCAGCCGCTAAGGTCACGCCGCCCCCTGCTCCCGCGAAGCAGACCATCGCTGCATCCGTCGAACGACGCGCCTTGCAGGCCGGCGGAAGCCTGGCTGTGGTGCTGTTTGGGTCTAATTCAAGAGAACGGACCGTAATTCTTAGGGAACGCCCTCAGCGGCGTTCCGTGAAGTGTGAATGGAGCGTCCTTCCCCGGCTCGCGGAACGCCACTGACGGCGTTCCCTACAGACCCTACGAACGCCGCTGAGGCCGTTCCCTACGGAGAACCGTGTCGCCACTCCACGCAAGAAAGCGCCGGCGGGCCAGTAAAGACCCGCCGGCGAGGTACGGCAGTTGGTTTCCGCTGCGATCGCATCGACTGGCGTCGTCAAGTCGATCGGCGGATCGTTCTAAGAGAAGAGTCCTGGCACCAGGCTGCCTTCGCGGACGATCATCACTGGCCGGCCGGTGTTGGTGTGGTATTCCTTCTCGTAGTCGATGCCGAGGCTGTGATAGAACGATGCAGCGACCTGATCCGGAGTGATCGGATCGCCGGCAGGTCCCATCGCCTTGTCGTCGCTGGCGCCAATCACCTGGCCGCCGCGGATGCCGCCGCCGCCAAGCAAGCAAAACATGGCTCGCGGATAGTGATCGCGGCCGGCGTTCTTGTTGATTTTCGGCGTGCGGCCAAATTCGCCGGTGACAAACACCGTTGTCGAATCGAGCAAACCCCGTTCGGCTAAGGTCGCGAATAGCGCCGCCAGTCCTTGGTCGAGCTGCGGCAGCTTCTCGTCCTTGAGCTTCGTAAAGTTCTGCGCGTGAGTGTCCCAGCCGCCGAAATCGACCGTGGCGAACCGCACGCCCGACTCGATCAATCGCGTCGCGAGCAGGCAGCTTTGTCCGAACGCATGCTCGCCGAACCGCTCGGCAACGGCGGGCGATTCCTTGCTGACATCGAACGCCTCGCGAGCGCGGCTGGAGCTGATGATTTCATGAGCCTGCTCGTCGAACTTGTCGAGGCCATCGACTAGCGCATTGTCGGCCTCGAACGATTTGAAGGCGCCGTCCAGCTTTTCCAGCAAGTTCTGCCGGCGGGCGAGTTGATCGACCGTCAGGCCGCGGCCCAGGCTGACGCCGCGCACGGTAAACGGCTGTCCCGGCCTGGGCACGGCATCGGTCGCCATGGCGGCATACCGCACGCCCAAATACCCTGCTCGCTGAGGCGTGCGAGGAATGGCGACGAACGGGGGCAAATCGGCGGCGCAGGGCAGTTCCTTGCTGACGACCGCTCCATAGCCCGGAAACTGCAACGACGGCAACGGGCGATTGCCGGTGTTCAGGTATTGGCTGCCGAGTTCGTGAGCGGCGAGCGTGTGGCTGACGCCGCGTAGAATGGCGAACTTGTCGGCGCAGCTTGCCAGCTTCGGCAGGTGCTCGCAGATCTTTACGCCCGAGGCGTTGGTGTCGATCGGGTTGAACTCGCCGCGCACTTCGCTCGGCGAGTCGGGCTTCAGATCGAACGTGTCCATGTGCGTCGGACCGCCGGCCAAATTGATGAAGATGGCCG
Source organism: Pirellulales bacterium (assembly GCA_025924495.1). Next base: position 2,237 of record JAICIG010000213.1, on the reverse strand, counting down.
ATTTCGCTCTGGCGCTTTGCACCTGGCCGGCCTGCGCCAGCCGAAGGTAACCCGCCAGGTTCAAGCCTGCGGCGCCGAGCATGCCCGCCCGCAAGAACTCTCGTCGTCGAACGCCGTCGCAATAACGATCACTGCTCATCGCAGATTCCCTTCATTAACGGTTAACGATGAACTCTTTGGTGTTGAGTAAGGCCCACAATAGATCTCGCATGCCCGAGACGGTGCTGTCCGATTCGGTCAGGTACTGCCGGGCGATGCCTTGTTCGTCTTCGTTCGGCGTACGTCCGAGCGTCCGCAAATAGGCTTCGCGAATCAACGCTTCGGGCGAGACCGCCGCAAGCGAATTGGCGCTCGCCGCTTCTTCGTTCTGCAATTGCTCCTCGATTTTTACCTTGCGCTGCTGCATCCGCTCGATCTCGGCCGCGGTCGCTTCGACCTGCTTGGCTTTCTCCTGCTTTTCGAATTCCTGGCGGCGAGATTCGAGTTTGGCCAACTGCTGCGAGGTCTTCTCGAGACTCGCCCGCAGTTGCTGCAGCACTTTATCGTTTTTCGGCGTCATTTGATGCAGCCAGCCGTCGTTCCGCTCGAGCAAGCCGAGCATCGTCTGGTCGTTCCGCAAAAAGATCGTCTGCAATAAGCTGGGCTCGTTCGAGCGTTCGCAGTCGCAATTGCTGGCGCGGGCCGGTTTGCCAAACAAGGTCAGCACGTAGCTGCCTCCCTTGCGTCCTCCTTCCGTGCCGCTGCTCAAGCCGATGGCCCGCTCCTTCAGATCGTCGCGAAGCGACTGCATTTTGCCGTCGGCGGCCGTGGCCTGCACGATCGCGTCGTAAGCCACTTCGGCCGGAATCCGGCGAATGATGGCATGGCTGAAATTGCGTTCGTCCAGCTTGTTCGTCTCGTTGGCGTGCCAACTGCGCTGATAGGCGTTGCTGTTGGCAATCTCGCGGTGCAACCACTTCATGTCGTAACGGTGCGAAACGAAGCCTTGGGTCAAGTAATCGAGCAGCGCTTCATTGCTGGGCGGGTTGGCCAGATTCATGTCGTCGGGCGGCTCGACAATGCCCACGTTGAAGTAGTTGGCCCACACGCGATTGACGAAAGAGCGGGCGAAGTACGGGTTGTCCTCGCGCCGCATCCATTCCATCAGCGCTTCGCGCGGATCGGAGTATTGCTCGGCCAGAACTTCCTCGCCTCCGAGCAGCTTGGGCGTGATTACGCGGCCGGTCGGCTGCTTGTTCTTATTCTTGCCTTTGCCGGCCTTGGCATTCGCCTTGCCCTGCATCACAAAGACTTCCCGCCAAGGCACGGCCTTGCCCTCTCGCAACAACGCCTTGATTTGCTGTTGGCGTTCCTTGTTGTTCTTCTTGGCGCCCAGGCCAAGTTCCTCGGTCATTTCCTTGGCCCGCTGGCGGGCGTCGGGAGCGTAATTGAAAGCGACGTTCGTGAAGAAGGCTGTGAATTGCTGGAAGTCCTGCTGCGTCCACTGGTCGAACGGGTGCTTGTGGCATTCAGCGCACTGAATCCGCACGCCCAGGAAGGTGTAGGCAAAACCGAGCGCTTTATCCTTCGGCTGATTGAACTGCCGCCGCATCCAATAGTGAGGCAGCGTCTCGTGATCGGCGAAGTCGGCGGGGTTTTCCGGCCGGAAATAAGACGACATTTCGGCTGAATAATCGTCGAAGCTTTGACCCGGCTTGCGACTGGCGGCCAGCACGATGGCGGCGACCAGCTCGTCGTAGGGCATGTTGTCCGCCACGCGGCGATAAAGCCAGCGGTACCACTGCTCGCTCATTTCGCGGCGGAACTGCTGCTCGTTGATGTTCCGCTCGTTATTGCCCGTGAGATCACAAAGCTTGGTCGCCCACCAGGCAGCGTACGAAGGTCGCGTGAGCAATTCATCGATCTTCTTGGTCCGCTTGTCGGGCGATGAGTCGGCGACGAACTCAGTGATTTCGCCAGGCAACGGCAGACTGCCGGTCATGTCGAGGCTGACGCGGCGCAAGAACTCTTCGTCGGTGCACAAATCGGAGGGCACAACGCCCAGCTTCTTGAGCTTGGCCGTCACCAGTTCGTCGACCTTGGTGGGCGCGGCGACCTGGGGGTACTTGGGCCCAACCTGATCGGAGACCGGCCTCAGCGTGGGCACGGTGGCGACTCCATTGTCGTAGAGCACGACAACGTCGGTATCGCCTTTGCCGACAATCTTGACCAAACCGTTCTCGCTGATCGTGGCGATC
>JAICIG010000212.1 GCA_025924495.1 Pirellulales bacterium | reverse complement strand
GTGGCCCCGCAGGACGGAATGGTGGTCTACGCCAACGATTCATCGGGCCGCTGGGGCCAACAAGGTCCGAAGATCGACCTCGGCGCGCAGGTGAACCAATTTCAAGCCATTCTGCGGTTGCCCGACCTGAAGAACATGCAGGTCAAGGCGCTCGTTCATGAGACGAAGATCGACCAGCTCCGCCTCGGCATGCGGGCCCGAATCAAGATTCAAGATCGCGAATTTCAAGGCGAGATCACGTCGATCTCCAATCAGCCCGAGGCCACGAATTTTTTCGTAGGCAACGCGAAGGAATACGCGACGCTGATCAAGATCGACGGCGAGCCGGAGGATCTCAAGCCCGGCATGACCGCGGACATTGAAATCCTCGTGAGTCAAAAGAAAGGCGTGCTGCAAGTGCCGGTGCAATGCATTGCGGAACGCGGCCACAAGCTTCGCGCGTATGTCAAGACGCCGGCCGGCATCGAGGCGCGCGAGGTCCTGTTGGGCGGAACCAATGACACCGTGCTCGAAATTCTTGACGGGCTGAAAGAAGGAGAACTCGTACTACTCAATCCCCGGGCCGACGTGCCTGACACCGCCGACAAGGTCGTGGAAGCCGATGCCATCGACGTCAATCAGCGGTTTGGCGCCAGCCAAGCCAAGCCCGGACCCACGGCGCCTGGCCCGGCCAGTACTGCGCCGCCTGCGACCGGCGGCCAGGCCGCTGGAGCGAAAGTTGGCGCCGAAGGCGGCTCGGCGAACGCCCAAGCAGGCGCGCCTGCCGCCAATCCAACCGCCGGCGGGAGTGCCGGCGGACCTGCAGCCGGTGGGGGCGGAAATGCCGCTCCCGGCGGCCTGGCCGGGTTCAAGCTGCCCACCTTCAAGGAGCTCGACAAAGATCGCGACGGAAAGCTCAGCCGTGAAGAGAATCCGTCGCCGTGGTTCGATCAGACCGATCTGAATTCCGACGGCTCAATCGACCCGAAAGAATTCAAAACGGCGATCGATAAGGTCAAAAAGATGATGGCCAATCCCATGGGCGCAGGCGCGCCGCCGGGACAAGCCGGCCCGCCCTCCGGCGGCCAATAGTCACGCGGAAAGCGTGCGTCTGGACCAAACCGAAATAAGCCATCAACCAGCTCGGCCTGACGTGTGAATTCGAACTCGCTGAAGCTCCAAGGGCGACAGGCAGCTTAGAGCTGATAGCCTTTCTGCTGGAAAATCGGAGCCGCGATGCGCCGGAGGTTGCCGCCGAAAATCTGCAGCCGCGCGTCTGGCGTCAGGTCGGCATCCAAAACCTTCGAGAGTTCGGTCGAATAAGAGCGCGAGGGCCCATGTCCGCCCCACACCAGCCGGCTGGCGCCGACCTGCCGGACAGTGAAGTCCACTTGGCCCGAGTGCGGGTCGGAGCCGCTGAACTCGATCAAGACGTTTTCATAAGGGTGCACGGCGCGGACTCCCAACTCCCAATCGCCGCCGGAATGCCCGCAAATGAGCGGCACGTCGGGAAATCTCTCGGCCAAAATCGCCAGATCCATCGGGGTCGATTCGCCCGGCGGGTTGTCGCCGCCCGGCCGGCGCGGCTTGCCGCCCACTTTCAGCCAGGTGTGGATGTAGATCACGGCCTTGAGCTCTGCGGCCAGGCGAATAATTGCGTCGTTGTCGCGATGGCTGCAGACGACGCCTCCCGGGTTGCCCCCGTAATACTTGATGCCGATGCACGGCCCGTGGGCGACCCATTCCTCGATCTTGCGGCAGCTCTCCAGAGGCTTCGAAGGATCGACGGGAATCAATCCAGAAACTCGATCGGAGTGTTTTTCCAGGTACTCGCGGATCTCGCGTTTCTTGTCGTCTGGAACCGTCGTACCTAGCGGATCGGTCGGCGAACCGGCGATATCCAGCGAAAGCATCCGCTCGATACCCATCCGCTCCACATAAAACAGATTCTCTTCGTGCGAGCGAACGCCCGCGTTGAAGAAGCCGTGGTAGTGGATGTCCCAGATCCGCAGCTTCACCAGATCATCGCGCGTCGGCAGACCATAAGCGGCGGGATTCAAGGCAAACTCGCGAGCGCCCGGGAAACTCATCGTACCGCACTTTCTAGCCCATCAGACGACGGGCATTGGCCTGCATTAGCAAGTGAAGTTGCTCAAGACTGAGCGGCGACTCGAACAGCTTGAGCAGTGCACTCTCGCAAGGGAAGTAAGGAGCATGTGAGCCGAACAAGAGCCGCTCCACGGGGATCGCTCCCTGGTAGCTGTAGTTCTTCCCCTCGATGACTCGCCCGATGCCGCCATTTCCCTCGGTGGCGGCGATGTCGAACGTGACACGCGTTTCCTTGACCAGGGCGGCAACGTTTTTCCCCAACAGCGGCCCGGCCGAGTTGATCAACTGCACTTTCGCATCGGGCAGACTCTTGAGCAAGTCGATGAGCGGCGAGACCTCGACGGGCTCCACGACCACCGCAGGATGATGAACGCGCTCGTCTTCCAGCCGCAGCACGATCTGCACCAGCATCTTCCGTTTGGCCGCCTCCGCGAGCAGCCGCCCGAACTCCGGGTGGTCGAGCGCGTAGCTGTGATACATCGGATAGAGGCGGACGCCAGGCATGTGGTAGTGCTCGTGGCACTCTCGAAGGTCGGCCTCCCAGCCGGGCCAGGCTGGGTTGACGCTGCCGATTGGAATTAACATGCCGTCGCCGTGGGCCTTACACTCTTCGACGAGGCGGCGGTTCACGAGGTCGAATTGTTTCTCGAGCACAGCCTCGAAACTACCGGCCCACGCAGTCGTAATGCGATGTTTGCGCAGCTTGGCGATCAAGGCTTCCGTGCTGCCGTACTTGAGCTGGCGAAACGGCCACTTGAACAAGTGAACGTTGGTGTCAATGATCTCGGGCGTCGCCGGCAGCGGTTCGGCAGCCTGGCTCTCGCGAGACGCCGCTGCCGTGACGAGCGGCAATGCGGCAGAGACGACCGACGCCTTTACAAACGTTCGGCGGTCAATTCGCTGCGAATCATACGCATATTGCGGCATGGGGCGTACCCTCGGGCTGCTGAAGACTTCCGGATTGTACCCGTCGTGAATGGCTTTGATACACTACTGCTACCTAAGAATGGGGCAAAATCGGAAGTTCTCCCATGCGAAACATCTTGTGGCTTCTGCTTATTCCGGCCAGCGTGTGCGCCGAAGAACTCGAACCGTGGAAATCAAAGCACGATCCCGCGGACGTTCCAAAACGCCACGTGCAGGAAATCACCACGGGAAAACTGGAATACACTGTCGTCCAACACGGCACAATGGACGGGCGGAATTGCCGTTCGCCCCAAGGCGTCTGGACGCCGTTCGAGCAGAGCTGGGAATCGAATCGAGCCGTGCGTTTGGAGAACATCGGCGAGACCGACATCGTCAATCCCTGGCTGGTCAGCGGCCGCAACGACTTCCGCAGCGTGCAGGCGATCGCGGCGCGGGCCATCGAGCCGGGTATGTCCGACAAAGAAAAGGCGATGGCCCTCTGGTGGCAGGAGATTCAATATCGCTTCCACTACCCAGGAGACAATCGCGAACTGCTCAGTCCCGTCAAATCGCTCAATATCTATGGGCACAACACCTGCGGCAACGATTCGATCTGTCTGGCGGGACTATGGAAAACGGCGGGACTCAAGGTAGCGCCGGCTCGCCTGGTCGGGCATTGCGTCACGCAGGTGTTTTACGATGACGCCTGGCACCTGTACGACGGCGACATGCATTCGCTGTACCTGCTCCGCGACAACGAGACCATCGCCGGCGAGCAGGATTTGGTCCATGATCACGATCTGATCAAGCGCACCCACACGCAAGGCATCCTTCGGCCTCAAGGCCGAGCAGGCGACGAGTGGGAGTCGTCAATCTACGTATTCGAAGGACCGGTGACGGGCGATCGCGACGCCGATCGCCAGTCGGCGATGAACATGACGCTGCGACCCGGCGAGTCGCTCGTGTGGCGGTGGGGTCACACAGAACCCGCCAAGCACTTCGGCGCGCTCGACCACAAATTCGCGGACACGATTTGCAATGGACTGTGGGAGTATCGGCCCGATTTCTCCCAACAGAGCTGGCGCCAGGGCGCCGATAAAGTCCAGGCGATCGTGTCGGACAATGATGGCTTACGAGCCGAGACAGGCAAGACTGGCGAGATCGTGTGGACGATCCGTTCGCCCTACGTGCTGGTTGGCGGAAAGCTCGAGGTCGAGGGAACCGGCGCTCAATTCGAGCTGTCGTGGGATGGCAAGACTTGGGAGCAAGCTGATCAGGATCTCGACAGTTTTTTTCCGCCCGTAGGAACGGCTCGCTATGCCTATCATCTCCGCTGCCGTCTCGCTGACGCGGCACACGTGCAAAAGCTGGCAATCGTCAACGACCTGCAGATGGCGCCGCTAGCTCTTCCGGAGATGAGTGTCGGCCAGAACCACTTTACATACTCAGATGAATCTTCCGGTCCGCGCCGCGTGCGGATCACGCACGAATGGGTCGAACGATCGCTAAGCGCTCCGCCAGCCGCCCCAGCGGCGCCCATTTCGCCCCAGGATCGAAACGAGGCAGAAGGAACCGCCGTTACGTTCCAGTGGCAACCGTCGCTGGATCCCGACGGCGACAGAATTGTTGATTATCAATTTGAGCTCTCCGCGCGACCCGACTTGAAGTGGCCGTTATCGATGAGCTTCGCCAAGTTGATCTCGCGCACCAGCGACGCGGGTCTGGCGCGGTATGAGCTCAAGGCGCCGGGCGAACTGAATCCTGATCATGAGTACTACTGGCACGTGCGCGCCAAAGATGCCAAGGGGGTCTGGGGGCCGTGGAGCGAGACCTGGCGATTTACGCCACGCGGGCCGTCGCCGCCGCTGAAAGTCGTGCTGGATTACGATCGCCCGAAGAACGTGGCGGTGCTGCGCTGGGAGCCCAATCCATCGGGCCGCAAGCCGGCGAGTTATCGAGTTTATGCCAGCGACGAGCAAGGCTTTTCCGTCAGCGATGAGCCGTTTGAGGTGACCGCTGGCATCTATGATTTCGGCCGTCAAGAGTCAACCAAGACGCCAACCGAGTTTCCCGCAAACTTCATGGCGGAAACCAAATCTGCTCAACTGACCACCATCGGTCCTGGTGCGCCCTCTGCAGGCGCCAAGGCGTTCTATCGAGTCGTCGCTGTCGACGAGAATGGAAACCGGAGCGGGCCTTCCGACTATGCCGCCATGCCGCGGCCTGTCATCTACAGCAAACCTGTGGAAGAAGCCAAGACCGGGGGCGAATATCGCTACGATGTAGAGATCGTGCGTTCTCTAGGCGATCTACGGACGCGGGTCGTCGACGGGCGAGAGGTGATGAGGTACTGGGACGTCGAGCGGCCGCAATTCCACATCGAGCAGGGGCCGAGTTGGTTAACCATCGACGAGACAAACGGTCGGCTCTGGGGTAAGCCTGATAGCGCCGGACGGGCCGAAGTCGTCGTCGCCGTCGAGCTGCAGCGAGTTAAACGCAACCTTGATCCCGCGCAACTGCAATGGGGCGTTGAGAAGATTCTCGATACACAGATTGAAACCGTGGGAATTGCGAGGCAAAGGTTCGCGATTGAGACGAAGCCCTAGGTCAAGGGTCCAGCTCATAATGGCAGGACCTGCCAGCAATGGGTTGCGAGCGTTTCGCGTTTCGAGGCAATCAGGCATCGCAAGATCATATTTGCATCGACCATCATCCAAGCATTCAGGAGCCTTGCCATGACGAAAGTTCTCGTGCTTTATTACAGCATGTATGGCCATGTGGAGACGTTGGCCCAGGCGGTCGCCGCGGGCGCTAAAGGCGTCGATGGACTTGAAGTCGACGTCAAGCGCGTACCGGAACTGATGCCCGAAGACGTCGCTCGCAAGGCGGGCGCGAAACTTGATCAGGCAGCGCCTATTGCCGCTGTCAGTGATCTACCGACTTACGACGCAATCATTTTCGGCACGCCCACTCGCTTCGGTAACATGTGCGCGCAGATGCGGAATTTTCTTGACCAGACAGGCAAACTCTGGCTCAGCGGCGGCCTGATTGGAAAAGTCGGTAGCGTCTTTGCTTCAACGGGAACGCAGCACGGCGGGCAGGAAACCACCATCACTTCGTTTCACACGACGCTCTTGCACCATGGCATGATCATCGTCGGCGTGCCCTACTCGTGCCGTGAAATCATGAACATGGATGAGATTACCGGCGGCTCTCCTTACGGAGCGAGCACCCTCGCCGGCGGAGACGGAAGTCGCCAACCGTCAGAGAACGAGTTGAAAATCGCCCGCTTTCAGGGACGCCACGTCGCGGAAATTGCAAAAAAGCTTTCGTCATGAGCTGGCGGCCCTCAATTGGCCTGCTGCTGCATCGTTGACCCGGCTCGGGTTCCGTAAACTCAAGCTCGATGGCACGCCGACCATATTGCAGATGCCTGATTCCCTTCAAGGCAGCTCGTGCGGAGCCGCCAGGTACATTAGAATTGGTCGTGGCGTTTTCTTAAGGGTGTGCTTCGAACGTTTTGCTGCGAGAATGTTTCGGAGGCGTTGGCCAAATGAGCCGACTCATGAAGGCATTTGTCGGCGGCGCCTTTCTGCTGGCTGCTCTCATGCTGCTTGGCCTCGCCTCGACTTTCGTGAGGCCGAAGCTCGGCTTGCACGGCAGACCGTCCGCCAGCGCCTTGGTAGCGCAGGATACCGCTTTAGAGCAAGCCAAGCAGACCCAAAGCCGAGGCGAACGCCAAACGCGCGCCGCGCCCGAAGCGAAAAAGCCCAAAGAGCCGGAAGCGGTTAAGCGCCCGATTGAGCCGGCGGTTTCGGCCGATCCAATTGAACTAACGGTTCGGCCCGACGAACGCGGCATGCTCACGTTCCGCTTCAATGGGCAGACCTGGCCCGCGGTCTTCGAGTGGCTAGCCGACATCTCAGAAATGAGCCTGCAATGGGAGGAACTCCCGGCGGGCCGCTTTACTTACGCCGCGCGAAAGCCCTGCACGGTCGACGAAGTTCGCGACAAGATCAATTGCGTGCTGCTAAGCCGAGGCTTCACGCTGCTGCGCAATGGTGAAATTTTGATTGTCGCCAATCTGAAGAATCTCGATGCGAGTCTCGCGCCGCGCGTGACGATCGAAGAACTTGCCAAACGCGGCAAGCACGAACTGGTCAAGATCTTCGTCAGGCTCGACTGGCTCCTCGCGGAGACCGCCGCCGAGGAGATCAAACCGCTGCTCAGCCCTTACGGCAAGGTCGCGACGCTGAAGGCTACTAACCGGCTCGAGCTATTGGATACGGTAGACAATTTGGAGCAGATCATCAAATTGATCGACGAAGAGCAATCGGGCTCTGGACGGCAAAAGCTTGTCGAAGAGTTCCACCTGAGGTACATGCGCGCCGCGGAAGTCTTGCGAATCTTGCAAATGCTGCTGGACCTTGAACCGAAGCGCGAGCAACCGGCGGACTCTCAGGCACTCATGGCGGCGCAGCTGCTGCTTGAACAGACGCAGCCGGAGGGCCAGCCCGGCAATTTGACTGCGGCGGCGAAAAAAGAGGAAGAATCGCAGGTCAACCTGGCAATCAATTCGCGAACCAACAGTATTCTAGTCAACGCCCCGCCCGACAAAATGGCCATGGTCCGGCAGGCAATTTCCGCCGTCGACGTGCCACCCTATGCTGGACAGAATCCATTGACCGGCATCCAGAAAATAAAAGTCTATCGAGTAGCCGGGATTAGCCCCGCAGTGCTAGTCAAAATCTTGAATGAACTCGGCAGCCTCGATCCGACGACGCGTCTGGAAGTCGACCAGAAAAACCGCACCATTATCGCCTGGGCGCCGCCGGCCGATCAGCTTTTGATCCGATCGCTGGTCGAGAAGATCGACGGCACAGGGCGCCGCTTCGAAGTGATCCAACTTCGCCAACTGAGCGCCGAATACGTCGCTGGCTCGGTCCACGTGCTGATGAATGAATCTGAGAGGACCGACGCCGGACGCAATCGTTACCGCTTTCCGTACTACTCCTACTATCTCGAGGATGGCGCGCGTTCTCCTCCGCAAGACGCCGGCAACCGGTTCCAGGTAGAGGCGGACATCGAACACAATCGCCTCTTATTACGGGCCAACGACGTCGAGTTGGCGGCGGTCAAAATGCTGCTGTCGGAACTGGGCGAGATCGCTCCCGAAGAACGCAACGGCCTCACGACTCGGATGCTTCCGCCCCTCCCCGGCGAAGAGACCGAAAGGTTGCTTGAGCGGTTGCAGAAGATCTGGCCCACGGTGGCGCCAAATCCCCTGGACGTGCGATTAGATTCCGCTGACTCGGCAGGTCCCTCGCTCAATCGTAAGAAAAAGCGCCCTTCGAGTAAGACGCGGTCCGAAGGCAAGCAAGACGATGCACGGCCGAACCGTCTGCCGAACTCTTCTTAACGAGCGCCTAACGCACTTAAGCGACGGCGACGCTGCTCGAGGGCATCGTCGGACAACGGGCGAACGTCGTCGTGTCCAACCAGCTCGCTGCCTGTGAGCAACTCAATCTGCAAACGCACGACCTCGACGGAACCAGGTTGCGGCGACCAGGCGTTCCACAGCGCGATGACGCCGTCGCAACTGGCGGCGGCCAGGCGTGAGCCGTCGGGCGAGAACGCCACGCAGCAAACATCTTCGCGGCTGAGCGGCGGTCCCACGGTTTCGCCAGTGGCGACGTCGAGAAGCCGCGGCGTTTGGTTGTCGATCGCCTCCATCATCAGCGTACGATCGGATGAAAAGACGGCCGGTCCGCCGCGCGTGCCGGCGGGCGGCATCTCGCCTCGAGCAACATCCGCGAACTGAGCCGCCGTCAGGTCGCTGCGGGTAAGCGCCTGCCGGGTTCCGTCGCCGCTCAGGCGCCAACGGCGGGCCGAAGCATCGCGTTTGCCGGCGATCAGGGCTTGATCGTCGGCCGAAAAGGCCACCGTCAATAGTTGTCCGGGCAACATTAACGGCCTGCCGAAGGCGCGCTCATCCGGCAATTGCCAGAGCCGCAAGCAGGCGCCATCGTTGCTTCCGCTGATCGCTGTCACCGCGGCCGTTCCGTCCGGGCTGAACGCCACAGCCGTCACCGGAGCGGGGTGCAAGAGCGGTTTCCCGACCGCCTGCGCAGTCGACGTGAGATAGAGGCGCGCCTGCCCGTCGTCGCAACCGGTAAGCAATAGCCGACCGCCGGGGCTGAATGCCAGGCTACGCACGGGACGCGGATGCGCCAGTACCGTGCCGAGATTTTGGCCCGTCTCGACCTGGCAAAGCTGCACCTCTCCGGACGGCTCGAGATGCGGATCACCCGCAGCGCCGGCGGCAGCGGCCAACTGGCCATCGGGACTGAACGCGACGACATTAACGAGGCCGCGCATTTTCAGGCTCTCGCCGCGACGCTGGCCAGTTGTTACGTCCCACAGTCGTACGCCGCCGTCAGCGCCGCCTGCCAGGATGATCTTGCTGTCCGGGCTGAAGGCCAGCGCCACCACGCTATGCGTCGCCTCCAGCGGCGCGATTGCCGGCGCGGCCGTGGCGGCGTTCCAAATCCGAACCATCAAGTCACTGCCGCCCGTGGCAATGAGTTTGCCATCGGGACTGACGACAGCCTTCATGGGCCGCGGCTTCCCCATGTCATCGGCGAACATCGGTTCATGCTTCATCGGCGAACCGATAGCCTGCCCGTCGGCGACATTCCAGAGCCGTGCTTCGTCGAGGGCGACGGTGACGAACTTCTGCGCCTCGTCACAAAATGCAACGGCGGTCACGGGCCCGGGAAGTTCCAACGGCGGAAGCAACATCTGGCCCGCGGCCGCATCCCACAGCCGCGCTTGACCTCGATTGTCTGCGGTCGCGGAGCCACTTACGATCAGCCGACTTTCGGAACTATATGCCAACGCGTAGATCGGCCCCTCATGCGGCAGCGGCGGCCCCGCGCTGTCGCCGGCAAGCAAATCCCACCGCCGCGCTTGGCCGTCGGGGCCTCCGGCGAGCAGTGTCTTGCCGCCTGGATCGAAAGCGAGCGCCGTCACTCCGCTGGGCGAGCAGCGAGCGCGCTCGCGCAGCAGAAATGGCCGCCACGCCGCCAGGTTCATGCGGGCGACGCGCGCCAAGTCATCGTCGCCGGCGCGCTCGCTGGCCTCAAGCGCTTCGATCATCCACAACAGCCCGCGGCGAATGTCGCCCGACTCGCATTGCGCCGCAGCCCGATCGAGCATCATGCGGGCGGAAAGCCGTTCGACCTTCCTCTCATTCTCTTCGGCTTTTTTGCGGGCGACGAATTCGGCGGCGGCCTGTTCTTCGGCGCGGCGCCACTCCCAGGAAATACCGCCGACTCCAAGCACGACGGCCAGCACCAGCGCCACTGTGAGGGCGGCTACCGCCGGGTGACGACGCGCCCATTTGAAGCCGCGCTCCCAGAAGGGGATCGGCCGGGCGAGAATTGGCTGATGTTTGAGAAACCGCGATAAGTCGTCGGCCAGATCGGCGGCGGTTCGGTAGCGGCTGGCGGGTTCTTTCTCCAGGCACTTCAGGCAAATCGTTTCCAAGTCGCGGGGAATATGCGGTTGCAGCAATCGCGGCGAGACCGGTTCTTCGCTGCGCACGAGTGACAAGGTTTCCAGCGTTGTCGTGCCTTGCAGCGGTACGCGCCCGGTGAGCATCTCATACAACACGACGCCAAGACTGTAGATATCTGATGCCGGACCGACCAGCGCAAGGTTGCCGGCCGCTTGCTCGGGCGCCATGTAGGCGGCGGTTCCGAGCACATCGCCATGTTCTGTCTCCCCGGAGTCCCCCGCCAGCCATTTCGCGACGCCGAAATCGGCGATTTTCGGCAATCCGTAGGAAGTGATTCGCGCCTCGCGGCCCTGCTCGCGCGGCTCGGCTTCGTGTTCGCCGTGCGCCAGCAGGATATTGGCTGGCTTGAGATCGCGGTGTACGATGTCGTTCAAATGGGCGTGGTGCACGCCGCGGGCCACGAGTTCGATTAATCGGGCGGCCGGTTCGCAAGGCTGCGGCTTGCCGTCCAACCGGGCTTGCAACGATCCGCCCGCGACGAATTCCAGCGCCAGATAGACGCGCTCCTCATGTTCGAGTACTTCGTGGATCTGGACGATGTGCGGATGCTGTAAGCGGCCGAGCGCCTCGGCTTCGACACGCGCCCGTGCGGCTTCCCTGCGCCCCGTCGAGCGCAAGCGTTTGAGCGCCACCACCCGATTCAGAGCAATTTGTCGAGCCTTGTAGACGACGCCCATGCCGCCACGGCCCAGCCGCTCGAGAATTTCGAAGCCGGGCAATTCCGGCTGCTCTCCCCAGTCCGGCGCCGACGCGCGCCGTGGCCGACCTTCTGCTAACAGGTCGAAGGCATCCGCATGCGACGCGCGGCTGAGCCGCAATCCTTCGAGCAGTCCATCCGCATCGGCCTCCACGCGTTGGATGGCGGCCTCGCAATCGGCGCACGACTCGAGATGCTCCGCCACCTGTTCGATTTGTTCGTCAGCCAGCGTCCCCAAATGAAACGCTAATAACTCGGGCTCGTCGGGACACTCGCGAGGCACAGTTTGACCTTCTGATTACTTGCCGGCGTCAATCGTGACTGGAAACTGCCCGCGACCGGGGTCCCGCCCGGCGATCCCCGCCTTCTGGGGCCATTGATTGCATTCGAGCGGCTTGCCAGCATACTAAACTAATCGCGGCCGCTGTGACATCTTGGCCGAATGACTTTCCGCTAGGCTGCGCCGCCGCTGTGGGGCGATGATGAATGCTCCCGACAAATTGACTTCGCTGACGCTGCTCGAGCGCGTACGCGCCCGAGACGAGGAAGCCTGGCGGCGGCTGCTGGCCTTGTACGGGCCGTTGGTTTTGCGCTGGTGCGCCCGCAGCGGCGTGACAGGGCAGGATGCCGACGACGTTCAGCAGGAGGTGTTTCAGGCAGTGGCTGCCGGGCTGGAGGGCTTTCGCCGCGAGCGCGAGGCAGACTCGTTTCGTAGCTGGCTGGGCGGCATCACTCGCAACAAGGTGCTCGATCATTTTCGCCGGCGTCAGAGACACCCCGAAGCGCAAGGGGGCACCGAAGCCCAGTTGCAGCTTGGTCAACTCGCCGAACAGGAGCCGGTCGAGGACGATCCAGCCGACTTGAGCGATCTCTATCACCGCGCTCTCCAATTGGTGCGAAACGACTTCGAGCCGCGGACGTGGGAGGCGTTTTGGCGCGCGGCCGTGGAGGGGCAGCGGCCCGACTTGATCGCCGCCGACTTGGGAGTCACGCCGGCGGCGGTCCGCAAGGCCAAGTCGCGGGTGCTACACCGACTGCGCGAAGAACTCGGCGAACTGCTGCCTGCCGCTCCCAAGTGATTTGGCCGGGCGCGAGTTTTATCAGCGCATGGCGGGCGCCTAAGTGTCGTCGCTCAAGTCGAGTTCTCGCTCCCGTGACCGCACCAGAGCGCGTCGAAATTCGACGCCGGTCAGGCGGCGCACGCGGTTTGCAGCGACGATTTCGCCGCCGGCCAAGCGCACCGCCCGCGGTTGCAAGGCGGCTACGCGACGGCCCGGTCGACGAGCGTCCGAGCCGCCGGGTCGCGAGCCCGGCGGCTCAGGATCTCACACCAACTTGTCAAAGACCGGCCTTACGCGTGGTCCGCGCTGGCGGAGCACGGGCCTTCGCCGCGGCGGCCGCGCCTTTGGGTATCAACACGGCGAATCTTCGCTCGCGTCGCGCTACGCAGCACGTTAATGCCTTCGTGGCGCGACCGCGGCGGCAGCGCGCCGATGCCAGCCGCCGTCCGTCTGTCCCGGGCGCTAAGGCAGCTTCTGGGCTAAACGGCAGAAGGTGGCGTACATCTGCAGCGGCGCACTTACTTTGGCAAGCCGTTCGGCCGGATCGCTGGTGGCCGCCGCCGTTTCTGAGATTGCAGACTTCAGCATCGCGGTGAATTCCAGCAACTCCATGACAGCCGATCCGACGATGGCTGCTTTGGGGTCGGGATTGGCTAACATGCTCGCCAGCAACTCCTGCTGACGCTCGCTGCGACGAGTCGCCAGATCGACATGCTGGTTGACCAGGTTTTGCTCCGGCGACATTGCGTCCGCCGGCGGCGCCGGTTCCGGACTCGAGGAATGAATGACTTCGTCCATGACTCGACAGTTCTCCTGTGGCATGATTACTCGGGACAAGGTTCGGCGGAGCCGCCGAATTCGGGCAGTTAGCGTCGCTCGACCTGGATCGAGCGCGGCGGCGACGCAACAAATATCCATGGAAGTACAGTTCCTG
>JAICIG010000211.1 GCA_025924495.1 Pirellulales bacterium | reverse complement strand
TGCTCGCGCTCGGCGACCCAGGCCGCCCGTTGGCTTTCGAATCGGCTCTGGCGCTCAGCGAGTTCCGACTCGAATTCCTGAAGGCGCTGGTGGCTGGCTTCGCGCTCTGCCGCCAAAGTTTCAAGTGCGGCGGTCAGCTCTGCTTGGACTTGCAAAAGTTCGGGCGAGGGCTCAGAGGTCGCTGACAACGCCTCCGTACGACGGACGAGCTCTGCTTCGCGTTGCTGAAGTTCGTCGAGCGATGCTTGGCGAGCCGCCTGAAGCGATTCGCGTTCTGCGGCCAGTTCCGCTTGCAAGCGAGCCATCTCTTCGTTGCCGGCAATCAGGATTTGTTCGACTTCCTGTTCCCGCGCGGCGAGCTGCGCTTCCCGCTCTTGGTCTCGTCGTTGCGTTGCCTCACGTTCTGCAGTCAACGCTTGACGCTCGGCCTCAAGTTCAGCCAGCCGACGACTCAGCTCTTCATCCGCGGCGGCCTGCTCCGACGCCTCGGCAGCTTGATGGGCGCCAAGCTGGGTTTCCAGCTCTTCGCGTGTCGCATCCCATGCCAGACGGTCTATTTCGTGCGCCTGGAGCCGGTCAGACATTTCGAGCCGCAGCCGCTCGATCTCCGTCTCGCAGGCAGTTAGTTTGGCCGCCAACTCCTGGTGGCGTTGCTGGCTCGCCTGTTCGAGTGCGGCCACGGCGTTTTGCTCAGCGGCTAGTTGCGTCTGCAGCCGGGTTCGCTCCGCATCATGCTCTGCCCGAATTCGCTCCATTTCGTGTTCGCGAGCTGCGTGATCAGCTTCCGCCGCTTGCTCGCCACGGGCGCGCGCTTCGCGCTCGGCCTCGAGGGCCTGCCGTTGGGCAGCCAACTCGAAGTGCAGCCGAGCAATCTCATCTTCGCCATTGGGTTGCGCCGCATGCGCAGCGCATTCTGCTTCCCACGCCTGGCGTTGCTGGTCGAGCTGCTGCCGGGCCGTCAACAGCGCGCTTTGCGCTTGAGCGAGGTCTTGTTCTCGAGAGTCCAACTCGGCCTGGCGAAGTTGCCGGGCTGCCTCCAACCGGGTTCGTTCTTCCGACCAGGCGTTCTGTTGCGTTTCCAGGGTCTGCCGCGCTTGAGTCAGTTCGAATTCTCGGATCGCTAGCGCCTTGAGCGCCGCCTCGTGCGCCTGTTGCCTCGCTTCATGCTCGCGCCGTTCCTGCTCCCACAATTGGCGCTGAGTGCGCAGTGCGTCCAATTCCTGGCCAAGTTCCGATCGTTCTCGCGCCAGTTCGGCTTCAGCGCGGGCCAGTGTTTGAGCAGCCTCTTGTTCGCGAGCGGCGAGTTCGGCCCGGCGATTGTCGGTTTCGATCTCGAGCGCAGCGCGATCCTCCGCCAGTTTCCGGCGTTCGGCTTCGCTGGCGGCTCGCTCGCGATGCAATGTCTCTGCTTGAAGGTTGAGCTCGGCGGTCAGGTTTTGCCGCTGAGTTTCCCAAGCCGTACGACGTCGCTCATGGGATTGCCGCTCGGCGGCCAGTTCTGTCAACCGTTGGTCGGCCTGTTCGATCTTCTCGTTAAGACGCGTGCGTGCCTCGTCTTGGACGACCTCCCAATCGCCGCGTTCCGTGTGAAAGGCGGCGCGATCAGCTTCCAACTGGCGGCGTTGTCGTTCGAGCTCATCGCGGCGGCTCGTGAGCTGTTGTTCCCACTTCGTGAATTCCGCCTCGCGCTGTTCGCAACGCAACGTCCAGGCCTGCTCGCGCGCGCTGAGTGCTTCCTCCAGGCGGCGCAGCTCCTGTTGGCGATGCTGATCGAGTCGCTGCGCCGTCGCGAGGTCTTGGCGCTGTCCTTTCACGCCGACCATTTCGCGCGTCTGAGCGCCGTGGACGGGGGCCGCCATCCAGGGCAAGACTTCCAATTCGAGCGGGCCGAGCGTTAATTTGTCGCCCGATTGTAGTAAGGCATCGCTAAAATCGCGGCCATTTAAGCGCGTGTCGGGCGACCAACGCCGCACGATCGTCTGTGACTCGCCTCGCAAAATCAGGCAGTGCAGCGGCCGGATGCCGAGTTCCTCAAGCGGCAGCGTGCAGCCGGGATCGGAGCCCAGAGTGCACTTTTGGGCTGATAATCGCACCGTTCGCTCTGGCTGAGTCGCCCCTCGCACGCGCAGCGCAAGCTCGCCTGACGGACAGCCGAGGATGCTGTCAGCGGCGACGCCGAATTGCGGGCCAACGTCGGTCGATTGCGTCTCAGTCAATACCATAAGGCGGTCCAGATGCGGACGCGTGCGAAGATTTAGCGCAAGTTGATGCCCACGATGGGATTTAGCTTACGTTCCCCAGAGCGTCAAAGGAGCTGGGGCGCCGGGCGCCGCAGAAAGCCATTTTCCCACCTTGCCCAACCGGCAATTTCTGCGTGCTGGCGAACTCAGAATCGGCAAGGATTGCAAAAACGGCTGCATATCTTTGCCGGTAATGTCGATTATCGGATAGCGTTCGGCGGGGTCGGCCGAACCGCTCAACCAACAAGGATTTCCGCTTCGCACACTAACCCAAGTGTCCTTTTGACTTTTTGCCAAAAGGGCTGCCAGACCCGACTTAGGGTCTAGCCGGACGATCGTAAAGCATTCGCAGATTTCGATTTTGCTGCGAGGGCCCCGACCAGCCGGCAAACCGGGCGAAACCGCGAATTTCGGAGACCCGTTATGGTTGGCATGCGTACTATATTTTGGTTGCGGCGCGCGAGGCTCAGAGACGGCGGAACTCCAACGGCGGCAACCAGAAGGAATCGGGTTTGAGGTAGTTTCAACGGGAGTTCGATTGTCGGCCGGCAGGAGGGGGGGCCGAACCCTCGGCAGGGCGCGAGCATCGGACATTTGAGGTGACATACATGGCACGCAAAGATGCGATTCTGAAAATGCGCGAGATTCTGGTGGTCCGGCGCGACGCGCTGCGCAAAGCTCTGGCGGGGGATTTGAGTTTGCTGCAGGAACTGCGCGAGCAAACGGCGGGCGATGTGGTCGACTTCGCGCTCGATTCCGCCCAACACGAGATCAATTCGCAATTGGCCGAGGTCGAAAGCCGCGAACTGGCGAGCATCGAAAACGCCTTGGAGCGGATGCGGACCGGCCACTTCGGGGTTTGTGAGCATTGCTCCACCAAGATTCCGATGGCCCGGCTCAACGCCCTGCCCTACGCCACGTTGTGTATTGATTGCCAGCGCGATGCCGAACGCCAGGGCGCCGAAAGCGGCTTCGATGCGGACTGGGGCCGCATGGTCGATGGCGGCGGCGATCACGAACCGTCGATTAACGATATCGAACTCGACGTTTCTTGATTTTCCAGCGGTCGAGCGGTACAAACAGGCGGCGGATAGGATCCGGCGTGCGGCGATGATTCGCCGCCGCATGGATCCATTGCCGCCCTTCGGTCCTGCCGCGCCTGCGGCGACAGCCCGTTTGACGATTGTGCCGCGCCGCGGACGGCTGCCAAGCATCTGTCTTCTGCGACGCGGGCTGAGCTTCCGCGGACTCCACAGGACCCCTTGCCGAGCCGCTGTCTTCGCTCCAGGAGTGCTGTGCGATGGCCAAACGTCGCTTGTTGTTATGGACCGGCGGAATCTTTGCGCTGGGGCTGGCTGCCGGCATGCTGCTGTACGCCAGCGCGCGGAGTTGGGCGCAAGACGGCTTCGCCGATGAAACCCTCGCCGCTCAAGAGCGCGAACGGCTTTATGAATCGCTCGCGCAACAAGCGGTGGAGTTCGATCGCCAATACAACCTGGTCAAGACGGTCGTCAAATTGGTCAGCCCGACGGTCGTTCACATCAAGGCGGAAAAGCTGGACCGCACGACCTCCACGCGCCGCTACCAGCGCGACAAGATTGAAGAGGCAGGCTCGGGCGTCGTGATCGATTACGGCGGCAAGTTCTACGTCCTTACGAATCGCCACGTGATCAAGGAAGCCCGCGTTCAGGATATCGAGATCGGCATGGCCGATGGCCGCGAGATCCACCCCGTCAAGGTCTGGGGCGACGCGGATACCGATGTCGCCGTCATGGAGATCTCTGGCGCCGGCCTGGCGGCCGCACGGCTGGGTGATTCTGACAAGGTGGAAATCGGCGATTTCGTGCTGGCCGTCGGCAGTCCCTTCGGTCTGAGCCATTCGGTGACCTACGGCATTATCAGCGCCAAGGGACGCCGCGACCTGGAGTTAGGCGACGAAGTGGAACTGCAAGACTTCCTGCAGACCGACGCCGCCATCAATCCCGGCAACAGTGGCGGGCCCTTGATCAATTTGCGCGGCGAAGTCATCGGTTTGAACACGGCCATCGCCAGCAATTCGGGCGGCAACGAAGGGATCGGGTTTAGCATTCCGATCAACGGGGTGCTGCACATCGCCAAGCAGTTCATCGAGCGGGGACGGGTCGTTCGCGCCTATCTGGGCGTCACTCTCAATCAGCGGTTTAACGCCGCCACGGCCGTCCAACTCGGACTGCCGCGAAAGCTCGGAGCGCAGGTGACGATGGTCAAGGCGGGTGGTCCCGCTCAGGCCGCCAAGTTGCAAGCGGGGGACGTCGTGCTCAGCTTTAATGGGGCGCGCGTAGAGAACGATACCCACTTGATCTATCTCGTCAGTCTCACGGAAGTCGGTCGCGAAGTGCCCATGGTGGTCTACCGCGGCGGCAAAACGCTCCATATCAACGTGCGAGTAGGCAATAAGAGCGACTTCGAACGTTGAGATCCGACTGCATCAGCGCAGTAACGCTTTAGTCGTCGTCCTCGGGCGAGACGTACACGTCGGCGGCGATGGGAGTGGAGACTTCGCCGATCTTTTCATATTTGCGGCCATTTCGCACGGCGGAGTTCCAGCGCGCGAAGATCTCGCGCGCGGAAATCGAGCCCTGCGCCAAGACGCTTGACGCGGGGCGCGTATCGTACAGTCCGGAATCGTCTTCGTCTTCGTCGAACTCATGTTCGCACAGCGCTTGCAACCGGTCAGAATCGATCCGATCGTGAACGAAGACGACTCGATCGCGAATCTGTTCCCAGCGTGAGGCGTTGACGCCCGAGTCGGCCAGGAATCGCTCCTTGAGCTGATCTTGATAATATGCATCGATCGCGGCCGACCAGGCGCCTCGGATCGCCATCACCATCAGCGGCGAGCATTCTTCGCCGCGCGCTTCGCATTGCCGGCGGATTTCCACTTCCGACGGCCCGCCGCGCGAGATGATCCAGTCCATGCTTTCCGCATAGGCGCGCTCGAAGTAGCCCGGGAAATCGTCGACGGCGACAGGCGCCATCGGCTTTTGAGGTCGCTCGGCCAAGAATTGTGTGAGCAGTTCATCCGCCGGCATTCCTGCATGGAAACGGATGACGTTATTTTCTTGGCGATCAAGCAGGGTGTCGCGCAGCGTGGCGTACGTAATTTTGCTGCGATCTCGATATCGGGTCACGAGCTCGAGCCAGACTCCAGCCTGCGGATGTTCGTACACGATGGCCAGCACCGATTCCGCCTTGAGGCAAAAAACTTTTAGCAAGACCTGGCTGGGCTCCATTGCGAAACATCCGATTTCAGCGAACCCTGCCAGGCGCAAAGGCTCGATCAGCGCTTCGGCTTCTGCGCCGCGCTGCCATTGGCTGGCTTCCATGCGCTGCAACTTAATCCTCAACGGCGGAACGGGCTGTCCTAGCTTGCCGGCCAGATCGCCCGCCATTTCAATCGACTTGCGAAACCGGCGCGTGAGCCAGCGCAGCCACAGCACGAGCAGCAATAGACAAATGACAAATGCGGTTACCAAAGCCCCGACGATTATCAGAAAAATCTTCATCGCGGCTCTCCGGTGATTGAAACTTTATTTCAATACTCGACCGGCTTGACGAAACGCTCGCAGCAGTTGAAGAAATCGTCTTGCGCAGATTCTATGCCGCCGCCTGATGCAGCGAGCGCATCACGGCATCGATGACTCCTGCCGTGTCGATGCCGGCGGCGACATCCATGTTGGCGCGCCATTCGGGCGCGGGGCGGCGATCGAAAACCGTGGCGCCAAGCGTCAGTTCGCCGTGCGTTTCCACATCGCCTGCCAGTCGCTCTGTTGTGAACAATTCGGGATTGCCGGCGGCGACCACCGCCACGGCATCGTGAAGCAGGATGCCCTCAAGCCCAAACAACTGACGGTGGGAACGGAACGCGAATGGCAGGATCTTTCTCAAGAAGGCTCCTGCGCGCGTCGATTCCGCCGGCAGTTGATCGAGTAAGTCATAGGTCATCACGACCTGGTTGGTGACATCGAGCGGAACCAGCGTCTTGGTGGTCCGCGAGCGGAAGACGTCTCGTGCCGCGGCAGGATCGCAGTAGATATTGAACTCGGCGGCGGGCGTGATATTGCCGGGCCCTTTGACGGCGCCGCCCATGATGATCAACTGCCCCACCTGGTCCGCCAGGCTCGGGTCGCGACGCAAGGCATTGGCGATATTCGTCAGAGGCCCGAGCGCAATGATGGTGATTGCTTCGGGCGCCATGCGTATCTCGTCGGTGATCACTTTTTCCGACGGGTGCTGATGATGCAGTTCAGCGACAGGAAAGTTCGCATTGCCGAGGCCATCGGCGCCGAAAATATGCCGCGAGTCGGCCAGCGGCGTGCGTTCGGGCTGCACGGCGGCCCCCACGCGCGGCCAGCGCGGCGGATCGAGTTGTTCGATGATTGTCTGGACGTTCCGCGTCGCTTGCTCGGCAGGCACATTGCCCGCCACGGCCGTGACAGCCACTACCTCGAACCGCGGGTCGAACAAGGCCATGGTCATCGCCACGGCATCATCGATGCCCGGGTCCACGTCGAGGATCACTTTGCGGGCCATGTCGATCGCTTTGAACTCCAAGTCCAAGAAAGATGAGAGCTTCCGAGCCAAGGCCGATTGTAGGGATTTGCCAGCAGGCGAACAAGACGCGGGTGCGTCGCGCGGTACCGTAAGGTCCGGGCTCGTAGTAAGATGAGTAAGACTTCCGCCGCTTCTCGCTTCGCACCTGTTTTGGAGCCGTCCACCTTGATTCAGCAAACCCTTGGGCGCCTGGCTGCCGGCGAGAATCTCTCGATGGAAGAAACCGCCGCGGCGGTCGACGCCATCATGCAAGGGCGTTGGAGCGAAGCGGAGATCGCCCTGTTTCTGACGGCCTTACAAGCGAAAGGCGAATCCGTCGACGAGATTGCGGGCGCGGCGACCGCCATGCGCCGGCATATGACGCCGATCCGCAGCCGCCGCACAAACATCATCGACACCTGCGGTACGGGAGGCAATTCGTCGAGCACCTTTAATATCAGCACCACGGCCGCGCTGGTGACGGCGGCGGCAGGCGTGCCGGTGGCCAAGCACGGCAACCGCAAGGTGACCAGCAGAAGCGGATCAGCCGATGTGCTGGCCCAGCTCGGCGTGAACTTGAACGCGACGGTCGAATGCGTCGAGGCTTGCCTGGACGAACTGGGCATCTGCTTCTGCTTCGCCCCCCTGCTCCACTCGGCCATGAAACACGTGGCGCCCGTGCGACAGAAACTTGGCATGCGCACGATTTTCAACCTGTTGGGGCCGCTCACCAATCCAGCCGGCGCGCCGTTTCAATTGCTGGGCGTTGGCCGCGACGAGTTGCGGCCGCGGTTAGCTGCGGTGCTCGCGCGGTTAGGAACCCAGCGAGCCGCAGTGGTCCACGGAAGCGATGGGTTGGGCGAAGTGACGATCGCCGGCGAGACGTTTGTCACGGAAGTCCAACAGGGCGAAACTCGCGAGCTTACCTGGTCGCCGGCGGACTTCGGCGTCGAACGCTCTGATCTCGATTCCGTTCGCGTCGAAGGTCCAGAACAAAGTGCAGCGATCATCCTCCGAGTGCTTGCTGGCGAGCATGGCCCAGCACGAGACATTGTGCTGGTCAACGCGGCTGCCGCCCTGTGGATCGCCGGTACGGCTGCGACGTTGCCCGCATGCGTGCAACTGGCCGCCGAGGCGATCGACTCCGAAGCTGCCAGGGAGTTGCTGACGCGGCTCGTCGAGCGCACAAATTCGCGATGAGCTTTGCTTCGGCGCCGCGTTGCTTCACGGCGTCAGCCAGTCTTCAAACTGCAATCCCGGAATAAACTGAAAGTCGGCCGTATTGTGCGTGACCAGCGTCAGATGATGCACCAACGCAACCGCGGCGATCATCAGATCTGTCGTGTTCACAGATAACCCTTGCTGCAGCAGCATTCCGCGGACTCTGCCAAACTGCTCCGCACAGGAGCTGTCGAAACCGAGTACGGAAACGTCGTCCAAGAGCTCGTTGATCTTCGCCAGCAAAGGAGCGGGATCGGGACGGTGATACGCCCCCGCATACAATTCAGCTAATCCGATGGAGGGCAGGTAGAGTCGCCCAGCGTGCTGCATGAAGCGGTGCGCCAACCCGGCGGACCGACGGAAATGAGCGGAACAAATGTTCGTGTCGAGCAGAAAGCTCATTCCGTCCCTTGCGGGCGCCGTTCACGCCGCCGGTCCTGCTGGATTTGTTCCATTACGGCATCCATTTCCGGGTAGTCGACCCAGCCGCCTGCAGAACGGCGAATGCCTTCCCCCCAGGGCATTGCCCGTGGCGCCGGTTTGACGATCACTTCCACGCGCTGGCCATCGGCCACGCCGGGATCTTCGGTCAGTTCAATGGTCCGGCCGTGGACGATCCCCTGAATGATTCTGCTCATCACCGCTTCCTCCGGCCTTGGATCTGCCCCATTAAGTTCAGTCTACCTCTAGCCCAAACGGCCGGCAAACAATGACTTTCGGCAATCGAGCCAAGGCATTCGTGCTGCTCGTTTTTCAAGTAGTAAGTTTTCGTTGATTTGCGCTGATCAACGTAGATGAGCGGCGATCCGCGGTTGGTTCATCTGCTTAACCCGGGATGCGCACCTGGCGGACGTTGACGGCTACACGGCCCAACTCTTCCGCTGCTTGGCAAAGCGATAGAAGAGCACGCCAGCGGCGATGAGCAGGCTGCCGGCCAGAGATTGAACCCACTTCTCGGAAAGCAGGCTGACCATCACGGCGGAATACATGGCGAGAAACAAGGCGGGAGTGAATGGGTAGCCCCAGGTGCGATAGGGGCGAGGCAATTCGGGTCGCTTACGGCGCAGTACGAACACCGCGCCCACGGCCAGCCCGTAGAAAATCGTGCCGCCGAAAATCACAAAATCGGTGAGCGCGTCGAAAGCCTCGCCCGGCTTTTCCTTCCATTGAAACGCGACGGCGATCAGCACGATGCTCCACGCGGCTTGAATGGCGATGGCGTTGGAGGGCGTTTCCCAGCGGCCGTGAATTTTGCGGATCGAAGCGGGCAGCAAGCCGTCGCGGGCCATGGCGAAGAAGATTCGCGGTCCGGTCAGCAGGTTCGAGTTGGTGGCGCCGAAGGTCGAACACATTACGCCGAGCGCGAAGAACTTGCCCCCTGCGCTACCCAACAGGGCGTCGCACATGGTGGCAGCCACTTTCTCGGAGTCGGCGACTTGCTGCATCGGGAGCGTCAGGTGATACGCCAGGTTCGCCAGCACGTAGACGACGATGATGACCAGGATGCCCAGACCTAACGCCAGCGGTACGTTGCGCTGCGGGTCGCGGATTTCTTCGGCGACGGGGGCGATGTTGATCCAGCCGTCGTAGGGCCAAAGCACCGCGATCATCGACGCCCCGATGGCCGGCCACAGCGACCACGTCGCGTTGGCCGGCCACAGCGGCTGTAAGTTAGCGGTTTGCTCTTGCCGCATCACGAACGGCAGAACGATCAGAAACAGCAGAAAGCCGACTTTGACGATCGTCGTCAGGTTCTGCAAATGAGCTGCCCAGCGCGTGCCGAGAATGCTGATTGCTGACAGCCCGGCTACGATGCCGATCGCCGCCAGCTCTTGCTGCTGGCGACTCATCGGCGCCAGTTCCGATAGATAAATCGCGGTGGCCGATGCGAGAGCGCCCACGGATCCGGTGCGGATCACCCAGAATTCAGTCCAGCCCCATAGAAACGCCGGCAACCGGCCGTAAGCTTCACGCAGGTAGACATAAGGCCCGCCGGCATGCGGCAGCATGGCTGCCAACTCCGCCAGTGCCAGGCAGCCGCAGAGCGTAATCAGCCCCATCACGATCCAGACGGAAATGATCAGCCCGAAATGGTGCAGTTGGCCCGCCACGTAGGCGGGCTTCAGAAAAATGCCCGAGCCGATGATGCCCCCCACGACCACGGTCATGGCGTCGAACGGTCCGAGCACTCGCGGCAGTGTAGCGAGCGGTTGGCGAGCGACCTCTTCCGCGGCGGCCGTCAACGATTTGGGCGACTCGAGAGGGTTTGCCGACATGGCCACACGTTACGAACTCGCCTTGCCGGCGTCAATCTGATGTGTGCGAAATCACGCCGTGCCGCGCAGACTCATATCAGCCCGAATGCTCGCCCGTTATTCGGTTGGCAAACTCGCCAAAGCCGCGCGGAGCTGAGCCTGATCGGTTTCGGAGACGACCTGAAGGCCACGCTCGAGCAACAGCCGGGCTTCTTCCGGACGATGCAGTTTCATGGCACGACCGGCTAGCACCAGGTAGCCCCCATAGTCGTTAGGCACGGCGGCCAACAGCCGGTCGCGGATTTGTGCGGCCTGCTCCTGCCGTCCCAGCCCGAGCAACGCCTCGTAGTAATTGCCAACCGTCTCCAGTGCATTGCGGCGATGCAGCGCTAGCCGGGCGGAAGGCCCGGTGTGCGCTTCTTCGGCTGCGACGCGATCGGCCAACGATAGGTAGGCGCCGATCGCCCGGCCGGCGTCGGCGACAAGATCGTCTGAATTGTCCACGATCGCCTGATACTGCTGGCGGTCAACCAGCACGTCGAGCATCAGCGGCAGCAAGCGCTTCCGCGTTTGCTGCTGTGCAGCCCCGCCTTTGCCCAGCTGCCCGAAAATGTCGAGCAGTCTGAGTGGCGAATAGAGTCGCTTGTGGAGCGCCACCATTGTCTCAAGCGTCTCTAGATCGGCCGTTCCCGCTAGCGCGGCCTCCTCGGCGGCATTGCGACGCGCTTCGAGCGCCTCGGCCGCCTGCGGATAGACGGCGCCCAACTCTTGCAGGTACGCAAGCAACAACGATAAACGCGTGGCGGCAAACTCCGGCTGCTCGACGGAACCATGGTCGAAGCACCATAGGTATTCGGCGAGCGCTTCGGCATGCTGGCCGGCTCGTGCCAGACGCAGGGCTTCATCCAACCGGGCCGAAGGGTTCTGGTTGCCGGAAGTCATTCAACACTCCATAAAAAACGCGGCGTCCGCGACCCATTGGATCAGCCGACGCCGCGTCTGGCAATTCAAAATGTCGGCTTGTCCTCGAGCCAGGACGAGCGCCGATCTATTGCGATTACTTCGCCTCGGCCGTCACGCCGGGCCAATCGTCGGTGCGGAACGGCGTAAGCGGCAGTCCTTCGGCGCTATATACGTTGCAGACCGGATTGTCGGCCCAGGCGTATCGCACGGCGACCGGCTCCTTCACCGTATCCGACCAGACCTCGATCAGGTTGGGGCCGACGATCTTGGCATTGGCGTTGACGAACTTTTTGTCGTCGCCGGCAATCGTGAAGCCGCGCACCTCGTTCACGTCGAACGGCCGCAATCCGCTTGGCACGTAGTCGAGCGTGATTACAATCTTGCCGTCCTTCTTTTCCATCGACTTGTACTGCGGACTGTGATAGGGCACGCTCACTCCGTAGTCGCGAGCCAGCGCCCAGCGGGCTAGCCGCTTGCCCACGTCTTGCTTGTTGCGCGGGTGAATGTCTTTGCCCTCGCCAATGTCGATGATTACCGCCTCGCCGGTGTTGGGCAGCTGGCTCATGGTCATCGTTTGGGCCTCGCGCAATTCGGCCCAGGCGCTGTCGGCCGGTTCGGTCTTTTCGGCCATAAAATCGGCGAGTTGCACCCAGTAGAACGGAAAATCGCCGATGCCCCATTCTTTGCGCCAACTGGAAATCATCAGCGGGAACAAGTCGCGGTACTGATAGGCGCGGCCGGCGTTCGATTCGCCCTGGTACCAGATGGCTCCGCGAATGCCGTAGCCGATCGTCGGCTTCAGCACGCCGTTATAGATGTTGGCCGGGCGGTGATTGCCTTTCAGCAAAGCGTCGGGGCCTTGCGGCGGTCGCGGCGGCTGCCGCCCTTCGGCCTTGGCCTTTTCGGCTTCGACCTTCCATTCGGCCAGCTTAGTCTCGTACTCGGCTTGCAGCTTCGGGGCGTCCTTCTCAATCTGCTCCCAGCGAGCCAACAGCGGCTGATACTTTTCGTCCGCCGCGAGAACATCTCGCGCGATCCAGGCTTCGCAGGCCGAGCCGCCCCAGGCGTCGTCGATCAGGCCGATGGGCACGTTCAATGTCTGATACAATTGCCGCCCGAAGAAAAAGCCGACCGCCGAGAATTCCTTCGCGTTCTCCGGCGTGCAAAGCTTCCACTCGCCTTTGAAGTCAGATTGCGGCTCTTGCGTGCCGACCTGCGGCACCGAGATCAACCGGATCTGCGGAAAGTTGGCCGCCAGGCTTTCCAGATCGCCGTCGTTGGATTGGCCGACCGCCCACTGCATGTTCGACTGACCCGAGCAGACCCAGACCTCGCCCACCAGCACGTCGTCGAGCTTGATCTCATTCTTGCCCTTGACGGTTAGCGTGTGCGGGCCGCCGACTTTGAGCGGGTCAAGCGTAAGGAGCCATTTGCCATCGTCGCCGGCCTTGGCGGTTTTCGTCTGATCGGCGATCGTTACCGTCACCTCTTCGCCCGGCGAGGCCCAACCCCAAACGCGGTCGGCTTGCCCCTGTTGCAATACCATGTGGCTTGTGAAGATCGCGGGCAGCTTGACGTCGGCCAAAGCGAAACTGCTCAAGAACAGGGGCAAGGCCAGGGACAAGCCCCAGCAGTAGCAGAGTCGGAAAATATCCACGCGGCGGATCATGAGAGATTCCTCTGGGGCGGGGCGGAAAAAAGTAGCCGGTAGTGGCGATAGTTTAATTGACCCACACGGCCGATGCCACCACCTGCGGGCCATCGGCGCCAGATCGCGACAGCCTGGTCTTGTCTTGCGCGAAACTGCCGCCGCCTCGCGGCATCAATTGCCCTATAATTGACTAGGGTAGCGGCTGGAGCCGTCAAAATCGCCAACTGCACGGAAAGGACATGTCACGCCATGGCTGCGGTCAATCGCGAGAAGCAAATCAAGGAAGCCGAGGAACTGCTGGGCGACGCCGCCGATCGGATCGGCTTTGCCAAGGGGCTCTATTTCGGCCGCTATCTGAACCGCAAATTGCTGCCCTATCCCGACGTGAAGGCCGATCATCAGGCCAACGAGCTCGTCGATAAGGTGCGGCGTTTCTGCCAAGAAAAGATCGACCCAGTCGCG
>JAICIG010000210.1 GCA_025924495.1 Pirellulales bacterium | reverse complement strand
TGTTCAGCCCGGCGCTGCCGATCGTAACATTCGCGGGCACGGCCGATGTGGGCGAGGAACTTGTCGACGCGTTCGCGGGCAATAGGCCGAGCTGCTGTGCTGCCGCGCTGGGCGGATTGGAAGCTAACGTTAGCGAGCCGGTCGCCGCCGGATCGTCGTCGGAGAGCTCAATGCCGTTGCCGAAAGCGTTCAGTTGGGCCATGACCGGAACGCCGCCGCCCAGATTCGTCGCATTGTTATTGATCAGGTTCAACACGTCGCCGACTGTTTTGGCGCCGGCAACGCTAATGCTGAAGGAGACGCCGTCTTTTCGCGTGATCGTGAAATCGGGACCCGGCGAAAGCGGGGTCACGCCCGCGCCATAATTGAGATCGGACAGTGACGTATTGAGGTCGAAGCTGCGGATGCCAAGTTGGGTCGCCGTGGCGCCCCCATTTTCGCCGATCGAGAAATCGCTGCCGCTTAGCCGAGATTGAACGTCGATGCCGGTTCCCGCCGCGTTGATCTGTGCTCGCACGTTGGCCCCTGAGCCATTGATCGTGTTCAGCACATCTTCGATGGTCTGAGCGCCGGAGAAGGTCAGCGTGTAGGTCTGGCCGCCATTGACGATTTGAATGCCGGATTTTTGATCGAATTGCACTCCCGTTCCACCGGCCAGAACTCCCGCAGCTTGAGGATCCGTCGCAGAATCGACGACCGTCCCCGTGCCATCGTTGCCGGGCTCGCCGATATCCAGCCGCGCCGTAAACAGGCCGGTGGCATTGATCGCCGTGATGACGTCGTTGGCGGTCGAGACCCCGCTTTGAATATGCACGAACAATGTGTTGGCATTGCCGCCGGTGTTGTAAGTGTTACCGACCGCCGGATGGATATCAACGGGCGAGACGAATCCGCCGGCGACATTCGGCTCCGCCGTGGCGTCGCGGGCCGCTGTAAACGTGCCGTCGGCGTTGATGGCCGTAATCAAAGCGTTGGTCGACGTGGCGCCCGTTCCATCTACGCCCACCGTTAAAGTCTTCGTGCCCGCATTGTAGGATGCCGTCGCGGTATTGCCGATGGCGCCCGCATTGACAAAGTTGATGGTCACACCATTCATCGCCGCCCCCGGCGAAGTGGCGGTAAGCAACAAGTCATTATTGGGTCCGGTGAGCTTGAGCACCGCTTTCGCAGCGACAGGCGCCGCACTAAACGTAGCGAATTCATTGCCGGCGGTGATGCCCGGGCCCGCTTGATAATGTGAGTCGTCAACGTAGGTCACCGTTGTGCCATTGGCGGCAGGTCCATTCGTATTCGACTCGACGACGATATCGTTGTTTGTGCCCAACGAAGGGATGTTTGCCGAAGGCCGCGTGCCAAGCACGTTGGCCAGCGGCGTGGTCAGGGTTAGCCGAGGGTTCAGGTCCCGACCGATCAGCGGACCCGTATTGCTCAGCTGGCCGGCAATCCCTAATTGATAAGCCGAGGTGCCGCCGCCCACTTCGCCGACGACCAGGTTGCCGCCGCCTGCCGCGTCCAATTGCAGCGTCAGTCCGGTGTCGGTCACTTGCGTCGTCAGTGTGCGCCCGGCCGGCGGATGAGCGTCCAATAATTTGACGACGTCGCCAATGGTCTTGGCCGAGCTAAGATCCACGATGCTGGTATTCGTGCCGTCCGAAATCGACACACTGCCTGGAGTTACTCCCAAGCCGCCGTTGAGATCAGCCAATTGCGTATTATCGGTGAGCACGGGGTTGAGATCCGCCTGCCCCTGCACCTGCTGGGAAAACCCGCCAAACGCCGCGTCGCCGGTAACATTCGTATTGAACAGCGCGTTGATGTTGGAATAACTGGAAATCGTCTTCTGGTCCCCCTGGTAGACGATTCCGCTCTGCGTCTGCACAAATGGCTGCAAGGAGGTGTTCGCTCCGGCAAACAGATATCGCCCGCGGAAGATCTGATTGCCGTTATTGACCAACTGCGTGATGAGGTCCTGAATTTGCGACGCCGCCGAGGCTCGTTGCGAGTCGGTGGCGGTCGACCCGACGGAAGCGCTGGCAATGCCCTTGGCATTGTCGATCATTTGCACGATTTGGCTCATTGCCGAATCGGTAGCGCCGAGATAGGTCTGGTTCGTCTGAACGTTGTTCTGAAACTGTGTATTCTGGTCGAGTTGCGCCTGTAAGCTGACGGCCCGCAGCGCGGCCGGCGCATCGTCGCTCGGCAGATTCAGCCGATTGCCCGAGCTGATTTGGTTTTGCAACTTGAATAGATCGAGCTGATCCGTCTCGACCTGGGCTAACAGCCGCTGGCGGACGAATACGTCGCTGACGCGCGTACTGGGGACGGGAATAATGCTCATAATTGCATTAGCGTGTTCAACAATTCGTTAATCGTCGAGATCAGCTTGGCAGAGGCCTGGTAGGCGCGCTGAAAAGTGATCATTTTGACCGCCTCTTCGTCAATGCTGACGCCGCTGATCGCCGATTGCTGACCTTGCAAAGTTTGCTGAAATGTCTGGTAGCCCTGCGTCACCGATTGCGCCACGGCAGAGCCTTGCGTAACGTCGCCAACCATGCGGTCGTAAACGTCGGTCAGCGTGGTGCCGCCGGCCGAGTCAAGCGGCTGATTCATGAAATTGGCCAGCTTCGTAGCGTTGCCCGTATCTATGCCGATGCCGGCCGTGCTGGCGGCGAATTTGCCAGGATCCGCGACAACCGCCTGATTGACGCCCAAATCTGCGGCACTCGTTCCGGTGAAGAACGTATTCAAGCCCAAGGCGGCCAGCGCCCCGCTGGTGTCGTTGGCAAATGAAAACTGCAGATCGGGCGAAGTCGTGGTAATGGAAAGATTGCCAGTATTGCTGATCGTGGCTTTCAGTCCATTGATGGCGTTAAGTTGCGTTGCCAGGCCGGTCAGGCTGGTTTCGTTCTGATCCAAGCCGTTCAAGTCGACCGTGACATTGGTGGTCTGCGTCAGCCCGGTTTGCTTGTTCAGCATCTGAACCTGAAACGAGCCGTTCACGGGAGTGAACTGCAGGCCGGCATTATCGAGCGCGTTCGACGTGGAAGTCACCGGGTAAGTGCTCGTCATCGACTGAAAGCCGGTCAGACCCTGCCCCGAGGAATAAACCTTGTTGAACTCGAAGTTAAGCGTCGTGGCCAGGTTGTTTAGCTTGTCGAGGAATCCGCCCAGGATGTTATCTCGGGCCGCGGTCAAGCCGGCCAGCTTGCCAGTCTGCGTATCTAAGGGCGCGTTCGTATCGACCAGATTGATGTGAGCCGAAGACAACCCGCGATCGGTCGTGTAGGCGGTTTCGACCTGACGCGAAGTGCCCTCGAAAACCAGGTAATCGCCGCCGACAAACACATTGGCGGCCCCGCTGGGCTGCTCTTCGACGCGGATGCCAATCAGGTTGGAGAGGTCGGACAGGTCCTGGTTGCGTTTATCGCGCAAGCCGACAGCCTGGCTAATGGTGAGCGTGCCGCCTTCAGTCGACGTAATCTGCGTGTTCAAGTTGGCGATATCGGTGACCAGCCGGTTGATGTCGGAGGTCATGCCTTCGATCTGAGTGTTGACATCGACACGGGCATTGGAGACGCGCTGCGACATCTGGTTGATGTCGCCCGCCAGAGTTTGCCCCTGCAACACGGCCAGGTTGCGAACCGAAACGCTTTCGGGCTGGTTCAATACCCCCGCGATGCTCGAAAAGAACGAATTCAACGACGATTGGAGATTGTTCTGATTCAGAGCCCCGACGATGCCTTCCAGATTCTGATAAACCTGGGCCTGCGTCTGGCTGTTGCCTACGTCGCTGTTGGTGCCCCTCAATCGCTCGTTCAGAAAGTCGTCCACCTGCTGGACGATGCCTTTGACCTGCACGCCCAGGCCGAGCGTCAGATTGCCCATTCTTTGCACGGGCGCAGGCGTCAGTACGGCCTCTTCGCGGCTATAGCCCGGCGTATTGGCATTGGCCATGTTCTGACCAACGACCTGCAGGCCAATTTGCTGGGCCTGCATCGAATTGCCGGCCAGCTGTAAAGAGCCGAAGAGTGACATGCGTCAGTTTCGCCTAGGCTTGCTATTCTCTCAGGGCTTCTTAGGCCGCCTGATCCACCAAAGAGCCGCTTGCAGCCGCATAACCTCCCTTTCCATATGTCGGCTTGGCCCGTCCTCCGGTAGCGATAATCTCCAGCAATTGAGACAAGTGAATGAGCGTGCGCTGAATCAGCACCCAGTTGGTCAAGCTCTGATGACTTAGGAGGCGCGAGCGATGCGCCGCTTCCGCTACATGCTTCTCGAGTTGGCGGCTAGCCGGCGCCGGAAGCGACTTAGCTAGCGAGCGAATGCTATCACCGGGCAGGTTCTGCGCGGCGGCTTTATCGAGCAAATCGCCGCGCCGGCTATGACATGCCTCAAGGCGAGCAATCAGTTCCCGCTCGCGCGGCTCCAAGGCTTGGATGCCTTCGACGTCGGATGCAACCAGTAGCCGGCGTTTCTGCCCGAGGAGTTCGAACAGATCGTCTTGCGTCGCGGAGAGCTCGTTCAGCAGCGCCGCGATGTCAGTTTCCCAATCTTGGTTTTCCATCAGGATCAGCGTTGTTGGAGTGAGAATAGTTCGAACATTGGTCCGGTGAACTGATTGGCGCTGGCCTCGGAAAGCCGCTCCGCCAGAATTTGATCGAGCTGCCCTTGAAACACTTCTTCGCCTCGGCCGCCGTGGAAATAGGCCGGCTTTCCCAACGTTTTTCGCATGGAACTCAGCATCTGCCCATAGAACGTCTGGCCAACAAATTCATCGAAAACCGCGCGCACTTCCGGGTTCTCAACCGGGTTTGCCCGCGGCGTTCGCGTCTGCTGAGCCAGAAACGGCAGCGGCGAGGCGGAGGGGAAGCTGTTCGAGACGGGCGCGGACATGTCGTTTGCCTTGGTTCGTTATTCAATGATTAGTTGCCCGTGCAACTTTCCGTTGCGTTCGAGGCCTTTGATAATCTCGATGATGTCGGCGGTCGGCACTTTGACGGCGTTGAGCGCTTCGACCAAAGCCTTCAACTTGGTCGTTTGCGTCTCCCCAGGATCGATGGTTACGAAGCGCTGTTCGGGAGCCGCATTGACCGTCTCGATCACGATATTTTTGTGCGTGATCGCTACCGCTCCGATCTCGACATCGGCGCCGATCACCACGCTGCCCGCCCGCTCATTAATCACGACTCGGGCCGCGGTCTGCGGTTCGGCAATCGTCAAGCCGAGCACTTCGGAGACAAATAGCACAGGTTCATCGCGATAGGCCGAGGGAATCGCCACTTCGATGAATTGCTGATTGACGGCCTGCGCCAGGTAGCTCTGTGTAGCCGGATAGGCCATTTGACGAATGTTCGCGCCGCCTCGTCGCGAAAAGCGGTCGCCGTCGCTGCGATACCAGTTGCTGTTGATCAGTTCGGCGATTTCCTGAGCGGTTTCGAAATCGGCGTGATGTTCATCGAGCACCAGCGTGATCTTGCCGTTCTTGGCGAACGGATTGATGAAGTCTTCCTCCAACCGGCAGCCAGCGTGGATGCGGGCCGTCGTGGGCGTGTTCATATCTTCGATGTGCAACGCTCCCTCGGCAAACGCATAAACCCGCGTGCTCTCGACTTGAGGCCCTAGCAACGGGGTCATGAACAAGCGACCGCCGGCCAACGACTTGGCGGCGCCTACCGAGCTGACGACGCAATCGATTTCATCGCCTTGACGGGCGCCGCTGGCGGGCACTGTCGCGGTGACGCTGACCAGGGCTACGTTGGCGGCATCCTTCAGCTCTTCGGCGCCTCCTTTTCCGACCTGATTGCCCATCAATTCCATGGCCATCGCCAGACTGCGAATCGTCGGCACGAACCCCTTGCCGTCGCCGCTGCCCTTGAGGCCCACGACAAGTCCCAGGCCATGCAACGTATTTCTTTCCTGGCCTTTCACGCGGCAGATGCTCTTCAAGCGGATCTGCCCGAATGCGTTGGCAGCGCTCAGCAGCATCAAGCTTGTCAATACGGCCAACCGGGCGGCCTTGCTCGCGAAGTTCATCACGTTGTATTCCGATTAAAAGGGCTTGACGCGATCCAGCGTTTTCCAGAGCCAGCCGCGACGCCAGGAATCGCGAATATGCCCTTCCTCTCGCTTGTCGATGCTGAGTTCGGAGATGTCCTCGCTTAGCACCGTATTGTTCGGCAGCACGTCTTCGCGCCGCACCACGCCTGAGAGCGACGCATCCCAGATTTCGCTGTTGTCGCGAACATGCCGATGCGCTTCGAGCACCAGGTTGCCGTTCGGTCGAATGTCAACGACGGTGGCTGCAAGACGGAACTGCAAGCCGTCGGCCGCCCGCAGGTTCGCCTGAACCTGGTTTTGCAAGTTGTACAAGGCCTCGATGCGAGGATCGCCATGAGGCATCGGAGCGGGCGAGAGCCCGAAGCCATTGAACTGCAGCCACTTCTGTAAGTCGGCATCGACGTTGGCTCGCTGCCGACGCATCAACATCGCCTGGCTGATCAATTGAGACTTCTCATCGATGATGACCGTCAAGACGTCGTTGAGTTGAATCTCTCGCGGCGGCTCGACTTTGATATACATCCAAGAGCTGTCGGCGAGCGTCAGCGGACGTCGCGACTCGGGCAAACCGTAGAGGCTGGCGCTTTGGGCTCGAGCCTCAGGCGTCCGCGAAAGCGCCAAGCCGGCCACGGTAAGCAGGGCGACGCGTCGAATCTTCTTCATCGTGACGATCTCCTCGGCTGGTTGGAACTCGCTTGATAACCGGCAGGTCGCACCTGACGGTCAAGATATCCTGCAGGCGCCGCACGCTGGGTCACCTTGGCAACCGGTGAAATCTGCGCTGAAGCCGCCGGTTCGCTGGTTGCGGACCGAGCCTCGACCGCATGGGCGAAAACCTCGGCTTCGTGAATGCCCGTCACGCGAACAAAGAACCTCTGTCGGTTGAGCATCGATTCGACGGTGATCAGATCGCCGCGACCGCCGTCTTCCTGGGCTCGAGCAGTCGTGCGCACCTGAATGCCGGCGCTGCGAGCGAATACCGTGACCGCATCGCCGCGACGCACCAGCAATGGCGAGCGAACATCGGGCTGCTCCAACACCTGTCCCTCGACAATCGCGCCCGTCGTCTGTTGGCCAATCACGTCTTCCAAACGATAGAACGGATCCTGCGCCTGCATTGCCTGGCGCTGCGCGAGCTTCACATCGGTCGCCTGCACCGTGTCGCCGGGCGTCAAAGAGCGGACAGCCACGACGACCATCGGCGGCGTGCTGATGACGGCTTCAATCTCGAACTCTTGTCGCCCCGCCTCGCCCGGGACGACCACCTTGAGCCGCTTGCAACCTCTCCAGGGCGATTCGCCCCCCTCGACGGAGAGCTCTTTGCCGGCAGTGCTTGCGATTCTCGCCTGATCGCCGTCCAGCTTCAGTTCGACCTGCCACGACTCCGTTTCGGAAACTTCGCGTCGCAAGTATTCAATGACCGCCTGTTCAACCAGTTCATTGGCACGCATCATCGCGGAGTTAGAGAGCGGCCGCGGCGCGATTGCCGGAACGTCTAGAGCGGCTTCAGGCGTGCTGACCTGCACTCGACTGGCGCCGGAAAGCCGGTGTTCGGAAAGGTTGAGGCCTCGCAATGCGAGCAGATCCTGAACTTCTCGCGCCCGCACGAACCGACGCCGTCCGACGGCCGGCGCCGGAAATAATTCGATGGCCTCCAACTGACGCACCTGCTCCGCGTCGGCGGCGTGAATCTCGGCGATATCGCCCAAGCGGACCAGCGACTGCGTGCAGCGACATTCTTCACGCAATCTCAACTCGCCGGCCGCCGCGCCAGTTGCGCCACTGACCGCAACGATCACGGCGCAGGCAATCGACCCGGCCAAAGCGACGAGCCGAGGGGTTGCAGATTCGAACCGGCGCCTAGAAGAGAATTTTGCTAGAACCACGGCCACTAGAACCTCCTCAGATTCGCGACCAACTGCAGCATCTGATCGCCGGCCTGGACGCTTTGAGAATTGAGTTCAAAGGATCGTTGCGTCGTGATCAGATCAATCAGTTCATTGACCGGCTCGACGTTCGAACGTTCGAGGCTGTTTTGTCTCAGCGTTCCCAAGCCGTTCAAGCCCGGCTGCCCGAAGATGGCGGCGCCCGAGGAGAGCGTTTCCTGGTACATATTTTCGCCAAGTTTCAGCAGGCCTTCCGGATTCATGAACTTGGCCAGTTGCAGCTGACCGACTTGCGAAAACTGCTGCTGACCGAATTGCTGAATCGAAACGTTCCCTTCGGCGCTGATCACGATACCGGTGGTATCAATCGGAATGGAAATCTGCGGCTGCACCAGACGGCCGGTGTTGGAAGACCCGATCACCAGCAGGCCGTTGGAATTGATGGAAAAATCGCCGGCGCGCGTGTAGAGAAAATTGTTCGTCGAGGGGTCGATCACCTGAAAGAAGCCGTCTCCTTCGATCGCCACGTCGAGCTGATGGTTGGTGATATCGAAGGCGCCTTGCTCGAAGATTGTCTGCGTGCCCTGCACGCGCGAACCGAGACCAATGGCAATTCCGGTGGGGGCGTAGTTGTTGAAGGCGTCCTGGGCGCCGGGTAACTTGATCTGCTGATAATACAAGTCCTCCATATTGGCGCGGGCGCGCTTGAAACCGGTGGTATTCACGTTCGCCAGATTATTGGCAATCACGTCCATTTTCATCTGCATGGACTGCATGCCTGTGGCGCCGGTGTATAACGTCTGAATACTCATCGCTTTTCTCTTCGTGAAACTTCTGGCGTGATTAGGAGGCGCTCAGTTCGAATCAGGCAGTGTGCAGCACGCGACTGACAAGCTCGCTTAGAATCTGGTCCTGATTGCGAATCATGTTCACATTCGCTTCGAAGACGCGCGAGGTCTCGATCATTTCCGTCATTTCAGAGACCGCTTTGACCGTCGAACCTTCGAGGCAGCCGCTCAACACGCGGCGCTGTGTCGGATCGATTGCCGTGGGCGGACTGAGCGGCGAAAACATGTTCTCGCCGACTTTGACCAGGTCGCCCAACGATCGCGGCTGCACCAGCGCTAAAGGAATTTGCGTGCCGCCTTGAATCAGCGTTCCGCTGGGGTTGATATGCCAGGCGCCTTCGCGCGGATTGATCACCACGGGAGTTCCGTCCGCGGCAATGACCGGGTCGCCGGCTTGAGTGACCAGGTTGCCTTCGGGCATAACGGCAAAATTACCCGCTCGCGTCAGCATATCTTGCCCTTCGCGGCGGACGACGAAGAAGCCCGGGCCCTCGATGGCGAGGTCGGTCGGTTCGTAGGTGTTCTTGCGGACGCCAGGGGAGAAATCGGTAAACGTGCCTAGCGTATCGACTCCGCCGCCGAGGTCGTTGAGCGTGCCCGATCCGGGCAACTCATTGCCGCGCTGAATCTCCTCTGCATACCTGGACTGGAAGATGGCCAAGTCGCGCTTGAAGCCGGGGGTATCGGCGTTGGCAAGGTTATTGGAGATAGTTTCCATCCGCGTGCTTTGCGCCAGGGCGCCTTCCGCGGAGATGTATAGTCCGTAGGGCATGAAAGTCCTGCGTCGCTCTCGAGCCTCTCGCCCCCCCGGGCATTTGGCGAACGGCCGTTAAGCAAGCGGCATGCCACCGCATTGCCGGGGCCTTAAAGAGAGGCGCAACGTCGTTGTTTAAGTACTTGCGGCAATGCGGCTTACGCACAGCCGCTCCGGTCGCTGGCGATCTCTTCGTCGCCCGGGATCAATCGAGCAAATCAGCGGAACTTGCCGCTTCTCACCAGCAAAACCCGCCGATCGATTGAATAGTTCGTCGAGCTTTGGGGACGGCTACCCCTGCGCTAAACGGCCGTCGCGGGATAAACTAGCGGCTCTTGTTGTTCATGCGCCGCGGTCCTAATGACCGATGCGGCGCATCTTGATCGCCGGCGAACTGCGGCAGCGGCGCGACCAGATGTCCCAGGGAATCCTTTTGATCGTCCAGTGACTAACGATTGGCAAACCCTCGCGGACATGCTCAGCGGACGATTTACCGTCATCGAGCAGCAATTCGTCCTGGCAAACAAGCAATATCAGTGGTTGAAGCCGCGCAGCCCTGATGAATTAATTAGCGAAGAAGACTTCAATCGCGACGAGCGCTTGCCATACTGGGCCGATGTGTGGCCGTCGGCCATCGCCCTTGCCGAGCGCGTCGCGAAGGAAAACGGCGCGGGACGCCGCTTTTTAGAACTCGGATGCGGCGCGGGCTTTGTCTGCGCAGCGGCCGCTCAAGTCGGTTTTGAAGTTTTGGCGACGGACTATTATGCCGAAGCACTGGAGTTCACCTGGCTCAATTTACGTAGAAACGGCCTGCCCGGGCCCGCCACGCGCGTCGTCGACTGGCGCGACTTCCCCGCCGATCTCGTTCAATTCGATCTGGTTGCGGCGGCCGATGTGCTGTACGAGCGCGAATATCCCGCCCTGGTCGCTTCCGCCTACCAGAAGGCGTTGGCGCCCGGCGGATTGGGATTGTTGGCCGATCCGGGCCGTCGCGGCGCGGGCCCGTTCGTCGTCGAATGCCAAGCGCGCGGCCTTTCCGTGCGGCGACTCTCTCAGGCCCCGCACTTCAACGGCTCGGTGACGCACACGGTCGATCTGTACGAAATTCGCCATCTGCCCGCCACGCAAGCAGTCGACACATCTAGCTAATTCTTCTCATAACCGCCTGACGTCCTGCGGCCTCGATGTTACGATGCCCCAATCTAAAACTCTGTTCCGACGCGTAAGGAAGAACGATGCAGCTAAGACCGCTCGGCCGCACTGGCATGCAGCTCTCCTGGCTTAGTTATGGCGCCTCGTCGCTCGGTCAGGAGTTTCGCGCGGTCGACTTGAACGAAGCGATCCGCTCGCTCCACACAGCGCTTGACCTAGGCATGAACTTTATCGACACGTCGCCCTACTATGGCCGAGGGTTGAGCGAATGCCTGCTCGGAATCGCCTTGCGCGGCATTCCGCGAGATCGATATTATCTCGGCACGAAGCTGGGCCGTTACGCTCCCCGACATTTCGACTTTTCAGCTCGGCGCGTGGCGGAGAGCGTTGATATCAGTCTGGAGCGGCTTGGCGTCGATTACCTCGATATCATGCTCTGTCACGACATCGAGTTCGTCGAGATGTCCCAAATCGTGGAAGAAACGCTGCCGGCGCTCCGCAAAATTCAGCAGCAAGGAAAGGTGCGGTTTATCGGCGTGAGCGGCTACCCGATGAATATGTTCCGCTACATACTCGATCGAACCGAGTTGGACGTCGTGCTATCGTACAACCACTTCACGCTGCAAAACACGATGCTTGCCGACCTGGTTCCTTATCTCCAGAGCAAAGGTGTGGGCGTAATGAACGCCGCGCCTTTCTCGGCCCGGCTGCTGACCAATGCGTCACTGCCGCCCTGGCACAAAGCGACGGAAGAAGTCCGCGCCGTTTGCCGACAGGCTGCGGAACACTGCACGTCGAAAGGGGGCGATATTGCTCAACTCGCTTTGCAGTACTCGCTCTCTAATCCCGACATGGCCACCTGCATCGTCGGCTCGGCGAATCCCGAGAACGTGAAGAAATGGGTCGCCTGGTCGGAGCTGCCGATTGATCGACAATTGCTGGCCGAGGTTCAAGAAATTCTGCGGCCGATTCACAACTGGTTCTACATCGAAGGCCGGCCCGAGAACAACGATCCGCTGCCCGCCGCCGGCTAGCCGGTTCTGGCTTCGACCGCGGCAATTTTGAAGAGGATAGACTTCCATGAAAGCGATTTCGCTCGAAGCGCCTAAGCAATTCAAGCAATTGGACATTGCCGGCCCTGAAAAACCCGGGCCGGGCGAGGCGTTGGTGCGCGTCCATAATGTCGGCATTTGCGGCACCGATATCGGCGGCTATCTAGGCAAAATGCCGTTCTTCAGCTACCCGAGAATTCCGGGGCACGAGTTGGGCGTCGAGGTCCTCGAGGTCGCTGCCGACGTAAGCAATGTTCAGCCTGGCGATCGCTGCTCGGTCGAACCGTATATCAATTGCCAAAAATGCTACGCCTGCGTTCGCGGCCACACCAACTGCTGCGAGAAGCATCAGACGCTCGGCGTGCACTGCGATGGCGGGCTGAGACCGCGGTTTCTCGTACCCGCTCGTAAATTGCACATTTCTCGAAAGCTCGCCTTCGAGCAGTTGGCGTTGGTCGAAACATTGGCGATCGGCTGCCATGCGATTGATCGGGCCGCGCCCCAGTCGGATGAATCGTGCTTGATCATCGGCGCCGGTCCGATTGGCCTCGCGACGCTGGAATTCGCGAAGCTCACCGGCGCCAAGATCATCATGCTCGATGTGAATGAGCAGCGGTTGGAGTTCTGTCGACACGTGATGGGCGTTCAGCACACGATCCAACTCTCCGACAAGGTCGAAAGCGAATTGCGCGACCTGACCGACGGCCACCTGCCCGATATCGTCATCGATGCCACGGGCAATAGCACTTCGATGTCGAATGCTTTCGGCCTGATTGCGCAGGCAGGCCGGTTGGTATTTGTCGGCATCACGACCGACGAGGTGCGATTTCGCCATCCGGTGTTCCATCGTCCCGAAGGCACCTTGCTCTGCTCGCGCAACGCCCTGTCCCGCGACTTTGCTCGGATCATCTCGCTGATTGAAGAAGGACGGATCGATACCGGGCCTTGGATCACTCATCGGACGGCATTCGACGAACTGATCGATATCTTCCCGTCGTACACGCGCCCCGAGACGGGCGTGATCAAAGCCGTCGTCGAAGTAGGCGACTGAACGAAAGCAACTGAGGCTGGCGAACTCCATGTTGATGATTCCTAAATATACGTTTGGCGTCGGCGACCGTTTCGCTCATCAGGCCAAAGCCCAATTGCGGGCTTGCATGTTGGCGGCCGACCAAGGCGCCGACGTGGTCCCGGTCTGGAACAAATCGCATCGCGAACATACGACCGTCGGTTCGCAGCCGCCCAGCGTGCGGACCGCGGCCGATGCTGCAGTCAAAGAACTCGGTTGGCGCAAGCCCTACTTCGTCGATGCCGATCACATCCGACTGGAAACCGTCGACGGCTTCATCTCCTCGAGCGACTTCTATACGATTGA
Source organism: Pirellulales bacterium (assembly GCA_025924495.1). The sequence goes on along the minus strand of JAICIG010000210.1, from coordinate 243 downwards.
CGTGGCCGACTCGATCGGTCAGCCAGCCGCGGCAGATGCCGTAACCGCATTCGCCGATCGGCATGCGAGCTTGTCCGGCACGTTAGAAATCCCCGGCATCGAGGCTCCGTTTCAGATTTCGCGTGACGACGTCGAGAGAATCGCCGGCAAATATCTAAAGGCGGTCCAAGATGCCGGCGCCATCTACCGCCACATTGCCGCCGCCAAAGGTGAAAACAATTTCGTCACGGAAGTGTCGATGGA
>JAICIG010000209.1 GCA_025924495.1 Pirellulales bacterium | reverse complement strand
GCGTCGCGGGTGATGGCCCTCGACGGCGCCGACCTGATTGTGTTGCCGACCAACTGGCCGCCCGGCGCCGAATGCACGGCCGACTTTGTGATCAATACGCGGGCCATGGAGAACAACGTTTACTATATGGCCGTCAACCGCGTCGGCGCGGAGCGAGGTTTCCGCTTTATCGGCAAGAGTAAAATCTGCGGTCCGGGCGGCGAACTGCTGGCGGTTGCGAATCATGAAGAGGAAACAATTCTCTATGCGGAGATCGATCCCGCCAAAGCCCGCCGCAAACGCGTGATTCGCGTGCCCGGCAAACACGAGATCGACCGCTTTGCCGATCGCCGGCCAGAAATGTACGGAAGACTGGTGGAAGGAAAGTAGGCGGCAAGTGGTGCGTAGTATGGGTGAAAAAATATCTCCTCTGCCCTACATGCCACCTACCATCTACTACGTACTTATCCGATGAACGTCGAGCTTGAAGATCCCAGCGAAAGATGGCTCGAACTGCGGCGGATGATGCCTTGCGCCGATCAGTGGGCCTATTTCGATCATGCCGCGGTGGCGCCGATTTCAGCCCCCGCTCAGGCGGTGTTTTGCGAGTGGGCCAAGGACCTGGCCGAGAATGGATGCGCTAATTGGCCGCAATGGGCCGCGCGATTAGAACATGTGCGTTTGCGCGGCGCCAAGCTGATCTCCGCGGGCGTGGATGAGCTTGCGCTGATCCGCAATACGACCGAGGGGATCAACCTGGTGGCCGAAGGCTTTCCGTGGCAGCCGGGCGATAATGTGGTCGTACCTGCCGATGAATTTCCATCGAACCTATATCCTTGGCTGAACCTGGCCAGCCGGGGCGTCGAGACGCGGCGCGTGCCTGTCGAGCAAGGGCGCATCGATCTTGGCAAGGTTTCTGCTGCCTGCGATCGACGCACGCGAATCGTTGCTATCAGTTGGGTTGGCTATGCCAGTGGCTGGCGCAACGATCTCGACGCTCTGGCGGAACTGGCGCATTCGCGCGGAGCCCTGCTGTTTTTGGATGCCATTCAGGGCCTGGGCGTGTTTCCGCTCGACGTGCGAAAGAATCCGGTCGATTTTCTAGCGGCCGACGGACACAAATGGCTGCTCGGCCCCGAAGGAGCGGGCCTGTTCTACACGAGGCAGGAGCATCTGGAGTTGTTGCGACCGATGGGCATCGGTTGGAACAGCGTTGTCCAGTCTTACGACTTCCAGAAAATCGAGCTCAAGCTGAAGCCAACTGCCGCGCGTTATGAAGGCGGGACGTACAACATGCCGGGCTTGTTGGCCCTCGGCGCCAGCCTCGAACTGCTGGCGTCATTCTCGACGGAGCAGATTGCGGAGCGAATTCTGGCAATTACCGAGGCGATCTGCGAGCGGTTATTGCGGCTGGGGGCGGTTGTCGCCAGTTGCCGCGAAGGCAATCATGCCAGCGGGATTGTTTCGTTCGAATTGCCGGGCCGCAATCCGGCGGCGGTGCGGAAACATTGCCTCGAACGCCGCGTGCTACTCAGTTGCCGTGCAGGACGCTTACGCGTCAGCCCCCATGCCTACGCAAACCCCGCAGATATCGATCGCCTGATCGCAGCTCTATCATCGGCGGAATAGCCTCCGGCGAGCACAGATCGCCCAAAGAGTCGCAAATTCGGCGGTTTTTTGGCGACGGATTGACGTAGTGTCTGTCGGCTGCAAGTTCTATACTTTTGCCCTCAGACCGCTGCAGATAGCGCGGTCGGCTGCGTCGGGTCGTGGCGAGGGACCGTCGATGACCTTTTATAATATCATTTTCGGCATCCTGTTCTTGGCGGCCCTGCGCGAGGTGCTGCAGGCCTTCTTTGACCGCGATCGAGATCGCTTCTGGATGAGCGCCGTCCTGACGCTGCTGATTTGCAACGATATTCTGTATACCTCGCACTGCATCGAAGAAAAGAAGCTGGCTTATACGATTTCCATGAAGCTGGCGGATCTGCTCAACTTCGTCCTGCTCTCCTCGGGCATACTCATGCTAAGCCCGAATGGCAATCTGCTCGGTGTGCAGGCGCTCGCCGCGGGCTCCGGCGGCGCTGCTCGGTCATTGCGCGAGCGCGAAGGCTGGTTCTGGCTATTGATCTGCTCGTACTGGCTTCTGTGCATGTTCTGGAATGCATTGGGCGGGGCCTATGCCAGCGATCACGACATCTGGCGCAGATCGGTGCCATTCCTGTTCTTTGTGCCGTTGGCGGCCATGCTGAGCTTGGCTTGGCGCCGTCCGCAAGGGCGGTTGGCCCGTTGGTTCCGGCCCGTCGTGGCCCTGCTAACGGTGTCGTATCTGCTCGGCTTTAAAGCGCCGGAGATCAGTGGCATTCAGGCCGAACCCGCGTCGGTCGAGTCCGCCGGGGCTGCCGCTGCTCCAACCGCCGCCGTTCGCCGCTGACTTGCTTGTCGATTGATGCAAGATCGCCGTGAGTTTCCAGGCAGCGTGGGGAAGCCGTGCAGAGAGCCGTTGCAGTTCTGCGGCTAAACGGCAGAATAAGGTCGCAACGTTTGGAATTAAGGGATCCGCGTTTTTTTGCACCGTGAGTTGACGAATGGCCGTTGATACCCCCGCGCGAATCGCCATTCTCGGCGCCGGCCCGATCGGCTTGGAGACTGCGCTCTATGCCCGTTATCTAGGGTACGACGTCGATCTTTATGAGCAGGGCCGCGCCGTCGAAAATTTGCTGCGCTGGGGCCATGTGCGGCTGTTCACGCCCTGGCGAATGAATGTTTCGCCGCTCGGTCTCGCCGCTTTGTCGGCTCAAGATGATTCGTGGCGCCCGCGCGATGACGACGCGGTGCTGTCGGCTCGCGACTTGGCCGAAGCGTACTTCATACCGCTCGCCAACTCCGACTTACTCGTCGATCACTTGCATCTGGGCGTCAAGGTGCTGGCCGTTGGGCGCGAAGGGCTGCTGAAGACCGACGTCGTTGAGGAAGATGCTCGCATCGACGCGCCGTTTCGAATTCTTGTACGCGATGGCGCAGGAATCGAACGCCTGGCGACGGCGGACGTCGTCATTGACGCCACGGGCACTTACGGCAATCACAATTGGGCCGGCCAGGCGGGGATTCCGGCCGTGGGCGAACTCGACGCGGTCGAGCGCATTGAGTACGGCTTGCCCGACTTGCATGGCGGCGAACGCGAGAAGTATTCCGGGCGCCATACATTGCTGATTGGTTCGGGATATTCCGCCGCCACGAGTGCGCTCGCGCTCGCCGAACTCGCCAATTCGGCGCCTGGAACCCAAGCGACCTGGATTTCGCGCGGCGTTTTAGGGGCCGACTCGACGGAACCGATTCCTTTGATTGCTGACGATCGACTGCCCGAGCGAGATCGCCTGGCACGAGCGGCCAACGCTTTGGCGACTGCGGGCGAAGGACCAGTGACGCATTGGTCGGGGACGAGTATGGAACGCATCGAGACGAGGGGAGACCGGTTTAGCGTGACGCTGTCGGGACGACACGCAGGCATGATTGAAGTTGACAGGATTCTTGCCAATGTCGGTTATCGGCCCGACAACTCCCTTTATGCAGAACTGCAAGTGCACGAATGCTATGTCAGCGGCGGACCGATCAAGCTGGCAGCGGCGTTGGCCAATACGCCATCTACCGATTGCCTTGATCAGACGGGGCAGGGCGCCGATACTCTGTTGAACCCCGAACCCGACTTTTACATCCTTGGCGCCAAAAGCTACGGCCGCAACTCGCACTTTCTCCTGTCAGTCGGCCATGAGCAGATTCGCGAATTGTTTTCCATTATCGGAGATCGGGCCGATCTGAATCTTTACGCCACGGCCAGGAAGCTGCACCCGTGAGCGCCGCATCACCGCCCGAGGTCCGGCTGTCGCATCTTGATCAGCTCTGGTTTCAGGTGTCCGGCGCCTTCTGCAATCTGACGTGCCACCATTGCTTCATCAGTTGCAGTCCTAAGAACGACTCATTCGGCTATCTCTCGTTCGAGCAAATCCGTCGGCGCCTGACAGAATCGGTCGAGTTAGGGGTGAAGGAGTATTACTTCACCGGCGGCGAGCCTTTCATGCATCGCCAAATGCCGGAGATCCTCGTCGAGACGCTCCGTTATGGCCCCGCGACGGTATTAACGAACGGCACGATTCTCAAAGACGAGTGGCTCGGACCCCTCGCGAAAGCCGAAGCCGAGAGCTTGTACAGCTTGGAGTTCCGCGTTTCGATCGACGGGTTTTCGCCGGAGACGAATGATCCGATCCGCGGCGCGGGGACGTTTGCCCGGGCGATGGAAGGCGTTGCTAAATTGGTCAAATACGGCTTTCTCCCCATCATCACCGCCGCACGCACCTGGTCTGACGCAGAAGAAGCGACTGTCGTGGAGAGTTTTTTGCGTGTGCTTCGCAGTATTGGATACGAACGCCCCCGTTTGAAGATTTTGCCGACGCTACGGCTTGGCGCCGAGGCACAACGAACCCATGGTTACGATGCGGCAGAGCGCGTTACGGCCGAAATGCTGCAAGGCTTCGACGCTTCGCAATTGGTCTGCGAACATAGCCGGATTGTGACCGACCGCGGCGTGCACGTGTGCCCGATTTTAATTGAAGAGCCGCAATCGAGGCTGGGCGATTCGCTCGCCGAAAGCATGCGTCCGTTTGCGATCGAATACGGCGCCTGCTCGACGTGCTACCAGTACGGCGCCATCTGTTCCAACCCATCAGCCGGCGCCGCCGAGCTGCGCTTAGGACGCAGCCCAATCGCTAAAAATGCGGCTGTTGGCGAGCGTACTGAATGACTGCCCCAATTACGCGGATCGCCTGCTTCGGCGGTATCTACAGCAATTATCTTGCGTTGCAGGAGGCGCTGCGCCTGGCAGCCCGGCGGGGTGTGGATGCTACTTATTGCCTTGGCGACCTGGGGGCCTTCGGGCCTTATCCCGATCGTGTCTTTCCTCTCTTGCATGATGCAGGAGTGCTTTGCATTCAGGGCAATTACGACGATTCGGTGGGCAACTCGCTCGACGATTGTCAGTGCGGCTACACGGATCCTCGAGACAACTACTTCGCCCAGATCAGCTACGACTACACGTTGACCAACACTTCCGCGGAGAATCGCGCTTGGATGCGTACGCTGCCGAAGCAACGACGCATTGAGCTGGGGCCGTTTGCCGTGCTGATGTGTCACGGCAGCCCGCGAAAGACGAACGAATTCTTGTGGGAGTCGACCAGTTCCACGCACTTCCTCGACAAGCTGGCCGATGATAATTCGGCTGATTTGATTTTGGCGACGCACACCGGCATCCGTTGGCAACGTTTCCTTCGCGGCGGTCGCCAATTCGTCAATGTGGGCGTGCTAGGCCGCCCGGAGACTGAGGGTCGGACGAAGGTCTGGGTGGCGCTTGTGGAATACTCGCCGAGCGGCGGCTTGCAGGTTGAATTCGTCCCGGTGGAGTACGATCATCGTCGGCTGGCTCGCGAGATGCAGGCCGAGCGATTGCCTGTGGAGTTTCAGGAGACCATTCTCAACGGCTGGTGGACGACCTGTCTGGAGATCCTGCCAGCCAAAGAACGTCGCCGCGGCAAGTTCTGAATTTTGGCGTTTGGCAATCGAGCCGGGAATTACTCGCGTTCGAAAGCCAGCGGCTGGTCGGAACGAGGATCGCGAATGCGGATCGAGACTTTGCCAGCCAACAGGTCGTCGAGCAACTGGCCGACGACTTCGGCGCGCCAACCCTGAGCCAAAGCGGGAAGTTCCCCTTCACGGCCTTCGTATTCGCCCAGTTGATAGGCAATCAGGTCGCGGACATCGTTCGGCGTGCCCACCATGCTCGGCGCGACCTCGGCCGCCCGGCAGATGCTGCTCAGCGCGGAAGACAAGAACTGCCCTAACATCGCCAATTGGGGGCTCGATTCGCGCCGGGCCACGGCCGGGCAAGCTTCGTCGGGCGCTTCCAGGGCCTTGGCGATGGCTTTCGAGATCGACGGGACATGACGTTGCAGGTCGCCCCGTTCCATCCCGCGAACCGCACGAATCTGCTTCGGATCAGCAGAGCGGCGTTTGGCCATCTCCACGATCAGATCATCTCGCAGCACTCGGCGCACCGGGCAATTGCGGCGCTCCGCTTCGCTTTCGCGCCACAACCACAATTCGCGCACGATCGCCTGGCTGCGGCTCGACAGGTTCGAGCTGCCCGTCACTTTTCGCCAGCGCTCGCGGCTGCGCAAATTGGTCACTTCTTCCTGAAAGGCCGCCATTTCTGTTTCGAACCAATGGAGCCGTTCCAGCTCTGTCAGCCGCGCGTGCAGCTTGTTTCGCAAAGGGTGCAAGTGGCGCACGTCTTCCAGTGCGTAGTCGATCTGCCGTTCCGACAAAGGGCGACGTCGCCAATCGGTGCGAGTCTCTCCCTTGCGCGGCGTCTCGCCCAGGATTTTGAAAATCAAATTGCCGTACCCGGCCGGAAAGTCGAGGCCAATCAGCCCCGAAGCAATCTGTACGTCGAATAGGCGGGTCGGGGGCTGTTTTACGGCAGCCAGGCAAAAGTTCAATTCTTCACGCCCGGCATGCACGATCGTCTCGTGGCCTGGCGCGGCGAGAACCTCCCAGAACTCCGTCATGTCGCCAATCGCCAGCGGATCGAGAGCGACCAGTTCATCGCCGCACGCGACCTGTACCAGGCACAATTGCGGACGATACGTGTCTTCCGAAACGAATTCCGTATCGAAGGCGATTGATTCGGCGCCAGCCAGCCGGCGGCAAAACGCGGAAAACTCCCGCGGACTCGTAATGATTTGCTGGCTCAAGTTCATTTGCTCCGCGGCGCGAGTCGCAATCTAGAGAAACAGTAAATGCACAAGCACGAACAAGGGAATCAAAATCCCAATGCTGTAGGCCATATAGCCGAAGAAACTCGGCATGCGCACGCCCGACTTTTCGGCAATCGTCTTGACCATGAAATTAGGACCGTTGCCAATGTAGGTATTAGCGCCCATGAAAACCGCGCCCAGGCTGATCGCCGCAAGCAGCTGGTCGGGAATGCCCAAGTGCGGCATCGATTGGAAGCCCTCGGCATGCAGAGCTCGCGCTGTCTCGAAAAAGACCAGGTAGGTCGGTGCATTATCGAGCACGGAGGACAGCGCTCCAGTGACCCAGAAAAACTTCGGCGCCGTGTCGATGCCCAAACTCGGACCGCGGACGTCCAGGATCTGGAGCGCCGGTTGCATGCAGATAAAGATGCCTAAGAACAATGCGGCGACTTCCACGATCGCTCCGTAATTGAAGCGATTGGCGTGGCGCACCGAATCTTGTCCCAAACCGAGCGAGATCGCCACCAGCGACAGCAACACGCACTCGCGCAGATACAACCACGGATGCCAGTCGGTGCCTGGAATTGTCTTGCTGGTATCTAGCAGAGCGACCGAGAGCACGACCCCCAGCAATAAAAAGGCATTCGGCCACAAGCCGAGGAATCGCAGCGGGCGCGTGCGCGATTCATCTCGGGCGAGGTCGCTGCGCTGCTCGCGCGGATAACAAAACAATTGGTCCCAGGCGTAGTAAATCGCCAGCAGCGCGCCGTTGACCGTCAGCCATTCTTTCCAGAGCTTTGTCGTCCAAAGGAAATCAACTCCCTGCAAATAGCCTAAGAAAAGCGGCGGATCGCCTAGCGGCAGCAAGCAACCGCCGCAATTGCAGACGACAAAAATGAAGAACACGACGGTGTGGCGGACGTGCTTGCGCTCGCTGTTTGTTTCCAACAGCGGGCGGATCAGCAACATGGCCGCGCCCGTGGTCCCGACAAAACTGGCTAAAAGGCCTCCAATTCCGAGGAATGCCGTGTTCGTCAAAGGATGAGCCGGCAAATCCCCTTCGATGCGGATGCCGCCGCTAATCGTATATAGACTAAACAACAAGATGATAAATGGCACATAGTCCTGGAGGATGGCATTGGCGAAGATCGTCCAGGAGAACTCCCAGGCAAATGGTTGGCCTGAGTGCTCGACCACCGCATGCCCGAGAAAGTGCCGCTGGATGGGCTCGGCATGCATCAGGCCGTAATAAAGCAGCGTTACGGCGCCCAGGCCTGCCGCCACGTAGAATTTATGTAAATTGTTCTCCCACCAATGTTCGCTGGCATGAATCAGCGGCAACAGGGCAATGGCCGCCAGCAGTAAGGCAAAGGGAGCGACCATCCAGACCGGCGGCGGGTCCGCTTTCTTGGCTCCCGCTGCAGCCCCCTCGTTCTCAGCGTGTTCCTCGCTAGTAACAGCGTGCGATTTGCTGCCGTGTTCGGCATCGCTATGTGCTGCCAGAATTCGGTCGGTCGCACGTTGCGGCAACTGCGCTGCGGCGGCGAGGCCGTAAGCGACTAAAGCCGTTATAAGCGCAAAAAGAACGGGGCGACTTGAACTGTGCGGAGTTGATGCGTCGTGGGTTTCGGACATAGCTACGGTTTATACACCATGGACTTGCGGCGAAAACGGGTGAATCCTGAGTTTTCTCGGCAAATTCGCCCCCCCTTCTCCAGCCTGCTCTGTTTTTGCTACGATCGCAACGATCAGTCGGCTTGTGCCAAGGTCTTGCTTAACGCAAGTGCCTATGGCAATCGGGTTCGTCATGCTAACCGCCTATCATCCCTATAATCGTTCGCTTCGATGGCTGAAGTCTGGTTGAGCGCCAATCGGCGCGTGCTCTGGTTCGGCGCTCTGTTGCCGGCACTCCTTGCCTGCTTCGCGCTGGCGGTTTGCACGGGGCAATTTCGCGTGGCGGAGTCCGGCACGGCGCGTGCGATTGGCGGAGCGATTTTGCTAATTTCCATTGCGGCTTTGGCCAACCTGGCTTGGCAGACACGGCGGCCGCGATTGGCTTATGAGGCGGGCAAAATGCTCGTCTACTTGCGCTCGGCTGCGCCAATCCGTGTACCCATCGAGGTCGTGGAAGGCTTCTTGCTGGGGCAAGGGCCGAGTTTGTTGCCAAGCAAACGACGCCCGGATATGCAAGCCTCGACCGTCGTCGTCCGCCTGGCCGAGCGCGCTGAGGAGTGGGCGCAAGTCGACGTCAAACCGGCGCTTGGTTATTGGTGCGGGCACTACATTACGATTCGCGGCGCCTGGTGCGAGCCGCTGTCGGTAGACCTAGTCAACCGGCTCAACGCGCGGCTGGCCGAGGTCAAACGGCAACTTCGCGATGCGCAGGTTGCTTCATGACGCGGTTGCTCGTCAGCGTTCGTTCGGTCGCCGAGGCCCGAGATGCGCTTCTTGGCGGCGCCGATCTGATCGACTTGAAAGAGCCCGCGCGCGGCTCCTTGGGCGCCGTCGACGCGCAAACCGTCGCTGAGATAGCGGCGGCGATCGACCGCAGTGCGCCACTGAGCCTGGCATGCGGAGAATTGCGGGACCTCGATGTCGGTTTGCTCGAAGAGCGCAAACCCGCATTCGATATCCCCGCGAACGTCGCCTATGCCAAGTTGGGGCTCGCGGGTTGTGCCGGCTTGGCAGAGTGGCGCGCCCGCTGGCTGCGCTGGCGCGAGCTTCTGCCTTCAGGCATCGCTCCTGTTGCGGTAGTTTATGCCGATTGGGGCGAGGCGGTTGCTCCGCGGCCTGAGGAGGTTCTCGAATTCGCCATCGACACCGCCTGCGGCGCTGTGCTAATCGATACGTATGAGAAATCGCAAGGCGGCTTGCTCGACCATTTCCCGTTGTCGCAATTACGGCGATTTACAGCGTTGGTTCGCCGCAGTCATTCATTCTGCGTACTGGCTGGTTCTTTGAGTTGGCAGCAATTGGCTGAGGTTCTTGCCTGCCATCCCGACTTCGTTGCGGTGCGCGGCGCCGTATGCCGAGGCGGCAGAAGCGGCTCGCTCGACGCACAGCTTGTGCGAGCATGGGCCGAACACCTTCGGCAGCGCGGTCGGCTGAGAGCAGATCTTTCACGATTTGCTTGACATTTGCAGCAAAGGCCCAAATACTCGCTGCTATCCCAAATCCAGCCGTCTATTCATGGATTGCTGCGCGGTTCAGCGACCGGTCGCGCAAAACTATCTGCCACGAACTTCCGTCGATTCGTCGAGCGCTATCGCCTGACCGCCGCGCAGGCTGCAAAAGGAGGAGCCCCGTGCCGAATTCGGTTTTGGATGCTATTAAGATGGGCCTCTGGAACTTCGAGCCCGACGTTGCCGGCGGTGATCACTTTGATTCCACAGAAGCGTTGCCGGGTTCGAAGGAGAAACTCGACGTGCTCGCGGAACGCGTTCGCCGAGGCCTGCCGCTGTGGCATCACGAGGACCGCGTCGATTGCGAAGATCTGGCTGAGGAACTGTGGCCTCGTTGAATATCGCTCGACGTCCTTCGCTTCAGTTTTCGCCGGGCGAAATCGGAATTAACTGCTGGAACCCCCGCGCCAGCCAGCGCAGATAGACTGCGCCTGCGAATTGTTGAACTCTCTGCTGTTGCGCTGGCTTGAGATGAGTGAATCGATTCTGTAGTTGCGGCAAACGGCGTCCGAGATCGCCGTTCCAGGATAGATTGCCGGCCGCGAACTTCCCCCGTTCAAGGATCGGCCAGCGCGCGATATCGTCGATCTGGCTGTCCACGTATTCGGTGCGTTCGGGCTCTTGCAGTTCGAAGTAGCGATCGACCTTGTCAAGAAACCATGTCTGCGACAACTCGGCGTAGTTTTCCGCCAACTGCTCGCGCTGCGACTCATTCCATTCGTCCAATTCCTCCTGCCAATCGTGCCCCGCGGCAAAGTCCTGTTCGAACTGCCGCGCCAACCGGAGCTTGTCGGCCCGCGGGACGGCGGAAAGGTCACGCTGAGCAAGCCAGGCGATCAACTCTTCGCGGCCGAACTCTCGTCGTGAAGCTGTGCCGAGCCAAACGACCTGCGCGGCCGCAGCCAAAGAAATGCCGCTCAGCACCGCGAGCGCTAGAGCGGAGAGGAGGTCGCGTCGGCTCATTGGCTCGCGCTCGTAAGGGGTTTTGAGTTGACTCCGGCAAACAGAGTTGTCACCCTTACAGTTTATGGATTGCGGCAAGATTGGCGATGGCTGGCCGCAGGGAGCGCCGTTGCCCTAGGGGCTTTGCCGACGCCTGCCACTAGGCTGCTCCCGGTGAAGATGGCGAGAATGCATCGGTCGCAATGTTTTTAGAATAGGCTTTCCGCGGAGGCGCCAAGGATGGAGTTGACCTCGATACTGCTCGCGTGCGTGCTGTGGGGCGAAAGCCCGCCTGCAAAGCCGGGTCCGTCGGTAAAGAGCCGAAGGACTGCGGCCGCAGCTCCGGCGACCGCAATTGATCCTGCGGAAGCGGAAGCCAGCGATGGCAAGTCGATCAACTACGCGCCGAAGGCGGCGCCCAATATCGATCGATATGGCCGGACTATCGGATCGCCAGCGACAACTCAACAACCCGACGCAGAGTCCGCAGAAACGGAGGCGGAAGCTGCGCAGATCGCGGAAGAAGGCGGGCCTTCGATAAGCGGAGCGCCCCGCAAGGCGGCAGCTGCCAAGGGGGCCGCCACGGCGAAGTCGAACGCCAAGCCGGCGGAGATGGAGCCTCTAGAACGCGATGCTTCGACAGACCAGACGCCGCTGGCGCCCGTTCAAGCTCCGGCGACGAAGACCGGCGAGGCCGAGGCGCTGATCCGTTCGCTGGCGAATCCGAGCGAGTTGGCCCTGCGAGGCGCCGCGACTCCTTTGGTCGATCTCATGTCGCGGCTCATTGATCGCCGGCAGCAGATCGACGTGGCGCAGGCCTATTGGAAACTGTGGGCTGCGCTGGCCGAATACCGGATTGCCGCCGACAGTTTCGCTCGATTGCAGCAATTTCTGCCGCCGGCGGAGCCGGCCGGTCAATTCCCAGCGGACCCTCTGGTGGAAGCGCGGCTTTCGGCCGCCGAGGCTCGATTGCGAGAGAGCGAGGCGGAAGTGCTGGCCAATCAATATGCGCTGGCCGAACTGGCGCATTGGCCTGCCAGCGCCGAATTGCCTCTGCCAGCCGACATTCCGCACTCGGGCGGTTATCTCACGCGATTCGATCGTGTTTACTCGAATGCTCCCCCGCCGCCGCGAGCCGTTTTGATTGATCGTTCATTGCCTCTACGGCATCGTTCCGTGGAGATGCGCGCAGCCGCGGTCACGGCTGCGGCGCATGCGGCCGAGGGAGACTTCGACGCCTTTGCCCAAGGCAAGATAGATCTGATGGTGGCGCTGGACAGCGTTTTCGAACTAGCGCGTCAGCAGCGCGCATTTGTTGCCGCCGTCCGGGACTACAATCGCGACATTGCTGAGTATGCTCTGAGCATTGCGCCGCCTGGCTTGCCCGGCGGTAAACTCGTTGGCATGCTGATCACGACGCCCGTCAGCAATTCTCAGCGCAGGCAGGGCGACGCGTCGTTCTCGGAACAACCCGACGGCGTTCGGCGCGCCGGGTTCGACCAACCGGCGACGCGCATCCGCTCGGCCGCGCCCCCGGACGCACGGGAGTTTGGCGAGCCCGCCGCGGCAGCCGCTGATGCGTCGGCGCCGTCATCGAATGCTGAGCCCGGCTCAGATTCTGCCGACGAGGCTGAAGTCGAAGCCGGGCCGGTTGACGAACCGAATGTTCCGAGCGGTCCCAGCGGCGAACCGGCACGGCCGCTGGATCCCTCTGAAAAACGGCCCGCGAACGCTCCGGGGTCGAAGTTTCGCTCGACCCCGTTTTCAACTCGCAAGCCGCCGCTCGACGCTGACGCAGGCCCTTCGGCCGATGCGCCGACGGGGCTCTATCCCGCGCTAGTCGACCTGACGCCGCCCCAGCGTACGCAGGAATTGGGAACGACGCTGCACTGGGTGCACCAGCCGCCGGGCGAAACAGGCGCACGCGTTGGTTTGGCCGAGTGTTTGTCTTGGGTCGGCGCCGGCGCTGACCGCCGCAGCATGATTGAGACATATTGGCAGACGTGCCATCGGCTCGCGCGCTTTCAAGCCATGACCCAGGAGGCGGAACAACTGCAATCGCTTGATCCGGCAGCCTTGCGATGGCGGACACATGCCGACGGGGCCGAGGCAATGTTGCGACTGAAGGCGGCACAACGCGGCGTCCAGGCTGATTTGGTGGAGGCGGAGCTCGATTTGCGAATCGGCCAGTTCCTGCTCGCGCAGTTGGGGCGCCGACCGTTGACGGGCGCCTGGCCGCTGCCTGAGAACGCTCCGCACGCGGGTCGTTTTCGCATGAAACTCGAATCGCAACCGGAAGCGATTCAGCAACTTCGGAGCGTGCAGCGCCTGGCGGGAACCATTTCGTTGCTGTACGCCGCCTTAGAGCAAGAATCTGCCGCCGTCGTGCAAGCCGATTTGATTCGCGCCGATGCGATGGCCCAATATGAGCGAGGGGAGATCGGCATTGGGACGCCGCTGGATGCCATTCGC
>JAICIG010000208.1 GCA_025924495.1 Pirellulales bacterium | reverse complement strand
GCATCAAATCGGCGACCATGACCATGGCGAGGCTCCTTCCTCGGCTGGAGAGATGTCAATGATCTGGTCGTTGTGAGGAGTCTCGCCATTTTTCCCAATATCACTTCTCGCCGCCTGCACTCAAAAAACGCGCAACACCACCACTGGCGCTTCGGGTTAGTGTTGGCGCACTCCATCAGCCTAGCGCGAGGGCTGGTGAATAATCCGGGTTAAAGGCGCCATTCGATGCCCGAGTTTGCCGAGGCAGGTATGGCCATTGGCGAGCTTGAAGATCGACGCTTGAGGGGCGGGATTGAAGGCCAATCCTCTCTTCCGACGCCCCGTGAGCACACTACCCGAAGGAATTGGCTGCCTGGTTGCCCTTGCTCCGATAACAAGCCAGCCTCGACCGTACCCGGTTGCCGATTCCGCCGCCCGGATTTAAAATCAGGCTTGAACTACTTTCCGACTGAGCTGCGCTAACCCATGACAGCCAAACGATTTATTCTCAACTCATCGCGTTCGTCGAAGCAGGGAACGTTGATTAACGTCGGAAAAGACTCGGAAGAGTATCAAGCCCTGACCAATTCGATGACGATGGCCGCAGAGGACATGGCGGAAATCGGCATCGCCGAAGGGCAGATGGCCTTAATCCGCACAGAATTCGGCGAAGCCCCGTTCAAGTGCCAATCCGGGAAGGTCCCTGTGGGCATGATTTTCGTACCTTACGGCCCGCCAACATGTAAACTGATGGGGGGCGATACCAACGGCACCGGCATGCCGACCTCCAAAGGTTGGGAAGTTGAAGTCGTGCCGCAGTAACTGGCAGAGCGTAGAAACTGGCAGCATGTAGAAGCTGGCAGAGTTCAGAAATTCAGCATGCGAACCGACGGCCGTTCGGCGGTCGTCTTAAGGAATTTGAGGAATGTTGCAAGAACCAAACAACGACCAGATCGTCGGCCCTCAGAGCCCTCATTTTTCGTTCGACGCCGAGGCAGCCGACCTGGCCGCTTGGACTGAGATCGAGGAGGGGCGTTTCATGCCTCGGCGAGTTCGCGGCAGCTGCTTGGGCCGCGCCTTGGGCTGAACGTTTACCGTTCCGTCGTCCGGTTCGGACGACGCCGAATGCCGAGACGAGCCATCACCGAGTTAAGTCAATAATTCGGCGGCTCAGGGGCCTGCGGCTGTGGTCGCGTCGGATCCAGGCTAACTGCCGGCAACATGCTGTTGCCCACTGGATCGCGGGGCGGATCGGCTGCAAATGTTCGCTAGGAATCTCCATGAGCCTTAAAGTAATTGATAATGCCACCTGTACTTTCTGTGGCTGCGTCTGCGACGACATCCAATTGCACCACGACGAAGTTCGCATTCACAAGGCGAATAAAGCTTGCGTGCTGGGGACCGCGTGGTTCTTGAACCACACGGCCGAAAAGAAGTATCCCGTCGCCCTTGTCGACGGCGTGGAAGCTTCGCTCGACGACGCCATCGAAGCGGCCGCTGATTTTCTGCACCAGGCCAACATGCCACTGGTTTACGGCATGAGCAACACGACCTGCGAGGCGCAGAAGGAGTGCGCGGCGCTGGCCGACCAGTTGGGCGGCTTGCTCGACAGCCACACCTCGTTGTGACACGGTCCCACTGAAATCGCCGCCCAGTTGGGCGGTAAGGTCACGTGTACGCTCGGCGAAGTCAAGCAGCGGGCAGATTTTATCGTGTATTGGGGAGGCAACCCGGCCGAGTGCCATCCTCGCCATTTCACGAAATACACCATTATGCAGAAGAGCAAGTTTCTGCCGCGCGGCCGCAAGGATCGCACGATGGTGCTGGTGGATATTCGCGAAACGAAAAGCGCCAAAGCCGCCGACATCTTCCTGCAGGTCCGGCCCGGCAAAGACTTTGAGCTGATTACGATCCTCCGCGCGCTCATCAAAGATCAACATGTCGATGACGAACGGATTGTCGAAACCGGTCTGACTCGCGAAACGATCAATGATCTGATCGCTCGCATGAAGGCGGCGAAGTTCGGCTGCTTCTTCTTTGGCATGGGCCTGTCGATGACCCGCGGCAAGCACATGAATAGCGCAGCCCTGCTGACGCTGGCCGCAGAAATGAACGCCTTCACCAAGTTCGTCGCCATGCCGATGCGCGGACACGGCAACGTCACGGGCGCCGACGTGATCATGCGCTGGCAAACGGGTTATCCGTTTGGCATCTCCTTCAATCGCGGATATCCGCGTTACAATCCGGGCGAGTTCTCGACGGTCGACGTGCTGGTGCGGGGCGACTGCGATGCGGCGTTCATCATCGGCGCCGACCCAGGCGCCACGATGCCGCAACCGGCAATCGACCATTTGAAGCGGATTCCGACGATCGTGCTCGATCCCCACATCACGCACACCAGCAAGTTGGCTCGCGTGCACATCACCACGGCCGCGCAGGGAATTGCGGCGCCAGGGACGGCTTATCGGATGGACGAGATCCCGATGCCGCTCAAACCCGCGCTGAAGTCGCCTTATCCGACCGATGAAGAAGTCGTGCGGCGAATCAATGAGGCGATCGCCAAGAAGCCGTTCTGGCTGCCCGACGGCAAGCGGCCTCAAACGCTCGCCAGACAGGTATAAAACCCGGCGCCATGGCGGCGCGGCTGTTCAAATGTAATCGCAAGCCAAACCCGTACAGCGCAATCGATGCTTCGAATTTCAGGCGGAAAAATCTACGATCCGGCCAATGGGATCGATGGCCAGATCAAAGACTTGTGCATTGACGATCATGGTCGTTTCGTCGAGTCGATCGAAGGCGGCCGGACGATCGATGCTTCGGGCATGATCGTCCTTCCCGGCGGAGTGGACGTGCACACCCACGTCGCCGGCGGCGCCATTAACTTCGCGCGCGCCATGACGCCCGAAGACCATCGCCGCACGCAGGCGTTCATCCGCACCAAGTCGCGCCGCAGCGGTCTGGGCGGTATGGCCCCCACCACGTTTGCCACCGGCTATCTCTACGCCGGCATGGGCTGGACGACGGTCAATGAGGCGGCCGTACCGGTCCTTTCCGCCCGTCACACCCATGAGGAGCTGGCTGACATTCCGATCGTCGACAAGGCTTCGTTGACGCTGATGGCGAATAACGAAATCATGCTCGACCAATTGGAGAAAGGGGAGTTCGAGCGCGCCAAGCAGGTCGTGGCCTGGTACCTCTGGGCGGCCAAGTCGTATGGCATCAAGGCGGTCAACCCGGGAGGAGTGACGGCTTGGAAGTGGGGCAAAGACGCCAAGCAGCTCACCTCGCCGATCGAAGGTTACAACCGCCTGACGCCCGGCGCCATCGTCACGCAACTCGCCCAGATTTGCGACGAGTTGGGTCTGCCGCACCCTATGCACTTGCACTGCAATAACCTCGGCGCGCCGGGGAACATCTCGACGACGATCGACACGCTGAAGCATCTGGAAGGCCGCCGATCGCACATCGCGCACTCGCAGTACCACGCCTACGGCGGAGACGATTGGGACACGATGTGTTCGCAAACGGCCGCGCTGGCCGAATACTTCAATGCGCATCCGAACGTAACGACCGACGCCGGGGCCGTGCTGTTTGGCGACACGGTCACCATCACGGCCGACGGCCCTTGGCAGCACTTGCTCTACAAGTTGACCGGCCGCAAATGGGGCAATCTGGACGTCGAAAACGAAACGGGCTGCGGCATCGTCCCGTACACCTATCGTCCGAGCAACCTGGTGAATGCCGTGCAGTGGGCGGCCGGCCTTGAGCTGCTGCTGCTGATCGACAACCCGTGGCAGGTTTTTCTTTCGACCGACCATCCCAACGGCGGCTGCTTCTGGCGCTATCCGGAAATCATTCAGTTGCTGATGTGCGCCGACGTGCGCCAAGAGAACATCAAGAAGCTGCCCGACCGAATCAAAGGCAAGATCACCTTGCCGGAGATTACTCGCGAATACACGCTGTACGAGATCGCCATCTCGATGTCGGCAGGTCCGGCGCGAGCGCTCGGACTCTTCCAGAAGGGCAATCTCGGCATCGGTTGCGATGCAGACGTCGTGATCTACGAAGAAGACGCCGATATCGTGCGGATGTTCGGCCATCCCCGATATGTCATCAAAGCTGGCGAGGTGGTGCTCGAAGACGGCGAGATTCGCGAAGCGCCGCAAGGGCGCGAGTTCCTCGTCAAGCCCGAGTGCGAGCCGGGCATCGACGAGTTCATGAGACCGCTGTTCGAAGATTGCTACACGATGTCGTTTGACAACTACCCCGTGGAATTCGAGCGCATCGAACATCCCGAAATGCGCGACTGCATTAAAGGCGGCTAAGCGAGCGAATTATGGCTGCTGATATCATGTCGGCAATGGGCGCAGAGGCAAGCCGCGATCGACATCATTGAGTGATACGCCGAAAACCACCCGTTCAGATAATGCAATGCCCGTAACTTTTCGCCTCAAAGAGCAGCCGACGGTTCCCCTCGAGGCCGAGGTCCTGTCGCCCGACGCAATCGCCGAGTTATCGAATGCTGCGATTCGCGCCTTGACGATTTATCACGGCAAGCGGCAGTTGCCCGTGAGCGACTTCTTTGACGTCGAAGGCGAGCGCAGCGAAGACCTGATCATTCACGGGGCCATGCAAAAGGTCCGCTGGGTCGGCCGCGCGATGTCCAAGGGCAGCATCACCGTGCACGGGTCGGTCGGCATGCATCTGGGCGCCTACATGACCGGGGGTCGGATCGAAGTTCACGGCGATGCCGGCGACTGGATTGGGGCCGAAATGAAAAACGGTCTGATCCACGTGCATGGCAACGCGGGCGGTCAGATCGGCGCTGCGTATCGCGGCTCTCTGGCCGGCATGAAAAACGGCACGATCATCATCGACGGGTCGGCCGGCTTGGAAGTTGGCATGCGGATGCGGCGCGGAACGATCATCGTGGGCGGCCCGGCGCGCGACTTCACCGGCCTGCAGATGAAAGGGGGCACCATCGCGCTGCTGAGCGGCGCTGAGATTCGCACCGGAGCATGGATGAATCGCGGGACGATCATCTCGCTGAAGCCCTTGCAAATGATGCCGACGTTTTCTTTTGCCTGCGAGACAACCCCTTCGTTTCTGGGCGCCTTCGCCAGGTATGTAAAGCAATTCGGCATCGATGTTCCTGGCACGCAGGCGCAGGGAACGTATCGTCTTTACTCCGGCGATCTGTCCGTCTCGCAGAAGGGCGAAATCTTCGTCTGGCAAGCGGCCACGTGACCACGCGCTGCCGTGACGCGGTAGTAGCTCATTCCGGCAGCTTCTCGACAACCGTGGCGTCTGCCGCCGGCGGCTCTGCCGCGGAATCGGCGTCGGGAGCATGCTCGAATCGTTCAGGAGTCAGTTCAGCCAGCTTGTTGCTCAGCTTGACAACAGCCAGGATGACGCCGCGCCGCGACGCTTCAGCCACCGGGTTGCCGCCCGACTCCATCTGTGCGCTGCTCAGCGATTGCAGACGAGGCGAGTTCTCTTCGCTCTCAGAGGACTGATAGATAACGCACGTCACGGTCCTGCCGGCGCGGGCGGCGTCCAGATCGGCGGTTGACAACGTAAGCGACAGCACCGTTTTCAGCACCAGGCCGGGTTTCTCCGGCGCTGCCGCCGGGAGCGTCAGCGCCGCATAAAGGGGTTTTCCGGCAACCACCGAAGGACCGCTCAGCTTGAAGCGCAATGTACTACCGGCAACCAAAGCGAAATGGGCCGGCACAGGAAGCGGGAGGCTACCGAATTGGTCAGGGGAAGACTCACGCGACAGCGATAGTTCCTTAGGTCCGCGCAGGCAAAATGCGATCAGTCGCTCGTCGGGCGGCGTCGGGAAGAGCGGCGGCAGGTCCTTGCTGATCAAAAGCGTGGCGACGACGGTCCCGCGCCCGGCGGCTAGCACGACCGGATCGGCGTTCGGGCCAAGGCCGGTGTGGGTCGCCACTTCCCACTCTGGCGCCTTGGCCTCATCGCCTTCGTGGCGGCGCAGCACGAGAGCCTTAATCACATCTTTGCCTGAGAGCGCCATGTCGAGATCAGCCTTGGTCAGCGCTATCGACGGATTCGCGGAGCACAAAAACAAAAGATCGTCCGTCGATAATCGTTTTGATTCCAGCCGTGCAAAGAGAGCCGCATTCGCATCGCCTGGAATGCCTGTCAGCTTGAAACTCGCCAGCAATCCGTCAACCATCGGCAAGCGAACCGGGAAGGGCAAAACAGGCGAGCCGAATCCCTCGATAGTTTCCGTCTCAGGTGAGAGCTTCAAGCCGTCCGGGCCGCACAGTTCGAGTCTGTATGAAGCGAGTTGCTGCGGCGCCTCCACCGACCGCGGCTGGCCGTCGCCGTATTCTGGCTCCTCTCTATCTGACTCATCCGCTTTGTGCGGATTGTTCTTGGCCTCTAATGCCTGCTGCTTGATGCGCGCAGCTTCTACCAGCTCGGGATTCAACCGCAACGCTTCATCCGCATCCTCGATTGCTTTGTCAAAATTTTTCATCCCATACCAGCAATTCGCCCGCATCCGCCGATGCTCTGCGTCGCCGGGCTCGAGGCGAATGGCCTCGTTGAAATCGGCTACGGCTTTGTCCCAATCTTTCCGCCTCATCCGAAAATAGCCTCGCCAATTGTATGCGTCGGCCACGCGTTTCCCGCTGCGAATGATCTCATCGAGATCGGCCAAAGCCAGATCAAGCTTATCCTGGTTGAACAGTTCGAACGTGCGAAGAAAGCGGATCTGCTCATCGTGCGGGTCAATCCGTAGCGCTGCCGCGAAATCCTCCAGTGCTTCATCGCGTTGGCCGGCCTGCGAATGCGCTTCCGCCATGTGGTAATACGCCATCAGATTCTTGGGCTCGATCTCCAAGGCGGCCCGGCAATCGTCGATTGCCCGTTGAGGATCGCCGCATCGAAGCCATTCCGCCGATCGTCGCAATAGGCAGGAAGCGTCGTTCGGCTTGATCTGCAGCGCCGCCGACAGGTCATTTACAGCCAATTGATGATCTCCGCCTGCGCTGCGCAATTCTGCTCGCTGCCAGTAGGCATGGTAATTCTTCGGCTCGACCTCGAGGGCTGCTGTGAGATCGGCGATCGCTTTGCCTGGTTCATTCTTCTTTCGCCAGACATCGGCGCGCTCGAGTAATGCATCGACCCTTTGGGGTGCAATTTGGATCGCTGCGTTCAGATCGTTGAGTGCAGCTCCGAGATCGGTTTCTTTACGCCATCGACCTCGCAGAATATAGGCGTCGGCGTTTTTGGGATCCGAATCGATGACTGCGGTCGCATCGCCAATCGCTTTCCCGAGGTCGTTCTTCACATGCCATGCCTGACTGCGGGCAATCAAAGTGCCGACATGCCGCGGGTTAATTGCAAGCGCCGCGTCAAAATCCTTAATCGCGGCGTCGATGTCGATATCTTTGCGCAACCAACCGCGAAGAAGATAAGCGTCGGGGTTGTTAGGGCCTGCATCAACCGCTGCCGCAGCATCGTCCATCGCCTTGGCTGGCTCGTTCCTCAATTGCCACATCTGACCACGGCCGATCAGAGCGCGGACATGCCGCGGGTTGATTGCTAGCGCTGTGTCAAGGTCCTGCAGCGCCCCTTCAGTGTCCGTCTCACTGCGTAACCAGCCTCGCTGAGCATAGGCGTCGGCATCTTTCGGGCGGAGCCGCAGATATTCAGTGATGTCGATGATAGCGCTTGCGTTGTCGCCTTTCTTTGACCAGATCTCAGCCCGGCGCCTATAGGTATCGGCGTCATTGGCGTTGAGCGAGATTGCCTGGGTAAGGTCAATGATCGCCGCATCATATTGGCCTTTACGATAATGAATAATGCCGCGATAAGTGAATGAGACCGAGTCGCTCGCATCCAGGCGAATTGAATCGTCGAAATCACTGAGCGCAGCATCCAACTCTCCTTTTTGCGCTCGCACCATCCCGCGTATGGCAAGGGCGCTGGCAAGCTTTGCCTCCGTCCGCAACGCCTCTTCGGCATCTCTCAAGGCCTTATCTGGCTCTTGGCGCCGCAGGTAAATTCGCGCCCGCTCGGAGAGCGAATAGGCGTCGGCCGGATTGAGCCGAATTGCTTCGGTGAAGTCGGCGAGCGCCTTCTCGTGGTCGGCCTTTGACGCCCAGCAGAAGCCGCGCCACGACCACAAAGAGGAGTACCTAGGAAGCGCCTCGATGGCACGATCAAGGTCAGCGATCGCCCGGTCATATTCGCCGGCTTTGGCCTTCAGGCGGCTCCTAGCGCGCAGAGCGAAAGGATCGCGGGGATCGATCTCCAGAGCGCGGTCGCACGCGGCCAAGTTTTCTTCGGTGCGCTGTTGCGCCGTGGCGAGTTGTGCGCGCGCAAAGTGCGCTCGGGAGCTGTTGGGCTCCAACCGCAATGCCTCGCTGACGTCGGCCTGCGCTTTGTCGAATTCATTGTTCTTCAACCAAGCGCGTGATCGGCAGATGTACGCAAACGCGCTTTCGCTTCGCGCAATCTCTGCGGTAAAGTGCTCGATCGCCTGGTCATCGCGCACCGCATCGGCAGCGCGCATCCATCCCCAGTCGACCTGCAGCCACTCGCCCTCGGAGCGTTTCACGTCGAGCCAGATGCCCACGGTCGAAACGGGGCTTGAGGGCGCCTGTTCGTTGGGCTGCTCGCGCAGGAGCACGTCCGGCGACGCGGCCAAGACGCGCCTGCCGCGCCATTCGTCTTCTGCCTGAGGCGAATCGGGGATGGCAGCCCATGCGGGACCCGGTAACAAGCATGCCGCCAACGCCAATAAACCGACGAGACGCGTAATCATGACAATCGCCTCCTTGCGGTTCGATGTTTGGCGTCAGCTTAAGTCTATCGAGCAGGCCATGGCAAGATCAGTCGCGCGCAAGATTCCTAGTAGGCGCCCTATGGATCGAGCTGTCGCGGCCAGTTTAATGCCTTCGTGCGGTTTGGCCGCCGTGGGTTTGCGAGTGCCCGCCATCCGTTGTCGGCGATGTTTGCACCGTCGCCCGCGTCCATATCGCCGCGCATTGAGACCGCCAGTCGGGTGCATTACGATGTTGGCAGACTGACCAGGTCATTTCACCCGAGCTGCAAAGAGCCGAGCGGTGCTGATACCTTGGAATACCGACGCGCCGATTTATCATCCTCCTTGGGCCACCGGCGCATTCATTCTGATTAACACAATCGTGTTCGTGGCGCTGTTGGCCAGCGGCGCGCCTGCGGAGCAAGTCGAACCGTGGATTCTCACGTACGGCGACGGGCTTCACCCGCTGCAATGGTTCACTTCCATCTTCCTGCATGCGGGGTTCTTGCATCTGCTCGGAAATATGGTGTTTCTTTGGGCTTTCGGGCTGGTGGTCGAGGGCAAACTCGGCTGGCTGCGATTTGCCGCCGTGTATTTAGGAATCGGCGTCGGACAATCTGCCTTAGAGCAGGTTTGCATG
The DNA here is from genome assembly GCA_025924495.1 of Pirellulales bacterium. Next base: position 3,982 of record JAICIG010000208.1, on the reverse strand, counting down.
CTCGGCGCCGACAGCGGCGGGTCGCTCGGGGCCTCGGCGGCGATCTACGGTCTGCTGGCGATTGCCATGGTGTGGGCGCCACGCAACGATCTGAGCTGCATTTTGCTCGTCGGAGTGAGGCCATACAGCTTTGACATATCGATACTCGCCCTTTCCTTCATCTATCTGGCCATCGAAATCGCCACGGCGGCGATAGACGGTTTCGGTTGGGGTTCGAGCACATTGCATCTTTCGGGGGCGGCGCTGGGATTCGGCGTTGCCGTCTGGTTGCTCAAGTCGGATCGAGTCGACTGCGAGGGCTGGGACCTGTTCGCGGTGCTTGCCGGCCGAGAAGGGGAAAAGGTCAAGAAACGCAAGAAGCGAAAGTCCGCGAAGTCGGCGGATCAACATGCGACGAGCCTGCAATCTGAAGCCAATCAGGCCGCTGCGCTCATTGAGATCCAAAGGTTGTTGCGTGAAGGCCACACCCGCGGCGCCTACGCATTAAACAAGAAGATGGCGCAAACCGCCGCAGATTGGCAGCTCCCGGAGCCCGATTCGAGACAACTGATTACCAAGATGCTCGAGTCAGAGGCGTGGCCGGAATCGATTGAACTGATGGCGAGTCACCTGGCGCGCTTTCCCGATGCCGTCCGCGTGCGGCTCAAACTTGCGCAGGTGTTAGTCCGCAACGAACGTCGACCCGCGCAAGCGCTGCGCGTGCTGGCCAAGCTCCCCGAGGGAAAACTGCCCGCCGCTCTTGAGCCCGTGCGGAAAAAACTGCTCGATGAAGCGACCGACTTGAGGGAGCAATCGCCCGTGGAACTTGCGTGCGAAGATTGGTAGGCGGCCGTCTTGATGGAAATTCGCCCATTAGCAGTTCACCATGAGTAACGAACCTGCCAGCGACTGGAGACTTGAAGTGCAAAGCGTTTCTTCCGCATATCGGCGATCGGTGTTGTTAGGTGCAGCTTTAGTCGCGCTGACAAGCGTCGCGGCCGCGCAGCCGAAGCCGCCGGCAAAAGCGCCCGAACTGAAGCCGACGTATGCGAATGTGCATTATGGCCCCGCGCCGCGCAATGTGCTTGATTTCTACCAGGCGAAAAGCGATCAACCGGCCCCGCTGATTATCAATATCCATGGCGGCGGCTTCGTTGCGGGCGACAAGAGCACCGTCAACCTGCCGATGGTCGAACTGATGCTCAAAAGGGGCGTCCACTTCGCGTCGATCAACTATCGCTTCGTCAACGGCAAAGACGTACTATTTCCGATTCCGCAGCTCGATGGCGCGCGGGCGGTGCAGTTCCTGCGCAGCAAGGCGAAGGAATGGAATATCGATCCGCAGCGCGTGGCGTGCCTGGGCGGCTCGGCCGGCGCCGGCATTTCGATGTGGATCGGCTTTCACGACGACCTGGCCGACCCCAACAGCAGCGACCCTATCTCGCGGGAGAGCACGCGAATTCAGGCCATCGGCACGTTCGGCGGACAGGGCACTTACGACCCAATCAAAATCAAAGAGCTGATCGGCGGCCGCGCCTGGGAGCATCCCTCGCTATTTAAGGTCTATGGGGTGGACACCACTGAGGAAATGCTGCATCCTTCGGAGAAGCTGCAGCGGCTTTACGATGAGAGCTCGGCGATCACGTTCCTCACGAAGGACGACCCACCGCTATTTATGATTTACAACGAGGCCGACGGTCCGTTGCCCAAAGACGCCAAACCGGGCCAAGGCATCCATCACCCGAACTTCGGGCGCCAACTGAAAGAAAAGATGGACGAATTGGGCATCGAGAATGTTTTTGTCTACGTTCCCGACGCCAAGGATCGCAACCCAGCAAGAGAAATGTTCGAATTCTTCGAGAAGCATCTGCAGAAAGCGAAATGAGCTGCAACCGCAGCCGTTCGCATTCATTGGCATCCGCCCCGGCCGCGGCGCTCGGGCGGTTTGGCATGTGCTGGATCAAGATTCATTCGCAGAACACCGCAGCCGCCAAGACGGTTGTGTAGAGTCCGTGCTTGTCCCCTTCGGCGCTATGGGTAATGTTGCGCGTTCTGACGATCTTGCCCGACATTTTGAATTCTTGTCGTAGTTCGTCCCAGTCTTTGTTCGGGTCGAAGTCGATGCCGAGTCTGGTCGCGAGCATCTGGGCGGCGATGTCCTCGGCATGCTCGCCCGCTTTTTCGTCCGTCTCGCCGAACTCGTGGTGCTCCGACAGATAGCCATAACTGTCGGGATCCGCCGGCAGTGCGGCGCCAATCGCGGCCGCCAGCAGCCGATGCGGTTCGTTGGTTGTCAGGCGGGCGATGACTGCGAACACGATTTGCCCCGGAGCCAAGAGCTTTATCCCTTCGTCTCGGCCAATCACCTTGCAGTGCGGCGGCAAGATGGACGAGACCGAGACCAGATTGACGTGTTCAATGCCCGCATCGCGCAATGCCAGTTCGAAGCTTTGCAGCTGGTCGCGATGACGACCGACGCCTTTGGTGAAGAACAGCTTTTTGGGAACCGAAGCAGCGAGCATTTGGGGCCTCGATAGGATGATCGCTCTGAGCCAAGCAGCTTGCGTGCCATGAGAAGGCAGCCGCGCTATTGGAGCCGACTTCTGCGAGGGGCGGCCTGCCGACGCCATCATCTTGCAGAAAGGATGACTGTTCATCGCTCCTGTGGCTTGCGCCGTACAGTGTGCCCAATCGCACGCTTCCCCGGCTCCCGCACACCATGAGGCGCGCGTCTTCACGCCAACCAATCGCCTCGGCTTTGCCAAATAACGAGAAACCGGGGCCCTGGGTGATGCGCCGGCGCCTGCGACGCTTTGGCACACAATCTGCCTAAAGCAACCAGAAGGGAGCGCCTCTTTCTTAGAAAACGGTTCGTCGTTGACTTTTGAGCCAGGCGATTCGATTCGTTGGCCTTGTCGCGGAATCGGAATGCAGTATTGCGGGTCTGAGTATGTACTGGATCGCGCTCAAGATGTTGACGGGAGATCGCAGCAAGTATTGGGCGATCATCTTCGGGATCACCTTCGCCTGCGTGCTGATCGCCGAGCAGGCCGCCATGTTCTGCGGCATCATGTTGCGCACCACCAGTCAAATCCGCGATACCCACGATGCCGACATCTGGGTCATGAACCCGAACTTACGATATGTCGACGACTTGAAACCGATCGCCGATACAGCGTTCCTCCGCGTTCGCGGCGTCGCGGGCGTCGCCTGGGCGGTCAGGCTGTACAAAGGCGCCGCGCAAGCGCAGTTGGAAAACGGCGACTATCAGGCAGTCATGCTGATCGGCATCGACGATGCCACGCTCGTCGGTGCGCCTCAAAAACTGATCATGGGCCGCGTGGGCGATTTGCAGGATGCCGATGCCGTGCTAGTCGACGAGGCCGGCTACCACTACATGTGGCCCGACGAACCGCTCAGGCTCGGCAAGACGATCGAAATGAACGATCGCCGCGCAGTCATTGTCGGCATCTTCAAGGCATCGTACACCTTCACGTCGCTGCCTATTGTCTACACGCGCTTCAGCCGGGCGACGCTGTTTGTGCCGCCGTTTCGGCGATCGCTGTCGTTCGTCCTGGCCAAATGCGCCCCGGGCGAATCGCCCCCGGTCGTGGCCGAACGGATTGGCCGGCAGACAGGCCTGAAAGCGCTGACGCAAGATCAGTTCGCCTGGCTGACCATGTCGTATTACCTGCGGCGCACGGGAATTCCCGTTAACTTCGGCTCGACGGTGCTGCTTGGTTTGATTGTCGGCTGCGCTATCGCGGGGCAAACCTTTTATTTGTTCACGGTGGAAAACCTTCGTCAGTTCGGGGCTTTGAAGGCGATGGGAATGAGCGATCGCAAGCTCATTCGCATGATTCTCATGCAGGCCGCAGTCGTCGGGACCGTCGGCTACTGTTTGGGGCTCGGGCTGGCCACCGCGTTGGGGCGACTGCTGCTTTTGATGCGTCCGATCATGTCGTTCTACTTACCCTGGCAAGTCTTGGCGCTGACGGGCGGG
>JAICIG010000207.1 GCA_025924495.1 Pirellulales bacterium | reverse complement strand
TATTCATTTGGATGGCGTTTTGCGGAGTCATTATCGCCTGGTCACTGCCGTACTTTCGCGATCTGGGCGGCATTAGGGAATTCTATCGACCGGAAGCTATGGCGGTTTCCGCGGATGCGTCGACAGCGGCCGTGGCTGACTTCCACGGTCGCGTGCGACTCTGGAACTTGCATCGATGTGCGATGCTCGGTGTTCTGCAATTGGGGCCGCATAAAATCGTAGACATGGCGCTCTCCAGCGACGGCGCCCTTCTAGCGACTTTGCGCTGGTCGTTCGGCAGAGGCGCCGGTGGCGACTGTATTGAGGTCTGGGATGTCCACTCGGGAGAACGCGTCGATTTATTTACTCTAGACCGGTATGCCAAGTTTTGCTTTTCGCCGACCGCTCCGCAGCTTGTTTCAATCGTTGATTATAGAATTGAGCTTCGTAGCTACGGTGACGAAACCATAGCGAGTCAAAGGCAGATCGAGTCGAGCATCGAAAGGCCTTCCTCGCTCACTTTTTCTCCAGACGGTCGCACCTTGGCTGTGGGCGGCAGCGATCGGATTGCGTTGCTCAATGCCGATTCTTTCGAGCAGAAATCCGACTTTGAAACGTGCGCCGGCGTTTACCGCAGGCTTGCAGTATCGCCCGATGGATGCTCGTTGTTGGCGCACCACACCGCCTTCGATGTAGACCGCCGCGGACACGCCGCACTGCAAATTTGGAACACAGCAAGCGGCCAAATGGAAGGCGTGTTAGGCGAAGCAGGCGGCATCAATTACTCCTCAGTAGCCGCGTATTTGCCCAACGGACGAATCTTGCTTGCGAATGATGGTCTGCTGCGCCTCTTGGATTCAGAATCGCTTTCCGTCCAAGGCGAACGGATCGATTATGAAGAACAGGTTCAGTTCATCGCCGCGCCATGCCGAGGAACGACATTCTTAGTAGGCGGCTGCGATTCGGTCGCCGCATGGGATGCCACGACGCTTTCGCCGAAATGGACACTTTGGAACTCGACGTCAGCCATCAGCAGAAACAAACAAAAGGTCTGGGGCAATCTCCTGTTTCCACTCGTCGAGTTCTCGTTGTTCTATCTCGCGCGGCAAGTGCGAAAGCGGAATCACCACTGCCAAGCTTGCGGTCAACATTTCCTCCCCGAGACAGTCGAAGATTGGGGCCTTGGCTGCGCAAGCTGCCTAGTGGGCGGCCGGATCAGTGAAAAGAGAATTGCCCAGGTGCGGCGGAGCCAGCGGCTCATATTTCAGCTGGCGATATTCTCGACGATCGCTATGGCGATTGTTTTGGCCGCGATTGGCTATTTCTGCTGGCTAAAAGTGCCTGCCGTACCTCTTTTCAGCCCTGTTGGCAGCAGCTTGGTAATGATGGCATCGGGTATCGGATGCACATGGCTGCAGTTCCTGTTGCAGCCGCGAAGCGCGAATAGCGCCGCTTCAGACGAAGCCTTGATGTCAAAAGCAAACACGGCGCAATGGTGGCCCTAAACGGCCATCGTAAGCTAATCGCTCGGCGCAAACTCGGTTGACGGAAGGTTGGCGGGCGAGTTTCTTCCACGATCAAGTGTCCACGAAGTATGCCGCGTCATGAGCTAGCGCACAAAAGCCAGGCCTCGCATGGATTTTTGCCGACTTTGCAGGTTACCCAAATTGCCCTGTTGCCCTCATTCCTTGACCATTTCCGGGAAGTTTGCATACACTTTCCAGGGAGATGCCGATAAATGCGTTAGAGGCATCCTCCTGATCCAAGGATACGGTTCGCCCGAGGCGCCAAGCAGTTGGCGCGGGCCCAGGAGGTCCAGCTACATGGATCCAAAGCGTTCTCACGTACCGCTTTATCGCTTTTTTGCAGGGCTGGCCGAGTTTACGTTCCAGACCCGCCTTGGGATCGCCGATCCCCCCCTGGTCGAATACATCGCCGAGCTTTTGGTTCGCTTCATCCATAGCGACGCTATCTACAAGGTCCGCAACCCGGCGGGTCGGCGGCTAGAAGAGGTAGCCGAGATGCTGGTCGAGGCCGAAGCTCGCGTGGGAGACCCGCGTCGGGAAGTGCATCGCCACATCGGCGATTTCACTTTGTTCTGGACGGGCTTGTATCCAGAGGCCTTGCGGCGGCTCCGCAAGCAATCGCGGCTCGACTACTTCGTCGATTATTGCGAGCAGGGAAAGCGCGCCTACCACATTGCCGCCACGATTCCTACCGAGCAGAATGCCGAGGAAAACGAGGTGCTTGAGCGGCTGAGCCACGAATTCGAGCTGTGCGCTTACGGGCTGGGCGAACTTCGCCGAGAGTGGGAACGCCGCGACACCGATTCCGGCGACGGGCCAATTCCGCTGTTGATTAACTAGCGGGGCGGCGCTGCGGTGAAAGTCTCGTGAGCGCAATAAAAAGGCCGCACAGGCGGGGCAGGAACCTGGCGGCCAAGTTTTGTCGCCCGAAGGCGACTTACACATTCTAATGTCGGCGCCTTAAGATTGGCAAGCGTTTTTCAAAGAATTTTCTGAACTTGCCAGATAAAGTCCGCGTTTTATCCAGACTTCTTGGGGGCGCCGATGTCATGCTTAATTCAACGCCGGATGTTCTGCTGAAGGTTAGTCAAAAAATCGCGGGCGCTCGTCCGTTGCGGCTATCTGCCATTTCCCTACGCCGGGGTGCTCGAAACGGAATGGGACGCGTGGGCAAAAGCGGAGGGCTGGTCCGTTTCTCGCACGATGCTCGCCCCCAAGCCGCGGAGCTTGGCCTCGAAGCGTTCATAGCCGCGGTCAAGGTGATAGATACGGCGGACGATGGTTTGACCTTCTGCTGCCAAACCGGCCAGCACCAAGGCAGCGCCGGCGCGCAGATCGGAAGCCATCACTTCGGCGCCGCTGAGGCGATTTACCCCGCGGACCAGCGCCACATCGCCTGAGTGCCGGATATCGGCTCCGAGCCGTTTTAATTCGGCCACGTGCAAGAACCGATCGCTGAACACGCGATCGCGAATCACGCTGCAACCATCCGCACATGCCATCCAAACCATCCATTGCGATTGCAAGTCGGTAGGAATGCCAGGATAGGGCAGGGCGGTGGCATCAGTCGCTTGCGGCCGCGTCGGAGCCGCGATGGAGATCCGATCGCCGTGGCATTGCACTCGGGCGCCGGCCTGTTGCAACGCAGCGAGCACCTCCTCCAGATGTTCTGGCGCGGCGCCGCAGATAGTGGCGCTGCCTCCCGTGATCGCGGCTGACAACAACAGCGTTGCCGCCTCGATCCGATCAGGAATGATCGTGTAAGTTGCGCCGCCCAACTCACTCTGACCCTCGACTTCGAGTGTTGGCGTGCCCAGGCCATCGATTCGCGCGCCCAATGCAATCAAAAACCGGCCGAGATCGACGATCTCGGGTTCCAGGGCGGCGCCGGTGATGGTGGTGCGGCCTTGCGCCAACGTCGCGGCGCAAAGAACATTGGCAGTTCCCGTAACGGTTGGGCCTTGTGGTCCGCTGAGATGTACGCGAGCCCCGACGAGCCGTTTGGCCTTGGCGATGATATAACCATGCTCGACGCGAATTTCGGCGCCAAGCGCGGCTAGTCCGCGTAAATGCAGATCGACGGGACGATCGCCGATATTGCAGCCGCCCGGCAAGGAAACAACCGCGCGGCCGCGCCGCGCCAAGAGCGGGCCGAGGACGCAAAAGCTGGCTCGCATGCGCCGCACGAGTTCATAATCTGCCCGGCAGAGGCCCGGATCGACGATCTCAATCTTCAGGCAGCCGTCGAATTGTCGCTTGGACTCGACCCCCAAATGGCCGAGCACCAGCGACAACGTTTGCACGTCGAGCAACTCGGGCACTCGGGCGAGCCATACCGTTTCGCTCGCCAGAATACTGGCTGCCATGATGGGCAGCGCCGCGTTCTTCGATCCGCTCACGGCGACTTCGCCGCAAAGAGGCGTTCCGCCTTCGATCCGGAAAACATCCATGAAGAAATGAGTTGGTGGTTCGTGGGTTGAAGGGGTCGCTTCTTGCTCCAACTGCCGTCTCTTGTCTACTTATCTACCATGCTTTAAGGCGCGCTTGCACGATGCGGGGTAGCCCGGCAAGGTCTTTGGCGGAGGGAGCCAACTCGTAACGTCCGTCGGCAGCTACCAACTCGCGAACGGCGGCATCGAGCTGCGGGCTGATTTCCATCAGCAACCAACCGCCTGGCGCTAAACGCTCGGCGGCTTCGAGGATCAGCCGCTCGATAATCTCGGTTCCCTTCGGGCCGGCAACCAGCGCCAGGCGAGGTTCGAAGTCGCGCACGTCGCGCGCTAGCCCCGCCATCTCGTGCTCGGCAATGTACGGCGGATTGGAGACGATGAAGTCGAAGCGGGCCTCAGCCGGCGCCGCCGACAGCAGATCACTTTCGAGAAACTCGATCCGCTCCGCGACCTCGTGGTCGGCTGCATTGGTTCGGGCCACCTGTAATGCGGCCGGACTGATATCCAGAGCAGTCACGCGGCTGTTTTCTATACGCTTCGCCGCGCAGATCGCCACAATGCCGCTGCCCGTGCCGACGTCGGCGATCGACCAGTGAGCTCCCGAGGGAGATTGGCCCTGAGCCAGATCGAGCAGCCGAATCACCAAGAACTCGGTTTCCGGACGAGGGATCAGCACATCGGGCGTGACGCGAAACGGCAGCGAGTAGAATTCTCGCCGCCCGACCAGGTACGCCACCGGCGTGCCTTCCGCCCGGCGTCGCACCAGCTCGCGAAAAGCGGTGCGCACCGTTTCGGCAGGCTGGTCGTCGAACGACGTATAAAGTTCGATCCGCTGGCAGCCGAGCGCCTCGGCGAGCAGCACTTCGGCGTCGAGCCGCGGGCTGTCGGCGCCTCGTTCCTTCAAATATCCGGTCGTCCATTGGAGCAACCGGCCGATCGTCCATGCTTCGGTCTGGGGCATGCCGCCTCGCGAGACTGCAGACAAGAAATCACTGCTCCCATTCTATGTTACGACGCCTTGCCGCAATAGTCGGCATGGATGCCGGCGAGGATGGCGGTGATCAAGCCGGGGACGGCGGCGGCTCAGCCGCGTTCAGTCGACCGCGCCCATCGATGAACGAAGCTGCTGGCGGTCGTATTCGATTAGCTTTTCCGAGACCAGATCGACGCGGCCGGAAAGAATCGTGTCGAGCTTGTAGAGCGTCAAGCCGATGCGATGGTCGGTAACGCGATTCTCCGGAAAATTGTAAGTGCGGATGCGCTCGCTGCGGTCGCCGGAGCCGACGAGCGTTTTGCGCTCTTCGGCCCGCTTGGCGTGCTCCTGCTCGCGCTTGTGCTCGTACAACCGCGTCTTCAGCACGCGGAGCGCCTTGGCCTTGTTTTTGTGCTGGCTTTTCTCGTCCTGACAGCTGACCACAATGCCCGTTTCATAGTGCGTCAATCGTACGGCCGAGGCGGTTTTGTTCACATGCTGACCGCCGGGACCGCTGGCACAAAACAGGTCGAGCCGGTAATCGTCCGGCTTGAGATCGATTTCCACATCTTCGGGCTCGGGCATTACGGCGACGGTCGCGGCGGAAGTATGGATGCGGCCTTTGGCCTCGGTTTCGGGGACGCGTTGCACGCGGTGGCCGCCGCTCTCGTACTGCAGTTCCCGGTAGACTCCTTCGCCTTCGACGCCGAGAATGATTTCCTTGAAGCCGCCCAGCTCGGTTGGGTGCAGCTCGAGCACTTCGAACTTCCAGCCTTTGCTTTCGCCATAGTGTTTGTACATTTCGTACAGGTCGCGGGCGAAAAGCGCCGCTTCGTCGCCTCCCGTGCCGGCGCGTATTTCCATTACGCAGCGAGTGCGATTCGCGTCTTCGCCGCCGATCGTCATATCGAGTAGCTCGTTCCAGACTCCCTCGCGCTCGGCCTTCAGTTCTGGCAGTTCGGCTTCGGCCAATTCGCGCATGTCCGGATCGGCGCCTTCGGCCATATCCATGGCGTCAGTGATTTGCGAGTTGAGCTGCTTGAAGTGGCGATACTTGGTTGCCAGTTTGGCGAGCGAACCTCGCTCGCGCGCCACAGCCGCCAGTTGCGATGAATTGGACAGCACCGCGGGATCGAGCAACTGCTGCTCGAGTTCGTCAAAACGGGCAAGTTTTTGATCTAGTAAGTCGCGCATGAGTCATCCCTCGCGGGAAAATGGCATTGCGGATCGGCTGCCTGCCGGGACAAAAAATAACCGCGACGGCGACAACCGGCCAGAGAGAAAGGTTCGTTCCTCGCCGCACAACAGCTGCGCCTGATCGCATGCTGTGCACCGCGCCCTCGGCGGCTGTGGGCGCGCAAGGGAACCGAACGGTCTGGGAACCCGAAAGAAGTTGAGCCGCCGAGCTAAGATTCGGCGGCTTCGCCCGAAGCAGCCTTCGAGGCCTTTTTGTCGCGCTTCAGGCTGGCATAGCCCGCGCCGGCGAACTTGTTCTTGAATTTCTCAATGCGTCCGGCCGTATCAACGTACTTCAGCTTGCCGGTATAGAAGGGGTGGCAAGCACTGCAAATGTCCACCTTGAGTTCCGGCATCGTGCTGCGGGTCTGGAACGAATTGCCGCAACCGCACTTGACCGTCGTCTCAAAGTATTTGGGATGAATGTCTTTCTTCATGACCCGCGGTCCTCGTCAAACGTACCAGCCAGCGGGACCGGGGCGACACCACGCTTACCGGTTCCGTTTGCCTTAAAGGTAATACAGTAATCTATCTTCGCGACTGCGGGCCGACAAGGGCTGTTATGGACAGACCGCCCATTCCACATACTTCCTTCGCCGTGTCGCGGCGCAGGGCGCCGTGGACAATCGAGGACTGGCAAACAGCTAGGGAGCAGCCGTCTTCTCCTCGGCGGCCACTTTGGCGTCCGCTTCCAGCCAGCGGGCGCGAAGCAGGCTGCCCGCGTGCTGAGGCGACTCGTCGCTGCGATAGGCGTCGACCGCCTCCGAGCGCTTGCCGAGAGCTTCATAGGCTCGCCCAAGATTATAGCGAGCGCCCGCGCTCCAGGGATTGTCGGAAGAGGCGTCCAGCGTACGTTTCTGAAAATAATCGATCGCGGTCGTATAGTTGCCGCGTTCAAAGGCGACCAATCCCAGCCAGTAGCTGGCGTCCTGCTTGGCCCTGCGATAGAGCTTGCCTGTCGCTTCCGATATCAACTTACGTTGTTGCTGCACTTCGGGAGTGTCGCCCTGCCGGGCCGTGCCTTCGGCGGCCATTCGTTGCTCGATCTCAGCGTCGGGCATGCGGGTCAATTGATAGAAATAATTGGAGCTTTTCTCGCCCGTGAACCGGCCCAGTAGATGCTGCACGCGGCCGCGCCATAGTGCCATCGTTGGCTCGTATTTTTTCTTCACGATGTGCCCAAATGCCGCCATCATCGGTTGGAATTCCGCGACCAACTGCTTAACGCCGGGAGAATTGCGCTGCGCGATTTCCTGCAATCGCTCAAACGGCAGGACCCAGAGCTCGACCTGGCTGACGTGAGAGCAACTGGCGAGGCGGGCGGCCATCGCTGTGGCGTCGAGCGAAAGCACGAGTTTTTCGTCGCCAAGCAACCGCGATTCGAGCACTTGCGTTCGCCGCTGCAGATAAACCGGCGAGGCCTCGATCGCTGCGGTTACTTTTTCAAAGTCAGACGAAGTCAGCGGGTAGCGGCGCTGGGCATCGAGATCCAGTCGCCGCAACAGACGATCATCCTCGGCGACTTGCGTTAATGTTGCGACGCCCTTGCCCTCGCTGCCGGGAATGGCAAGGCCAAGTTCCGCGTCGAACAAATAGAGTTGACCGTCATGCAGCAGTCCGAGCAGCGTCGTCGGTTTTTCTGAAGCCGGACGCAGCAGTACGACGTCGAGCGCTTGCTGCCGGGCTAGCAGCATGAAGAGCCAAGCTCGGTCCTGAGCCTGACCGTGGCCGAGCGTCAACAGATGCCACGCCAGATAAGGCGCTCTGACTTGTTCATCATCGGATCCAAGCGGCTCATCGAGCTGGATGTTTCGGACCGTCCAGTCGAAAAGCCGCCGTCCGCGCTCCAATGCGTCGTTCGCATCGCCGCAGACCCAATTTGAGATTTCACGCAGCCAAAGTTGCTCGCGCAGCACCGTGCCGTCGGCATTGGCAAACCGCATCTCCCCCAGCCCTTTGACAACGGGCAAAGCTTGCAATGATTCAGGGAGGCTGGCGATCAACGGATCGGGTTTCCAGGCATTGAGTTGCTTCTGTGAGCCCAGCCAACGGTTGAGCTGCTCAACCAGGCTGTTTTGCATCTGGCCGAAGATGAGTCGCCGCAGGGGTTCATCCGCAGTCTTGCTCTGCCGCAGCGCGACTTCCGCCGCGTCGAGGCCGTCGTTGCTTTCGAGCAAGTTGATGGCATAGCGTAACGTGTCTTCACCGCTTTTCGCGCTGGTCGCTCGTGCCTTGGGAATGCCAGTTGGGGGCGGGCTGCTATCGCCGCTGCAGCCGGCCGCCAGCCAACAAATGCCCGCGCAGAGCCAGCCGGCCGCCGCCTTCGGCCTACCGCGAATAATAGTTGGGATCGGCTTGTCGCTCTGGCAGATCTGCCGCAGAACCGGTGACGCGCACCTGAAAGCCATCAACAAAAATCGGCTAAGCACCAAGCGTCTCCACGGTTTTTCGCAACTTGACAAGCCGGGCCAGGAGGCGGTCGAACTGGTCGAGCGGCACCATGTTTGGCCCATCACTCGGGGAGCTGTCAGGATTGGGATGGGTCTCGAAAAACAGGCCGTCCACGCCGATGGCAGTCGCCGCGCGCGCCAGCGGCTCGACCATCTCCCGGTTTCCGCCCGTCGCGGCGCCCAGTCCACCGGGTTGCTGTACGCTGTGCGTGGCGTCGAAAATCACGGGCACGCCCAGCGCCTGCATTTGTGGGATGCCGCACATATCGTTTACCAGGCGGCCGTAGCCGAAAAAAGTGCCCCGCTCGCAAAGCAGCACATTCTGACAGCCGGACGAAGACAACTTCGCAACGACATGGTTCATGTCCCAAGGGGCCATGAACTGTCCCTTCTTCACATTCACGGCGCGCCCTGTTTCGGCCGCAGCCACTAACAGGTCGGTTTGCCGCGCAAGAAAGGCCGGAATCTGTAATAGCTCGCAAACCTCGGCAACGGGCGCCGCCTGATGCGATTCGTGGACGTCGGTCGTCACGGGCAGACCGGTGATTTCGCGCACGCGATTCAGAATCTCGAGCCCCGCTCCTAGGCCCAGTCCTCGGAATGCCGAGACGCTGGTGCGGTTGGCCTTGTCGAAGGAGGCTTTAAAGACCAGTTGAACCGGAAGCTCTGTCGCAATTTGCTTAAGGCGCTTCGCGATTTCCAGAGTTAGCGATTCATTCTCAATCACGCATGGGCCGGCGATCACGAGCAGCGGCTCTCCGGGGCCACAACGATACGGGCCAATCGTGGCGGGATTAGCGGGATTATTAGACAAGCGAGAACATTCCCTTGTGAGGAGAAAAGTGAACTCTCCAATATATCGGCCGGCGCTGCCAGCAACAGCCGTGCAAAGGCTTTACGAATGTTGACTGGCCCTGGTTTGTAGTAAAAGCTCAACTTGGTTTAGCGTTAAGTTCGAGACGGGGATTGCTGAATCTCAAATTGGGAACAGCTCTCGGGCTGCCCGAGGATGCCGCGTCTGTCGCGCACGTGGCATCGCCGCTGAATGTCGACGCCAACTACTTGCAATAAGTCATTACTAAAGAATTACTTAGCGATTCCGATAAGTCGTCTTGTCTCATGCTGATACGAAAACGTCTCCTCGATGAGTGTTCAAGCGGTTTTTAGCTCATTCAGGGGGAGATAGTCCTGCAAGATCATGCAGTGTGTTGCGGTTTTGCTCCTGGAGGCCGCGCTGGCAGCAGGGACTTTGAATGCGCGGCTGCGCCCGCCATCGACCGCGTAACTCGTGTCCGAGAAGAAGTTTGTAGCTCAATATGGCGCGTGGTTGACGCGTGCGCCCGCTAATTGGCACGTGCAGTGCATATAGAAAGGTCGCTCGCCGGATACGACGAGCTCAACATCCTGACTGGCCCGCGGGGCCTCTGACGACTACCGGCCGGACGGTTGACTTGCCCCTGACCGTCCTGCAGAGCCAATGTGTACGTGGCGCGTCAGAGGCCCCCGTTTTTTTGCGCCCAGGATCCGCGAACATTTCAATGTTCTGGCACGCCCGCGGTGTCGGTCCTCATGGGTCAACCGCCTCAGCGGCCGCTCTCGCCGCGAACCCTCTTAGCGGCCGGCAACGTGATCGCCAACTCTGAAGCAGCAATCGCCTTTGATTGCGGAATCCTCGTGAGCGTGACGGCTGCAAGTATTCTGCAGAGATTGCACGGCTGATGCTGGCACGCCTGCGAGGCCGTTGTTTGTTGTTTGGCTCAGTAGTGTGTCAGTGACAGCCAGGCGACGCCGGCAAGAGTCGTGAAGATCGTCAAGGGCACGCCAACTTTGAGATATTCGACAAAACTGAGCTCCGTGCCGGCCCGGCGAGCGCTTTCGACGACAATCAGATTCGCCACGGAACCAAGCACCGTAAGGTTGCCGGCCAAAGTGCTTGACATGGACAGGGCCAGCCACGCTTGCTCGCGTTGAGGAATCGCTTCGATCAGCGGCTTGAAGAGCAACACGGCTGGCACGTTCGAGACCAGGTTTGAGAGTGCCACCGACAATGCACTGACGAGCGCCACGGGCGACTCGCGCAAGGCCTGCCAGCGATCGAGCCCCCAGCCATGCACCACATGCGTTTCGAAGGCACGAACGACGACGAACAGTCCCGTGAACATGATCAACAGCGGCCAATCGATGGCGCCATAGACTTTTTCCGGCCGCACTCGATCGAGCAGCAGAAACCCAGCCGCGGCTAAAGCGACCAGAGCGATCGGTTTACCGGCGAAGAACAATCCGACGGTGATCAACGTCACGGTCAGGCTTTTGGCGAGCAGGGCGCGATGCACGCGGGGCTGCGGGGCGTGTCCCAGCCAACCTCGGTGATTTACTGTTTCCCGTAGCGTCTTGCGGTAGACGAAGGCCACGATCGAAAAGTTAAGCATCAGGCCGGCGAGCGCAATGGGCGCCAGCCGGGCCGAAAACCGCAGGTAGGAGATGCCTGACAGCGAGCCGATAATCATGTTCTGTGGATTCCCCGTGATCGTAGCCGCCGAACCGACGTTGGCAGCCGTCGCCAGTCCGACCAGATAGGGAATCGGCGGTCGCTTGAGACGTTGGCAGAGGCCTAAAACCAGCGGCGTCATCGCGACGCAGACGACGTCGTTGACCAAGAAGGCTGACAACAGGCCCGACAGGCTGACGACGACGGCCAATAACGTCCGCGGACCGGCGAACCGGGCTGCAAGATGCTCGGTCACGAGGCTAAAGAACCCCGACAATTTGAGAAAGGCCACGACGATCATCATGCCGAACAAGAGCACGATCGTCTCATAATCGACGGCTCGGGCGGCCTCGTGCATGTCAAGCACGCCGCAGGCGAGCATGGCGGCGGCCCCCACCAGCGCAATCCCGGCCCGGTCCATTTTCAGCCCCGGCACGCGCCCCATTGCCAGCGCCAAATAAGTGGAGCCAAAAATGGTAGAAACTAGCGCCAGATTGGTTTGCGAGGTCGACACGTTCCAACGGTCCTTTTGCAAAATGGTGCGCTCGTGCGGCCGTGATCCGGGCGAGTTAACTGCGAAAGACTAAAGCACTCGCCGCCCGGAACGGAAGGCCGATTGAGCGTAAAACAGCCGCATGCTTGAAATAGCGCTCCTCGGCAGCTGGCAGCGCGGCAGCCCGCGGGTGCAGAATGCGATGGCGAGTGAATGAGGTTGGGAGTTCACCTGCCAGCGAAGGAATTGGCGGTGAATCAGCCGAGCCGCCTCGCCAGAGCCCGGCCCCGGCGGCCGGCGCGATTTGCAAATCGTGTACCGGACCTGAGCGGCAATGGCGCCGAATACGCTTTTGACGCGTCCAAGAGACGTCGCATGGCGAGGAACGAATTCTCCGAACGTCCTGCGCCGTGAGGAAATAGGAGAATATTGCGCTCGCGCGGAGAGGGCTTGTCGGCCGTTGCGATTTGGGTAAGATGGTCCATTCCGACTTTTCTGCGGAGATTCCAGGGCAGGTCGTCCCAACCCTTTGTCCTGGGCCGGAGGAAAGTCTTTAAGGCTCGAGTAGTTCTCGACTTGCCAGCGTAGCTTCAATTGGCAGAGCACCGCATTCGTAATTGTTTTTGGCGCAATGCCTTACGATGCGAAAAACGCCGATAAACTCGGCATTTCTTAAGGGTTTACGGCGAGGAAAAATTTTCCTAAAAAGCCGTCAGTGACACCCGGAAAACGACGGTCAAAGGTGTCAGTGACACCAGTTACCCCAAGGAGGCCTCTAATGCCTGATGAGATCAAGAGCGGCATGCAGAATACCGGCAATCCCGTGCTCGACTCTGTTGTCAACTTGGTGTGCTCTGGAAGGGTTGCCGCGAAGGTAGATGAAATAAAGATCGCCCATGACTTGCTTCTCGAATTGGCCGCGAAAGAGCTGGGCGGCCTAAAGGTTCACGCGCCGGCCGTGGTGGTTCAAAAGCCGGCGGCAAAAGCCTCGCGCAAAGCTACGTAGTCGCCGTCACTGCCTGCGGAGTTATGCAGAGTACTCCGTCGCGGAAGACGGCGACTCCGGCAGCCGGTGTCACCTGGTCCGGCCGCTGAATAATGCGACCGCCGACGCGACATCGCCAGATTGAGCGTCTGTCGATCGACCGACGCCGAAACGTGCGACGCTGGCCATCACCAGCCGCCGGAAATTGCGGCTGGATCCTCGGTCGCTGAATTGTGCGACGGTCGACGTCATTTCCCTGCAGGGCCGCTCGCGTACGCGGCCCGCTCCGGCAATCGCTTGCCGATCGCACCCAACGCGATACCGATCAGCACGCCACGCCAGTTGCCGGCATCGCCTCCGAATTCGGCGGCCTCAATTCGGGCTGCGGCCTTGGCCATCTCAATTTGCTGATCGGTTAGGACCAGGGTGAGGCGGATAACTCGGTTTGCCATTTTACGCCACCTCCGCCGCCGGCTTGCTCGCTGCGGCGACTTCGGCTGACAGCGGACGCCGGACGGCAATCGATTCGCGATAGGCGTAGGCATGGACTGGGTCGCCCACATTGAGTCGGTTGAAGCTTTCGACGAACTTGTCGACGTCGCGGCGATCGAGCGACGTGGAGCAAATGCGGCAGCCGGAATGGTCCGCGACTGCGGCAACCCACACGTCGGTGGTCGGGATCGCCGACAGTCGGCCGACGCCGCCGGATTGTGCGGCGCTCGAGCGAGCATCGCCCGCTGGTTCGATGATAACGACCGTGCGGCAGCCCAAGGGCTCGGCGGCTTCCAGGCTGTTCAGTTTGTTGGCCAGTTTCAAAGCTCGCTGGCGGTCCCCGGTGGTAAGGATTTCCTCGGGCTGGCAGTCGGCG